>NZ_JBFTRV010000006.1:0-318665 GCF_056399665.1 Massilia sp. 01N410 | reverse complement strand
CGTCCGGGGTAGCCAGGCTTGCCGCCGTTAACAAGCCGAACAGTTGATCGAAGGTCGGGCCCGGCATCGTCACTCCACATGAGTTAACTCGACAATGCGTATGACCTGCGCAACCCGTTTCAGTTCACATAATTAACGCGCACACAGCCAAAGAAAACGCGCCCCGGAGGGCGCGCTCTGGACCGGCTCTTTTACTTCAGGGCTTGCGTTTGAAGCCGGTGTCGTCGTCCATGTCCTGGTCGCCGGACAGGCGGTTGGCGTAGCCCGGGCTGCGCGGATAGCCGCCTGCGGCATCGTTGGACTGGTGCGCCGGTGGTCCGCCGTCGGCCGCGCCGGCGCCGGTCTGCGAGCCGCTGCGGTCAGTGCTGGTCACAGCGTTTTGGGCGCCGGTATTGCCCGGCGAGCGCGGCAGGCCGCCGGCCACGTCGTTCGATTCGTGCACGCCGCCGATGCTGGGGGCCTGGTTGGACATCGAGTGCGAGCCGGCCACGCCCAGCTGGGTATTGCCGCGCTGGGCTTCCTGGCCCGGCTCGTTCTCGTCCAGCCTGCCCTGGGCATTGCCCTGCGATCCGCTCAGCGGGCCGCGCATGCCGCCGCCGCTGCGGGTCGAGTTGTCGGACACGTACAGGCTGCTACCCTGCTGGCGGTTGCCGGTCGCGGAACCGGCGTTCAGGCTGGCCGGCGGGCTTTGCGGACCACGCATGCCGCCGCCGCTGGTACTGGTGTCCGAGGTTCCCTCGATCACCGAGCCCGACTGCATGCTGCCGTGGTAAGGTCCAAGCGAGCCGCCCTGCAGGTCCGGCTGGTTCGGGTTCTGCGAGGCCATCGTGCCACGGACCACGTCGCGGTGCATATCGCGCTGCTGCTTCAGATCGACACCCGTATCGTGTGGGCGATGTCCGACAGGCTCTTCCAGGATGCCGTAGGCGCCGGACTTCTGTTCCATCTGGCGCTGGTGGCTGTCGGTGATGCCTTGCACCGTGCCCGAGCCGCCGCTCATCTGGCTCTGCATCGAGCCCTCCGATGCCATCGACTGCCTGCAGCTGTCCGCCCGTTCAGCCTTGCCGCCGGCTTGCGGCGCCGGGCCGGCGCCCATGGTGTCGATGCCCTGGTTGCCCTGCTGCTGCACGCCCAGACCCTGCGGGTAGGTGTGGTCGAGCGGTCCGTCATCCGCGGTCTTGCCCTTCGAACCGGGCGTCCATTTTTCGTTGGCGAGGTTGTTTGTCTGGTTGTTGACTTCGCTGCGTTGGTTCGCGTCCATAGCCGACTCCTTTCAACTGGAACATGCATTCTCAGGACGATGATGCGCCCTTGATAAGACATTCAGTATAGGAAGAGACTGCGGGTGATTGTAGGACTAATACTGACGACCCCACCTCTTGGACATTTACTACTGGAAGTAGATTGCGGATGTGCATTTTCTGTCTCACATTGTCCTACAAAGTCATCTGAAAATGTCCTATACCCTCATCCATCATGCATGCCTAAGATGATTCCGACCGAGCACTCATCGGTGTCTGCCGAGAGCATCGGATTCGGCCTGCCGCAGGACGCGGCGGTTTCTAGAGCATTGAGGAGAAAGCATCATGGCTTCGAACAACCAGGGCAACAAACAGAGTGGCGGTACCAAAAACCGCGGTTTCGCATCGATGGATCCTGAACGTCAGCGCGAGATCGCCAGCCAGGGTGGCAAGGCCGCTCACCAGAAGGGCACGGCGCACGAGTTCACCTCGGAAGAGGCTCGTCGCGCAGGCAGCATGAGCCATGGCAATCGCCAATCGGCCTCGGGCTCGTCGCGCAGCTCGTCGCGCGGCAACAAACAGTAAGCAGCCGGTTCGGAGGACGGTGGCGGCGCCATCCCTTCCTGCCAGCAATCGACCGGGGAGCGCGAGCTCCCCGTTTTGTTTTTCTTTCACACAATTCGCGTATGGGATGCGGTAGAATCGCTGCGCCTTTTTGTCCAATCTCATAGGAGTTGTTCGTGAAATCTGCGGTCATCCGTCAAGTCAAGAGCATGAGCATGTCGTGCGACCGGGTCGGTAATCTCTTGCTGGCCAAGTTTTCGGCACAGGGTGCGAATGACACCTGCTTCGTCCTTCCCGCCTCGATCGTGTTCTTCCTGATCAAGAACCTGCCGGCGAACCAGGATCCCACCCTGCAGCCGCCGCCGGCCGGGCCGCAGATCACGCAGGCGGACTGGGACAGTCCGAACGTTCCGCGTGCCTTCACGGTCAACTGCAAGGTCCTGCCGGGCAAGATCAGCATGACCTTCAACCTCGACGTCAAGCCGGACCAGACCCTGGTCCTGGATCGCAGCAACGTCGAACTGATGCGCCAGATCCTGCTTGCCTACAGCCAGGACCTGATCGACCTCGACGCCATCTGAAAGGAGTGACCATGCCCATCAAGATCAGCCAGCACTTCGACTCCGGCGCCATCGACGTCGTCAGCGCGGAAAGTCCGCAAAAGATCGACCTGAACCTGCGCCAGGATTCGCACGCCGACATCCACCAGTGGTTCCACTTCCGCCTGCAGGGCGCGCGCGGCCAGGCCTGCACCATCCGCTTCCTGAACGCCGGCCAGGCAACCTATCCGAAGGGCTTCGAAGGCTACCAGGCGGTCGCCAGCTACGACACCGAGAACTGGTTCCGCGTGCCGACCAGCTTCGACGGCCAGGTGATGACCATCAACCACACGCCGGAACTGGACAGCATCTATTACGCCTATTTCGAGCCCTACACCTGGGAGCGCCACCTGCGCCTGCTGGGCGAAGTGGCCGAGAACCCGATCGCCCGCGTGCACGACATCGGCACCACGGTCGACGGCCGCGACATGAACCTGGTGGTGATCGGCAACCCGAACGCCGAGAAGAAGATCTGGGTGATCGCCCGCCAGCACCCGGGCGAAACCATGGCCGAATGGTTCGTCGAGGGCATGATGGATGCGCTGCTCGACGATTCGAACCCGGTCTCGCGCAAGCTGCTGCAGCGCGCCGTGTTCTACATCGTGCCGAACATGAACCCCGACGGTTCGGTGCGCGGCAACCTGCGCACCAACGCGGCCGGCGCCAACCTGAACCGCGAGTGGATGACCCCGTCCCTCGAACGCAGCCCGGAAGTCCTGTGCGTGAAGCGCAAGATCGAGGAAACCGGCGTCGACATGTTCTTCGACATCCACGGCGACGAAGCCCTGCCGTACAACTTCGTGGCCGGCAGCGAGATGCTGACCGACTTCACGCCGGAACGCCTGGCGGCCCAGAACGCCTTCATCCAGCGCTACATGGCGTCGAGCCCGGACTTCCAGAACGTCTACGGCTACGCGGCCTCGAAGTACAACGAGGAACTGCTGACCCTGGCATCCAAGTATATCGGCCACACCTACAAGTGCCTGTCGCTGACCCTGGAAATGCCGTTCAAGGACAACGCCAACCTGCCCGACCCGCACGTGGGCTGGAACGGCGCCAGGAGCAGCGCGCTGGGCGCGGACATGCTGCAGCCGATCCTGCTGTCGCTGGACGATTGAAGGGAAGGGAGGAATCATGGGCATCGAAATCGAGCGCAAGTTCCTCCTCAACGGTGAAGGCTGGCGCGGGCTCGGCCAGCCGACCCTGCTGCGCCAGGGCTACCTGAGCTCCGACCCGGTGCGCACCGTGCGCGTGCGCATCGAGGGCGAGCGGGCCGTCATCACCATCAAGAGCAAGAACACCGGCGCCACGCGCGGCGAATGGGAATACGAGATCCCGGTGCCGGACGCCGCCGAGCTGCTGGACCGCCTGTGCGAGCAGCCCCTGGTCGAGAAGACCAGGCACCGCATCGAGCATGCCGGCCACACCTGGGAAGTCGATGAGTTCCGGGGCGAGAACGCCGGCCTGGTGGTGGCCGAGATCGAGCTCGGCAGCGAAGACGAAGCCTTCGAGAAGCCCGACTGGATCGGCCAGGAAGTGACGGGCGATCCGCGCTACTACAACTCCAGCCTGATCCGGCTGCCATATTCCAAGTGGAAAGACCAGGCCTGATGCGCACAGGCCGCCGTACGATCCTGTCCCTGGCAGTCGTACTGGCGGCCGCGCCTGCCGCCTTCGCCGCCGCCGCCGGCACACCGTATTTCCCGCCCGCCGGATCTTGGGAGCACAAGTCTCCCGCGGCGCTGGGCATGGATCCCGCGAAATTGGCTGAAGCCATCGCCTACGCCGGCGCCCACGAAACCGAAAGGGCCGCGGATTTCTCGGACCAGCAAAAGACCTTCGGCCAGCCGCTCGGCTCGCTGCCGACGAAGCGCGCCGCCACCAATGGCGTGGTGATCTACAAGGGTTATGTGGTGGCCGAGTTCGGCGATACCCGGTTCGTCGATCCGACCTATTCGGTGGCGAAAAGCATGCTCTCGACCGTGGCCGGCATCGCCCTGCGCGATGGCAGGATCGCCGACCTGAACCAGCCGGTGGGGCAAAGCGTGCAGGACGGCGGCTATGCCTCGCCGCACAATGCCGCCATCACCTGGAAGCAGCACCTGCAGCAGGAATCCGAGTGGGAAGGCAGCATGTGGGGCAAGAACGCCGACTTCATCGGCGTTGACGCCTTCGGCGCCGGCGAACGCAAGCCGCGCCAGTTCGGCGCGCCGGGCAGCTATTACGAATACAACGACGTGCGCATCAACCGCCTGGCGCTGTCGCTGCTGCGCGTATTCGACCGCCCGCTGCCGGACGTGTTCCAGCAGGAAGTGATGGACCCGATCGGCGCCTCGAATTCCTGGAAGTGGGTGCCTTACCACAACAGTTACGTCGAGCTGCACGGCAAGCCGGCGCCTTCCGTCAGCGGCGGCACGCGCTGGGGCGGCGGCATGTGGATCGATTCCTGGGACATGGCGCGCTTCGGTTACCTGTGGCTGCGCGGCGGCGCCTGGGCTGGCCGCCAGATCGTGCCGCAGGACTATGTGAAAGCGGCCTTGACGCCGAGCGAGCACGGTCCGGATTACGGCTACCTGTGGTGGCTCAACACCAAAGGCAAGAACCTGCCGGGCTTGCCGGCCACCGCCTATGCGGCGCTGGGCGCGGGCAGCAACGACATCGTGATTTCACCCGAGCACGACCTGGTCATCGTGTGGCGCTGGCATGCCGGCAATCCGGCCGAGTTCGCGAAGCGGGTGATTGCCGCGATCCGCCAAAACTAGCGTACATTGGCGGCCATGATCCTCAGCGAGGAATACCCGCCATGCCAGACCAATTTCCCGCATTCGGTTCCTATGCCCTCGGGGCCGACGCCGAGCCGCGAGCCGCCGTCGACCTCGCCACCCGCGGCCACCAGATCTTTCCCACCCTGAACGCCGACGACCTGCGGCGGGTGCGGCGCTTCGGCGTCCCGCGCCGCTGGCAGGACGGCGACTGCGTGTTCCGTGCCTGCGTCGACTCGCCCGGCATGATCGTCGTCCTGAACGGACACCTGGTGTGCAGCCGCACCGATGCGCTCGGCAAGCGGGTCGAGGTGGTCGATTACGGACCCGGCCAGTTCAGCGGCGAGGTCGCGCAATTGTCCGGCCGGCCGCCGCTGGTGGACGGCATGGCGGTGGGCCAACTGGACGCCCTGGTGCTGGACGCCGCCTCGATCCGCGCCCTTCTCATGGCCGAGGCCGACCTCGGCGAGCGCCTGATGCGCGCCTTCATCCTGCGCCGCGTGCTGCTGATCGGCGACCATCCCGGCGGACCCATCCTGATCGGCCCGCCCGCCCACGCCGGCCTGTTCGAGCTCGAGAATTTCCTGTCCCGTAACGCCTATCCCTACACGCGGCGCGATCCGGCTCGGGATCCGGAGGCGGCCCAGCTGGTGCGCGAGCATTGGCATCAGGACGCCGACTGGCCGCTGGTGGCGCTGCCCGACGGCTTCGTGATGCGCAATCCCAGCCTGGCGGAACTCGGACGCTGCATCGGCACCTTGCCGCGCATCGACCGCGGCAAGGTCTACGACGTGCTGGTGGTGGGCGCCGGCCCGTCCGGCCTGGCCACCGCCGTGTATGCGGCCTCGGAGGGCCTGTCGGTGATGGTGCTGGACCAGCGCGCCTACGGCGGCCAGGCCGGCGCCAGCGCGCGCATCGAGAACTTCCTTGGCTTCCCGACCGGCATTACCGGCCGCGCCCTGGCCGGCCGCTCCTACGTGCAGGCGATCAAGTTCGGCGCCGAGATCGCGATCCCGGCCCGCGCCACGCGCCTGCTGTGCCACGAGCGGCCGCTGAGGGTGGAGCTGGAAGACGGCACCTGCCTGCGCGCGAAGTCGGTGGTGCTGGCGTCCGGCGCGCGCTACCGCCGCCCGGAATTGCCGGACCTCGAGCGCTACGAGGGGCGCGGCGTCTACTACTGGGCTTCGCCGGTGGAGGCTGGACTGTGCCGCGGCCAGCCGGTGGTGCTGGTCGGCGGCGGCAACTCGGCGGGCCAGGCGGCCGTGTTCCTGTCGGCGCATGCCTCGACCGTGCACCTGATGGTGCGCCGCGCCGGACTCGAGGACACCATGTCGAGCTACCTGATCGAGCGCATCGCGGCCACGCCCAACATCACGCTGCACACGCGCATCGGCCTGGACGCACTGGAGGGCGACGAGAACGGCCTGAGCCGGGTGCGCTGCCACGGCATCGAGGACGGCAGGGAGCAGGCCTTCGAGACCCGCCACATGTTCCTCTTCGTCGGCGCCGACCCGAACAGCGACTGGCTGCGCGAGTGTGCGGTGGCGCTGGATGACAAGGGGTTCGTGCTGACCGGCCCGGATGCCGGCCGCGATCATCAAGCGCGTGCGCTGGAGACCAGCGTGGACGGGGTGTTTGCGGTGGGGGATGTGCGGGCCGGGTCGACCAAGCGGGTGGCGGCCGCGGCGGGGGAAGGGGCTGCGGTGGTGGCGCAGATTCATGGGTATCTGGCAAACCACACCGTCATCCCCGCGAAAGCGGGGATCCATATTGAGGCACCGAAGTAGCGTATTGCGCGTCAAGGCGGCGTTGCCGATCTCGGAAGTTCAGCATGGGTCCCGCTTTCGCGGGGACGACGGTGGAATGCGTTGGGGCGATTACTCCTCCAGCTCCGCCACCCGCTCCAGCCAGCGGGCCACGGTCGCCAGCTCTTCCTTCGAGAACCCTGCGGTCAGCCGCGCATTCAGCCCGGCCAGCACGGCGCGCGCCGTGTCGCCGGCCTGTGCGCCCGCCGGCGTCAGGCGCAGGCGCGTGATGCGCGCATCAATCTCGTCGGCGACGCGTTCGATCAGCCCGGCCGCCTGCATCCGCTTCGACAGGTTGGTGACGGCAGCCGGCGCCACCTTCAGTTCGGCGGCGATCTCGCCGACCGCCGCGCTGCCGCGCGCGCCGAGGATGAAGAGCACCGCGGCCTGGGCCGAGCTGATGCCTTCCCAGCCTTCCGGGCGCGTCTCCACCCAGCGCTGCAGGACGCGCTGGGCGCGGTTCAGCAGGAAGACGAAGCGCGGCTGGCGCGGGCCGCTCATCGCTGAGGCTCCGACCTGGCAGGCGCCGAACGACGGACGGCCTGCTCCAGCAGCCAGTCGCCGACCTGTGGCCACAGCAGGGTCGCGCAGCGCTTGCGGAAGAAGCCCATGTGGCCGATCGCCGGTACGCCCGCGTCGCGTGGCGCGACCTGCCTGCGCTCGACGCCGGCCTTGGCCAGCGGCGCGACCAGCATCGAGATCGCTTCCGGATTGGCCCAGGGATCGTCGTCGAAGCCCAGCACCAGCAGCGGCAGGCGCTGGGCGCGCATGCGGCGCCCGGCGTACATCGTGGGGTCGTCGAAGAAGTAGCGCGGCAGGCTGGTCCAGCGGCTCCACTGGCGCATCACGGAGGCGGGCAGGTCTTCGCCCAGGCCGATGCGGCGGCCCGGCATGTAGCCGTACAGGGCGCACAGCAGCGGGCCCAGTACGCGCATCACGAGGCGTATGCGCAGCCGTTCGCCAAGGCCGCGGACCAGCCGGGTCGCGCCGGCGTGCGAGGCCACCAGCACCGCCGCGCGCAGGCGCACGGTCTCGTCGGACAGCGCGATCGCATGGCCGCCCACGCTGTGGCCGACGGCCAGCAGCGGCAGCGCCGGATAGCGCTCCGCGGCCCAGCGCGTGACGGCGCCGACATCCTCTTCCATCCAGTCCGCCATCGTCACCGTGCAGGTACGCAGGTCGTGCGGACGCGAGGCGCCGGTGCCGCGGTAATCGTAGGTCAGCACGCTCAGGCCCAGGCCGGCCAGCCAGCGCGCGAAGGCTTCGTAATAGCCCTGGGTGACGGCGGTGGCCGGGTGCAGCAGCACCAGCGCGCGCGGGGCCGGGGCCGGATACAGGCGGGCGGCGATGCGCTCGCCGCCGGCCGTGCTGATGTCGATCGACTGGCTGTCCATGATGCTTGAATTAGTTAACGTGTTAACCAATTTAGCAGCAGGGACGCCGGGCCGCAAGCGAAAAAAAAGCCCGGTTCGAACCGGGCTTCCTGGGGGCGGTGCGCGCTCAGTGGAAGTGCTCGTTGCCGGCCGGGGTATCTTCCGGCATCTCGGCATGCACCAGCTCTCCGCTTGGGTCGGCGAACAGCGGGGCGCCGCAGTCGTCGCAGTATTCCGCGACATAGCGCTCGGCGATGCGCTTGACGTGGGCGATGCCCATCTCGTTCAGGTGCTTGACGATCTCGTCCATCGGCGCCGCCGGAGGGCCGCCGTGCACCGGGCCTTCCATCGGCGTGCCTTCTTCGTCTTCCTGGCCGTACAGCGGCCAGACGATGCCGTACACCACGTCCGACGATTGGCGCAGGGTGAAGCCGATGCGGTATTCGTCAACCTGGCTGTCGTTGATTTCGTCGCCGAAGCCTGCGATCACGGCGCGCAGGTCGCCCGGCTCGACGCCCAGCGTGTAGGTGAGGTAGTGGACGGCGGCGCGCACCGACACCGGACGGATCATCTTGTCCGCCTCGCGGCAGGCCACGTAATAGGCTTCCGGCAGCAGCAGTTCGGTGCCGCAGCCCGGCAGCAGGCGCGCGATGTTGGGGCCGGCCTGGGCGCGCCATTGCTCCAGCGCGGCGTCGCGCACCACTTCGAAGTTGACGTGGTGCTGCGGCTCCTGCCAGCGGAACAGCGGGCCGCCGACCGGGGCGATGACGGCCACCAGCAGGTAGCGGGTGTCGGCCAGGAACTGGGAGGCGTCCGGGCCCGGCGCGGCCGGCTTGACGCTCGTGCCCTTGTGGGCGGCCTGGGCCAGCTTGTGGGTCAGGCCATAGGTTTCGGCGTGGGTGCGCGGCAGCTGGTCGAGCGAGTACAGGGTCGGCGCCATCGCCATGCGGGCGCCGTCGGCCAGCAGATGGGCCGAGAAGTGGGCCGACAGGGTGGTGACGATGTCGTTCGGGATGGTCCCGGAAGCGATCGAGAAGCGGGTCCAGGCGAGCACCGGCGCGGCCACCAGCAGGGCCTGCCAGGTGACGTCTTCGCCGTCGACCTGTTCGGTCATGGTCGCGGATTCGCTGACCGCTTCGACGCCGTCCATCAGCACGTCGTAGACCGCGAGGTCGCCCTTGAACAGGACGTTCAGTGCGGCGTCGATGCTGTCCTGGTGGTTGGTCTTGAGCAGCTTCTGCAGCTGCGAATCCAGGTTGCGCTCCCAGGTCCGTTCTTCAACGCGGCTGGCGGCCTGCACGATGGCTTGGCTGATGCTGACTAGACGCTGGCTGTCTGCCGATAGTTTGGGTGAGTCTTTGGAGGAGCGACGCATAGTAAATGATTGAATGTGGATCGATGGTCCAGAGGGCCATGATAAACCCTAATCCCCGGTATTGTAGTTGATTCGGCCACATGCCTGTAACACACTGACAAGTTCGGCCGCAGGAGGGAAAAGCAGGGTGTTGTCGAGCCGCGCTTGTCAAAACGCGCAACAAGAATCATAATGCGAATCGTTCTCATTCATCTTTCACGGTTTGCCCTGCCGTCACCGCCCCCATGACCAATAACAAGAAGCAAGCATCCTTCATTAAGAGCCGCAAGCACGCCCGCGTTCTCCCATCGCCGGCGCCGGCGCTGGCGCTCACCATGCTGGCCACGCTCGGCATGTCCGCCGCCCAGGCCGCACCGGACGCCGTGATCGACCAGAGCATCCCGGCGGTGCAGGTGAAGGGTGCGGCCCAGTCGCAGACGGCCAGCAGCGACAAGTTCACGGCGCCGCTGCTGGACACGCCGAAGTCGGTGACGGTCGTCTCCGCCGACGTGATCGCGCAGACCGGCGCGGTATCGCTGACGGATGCGCTGCGCACCGTGCCGGGCATTACCATCGGCGCGGGCGAGGGCGGCAACCCGGTCGGCGACAACCTCTTCATCCGCGGCTACAACGCCCAGACCGATACCTATATCGACGGCATCCGCGACGCCGGTTCGCAGTCGCGCGAAGTCTTCAACCTCGAGCAGGTGGAGGTCGTGAAGGGCCCGAACTCGGCCTACGGCGGCCGTTCCTCGGCCGGCGGCGGCGTCAACCTGGTCAGCAAGACCGCCCAGGCCTACGACTTCAACAGCGCCTCGGTCGGCCTCGGCAGCGACAAGTACAGGCGCATCACCGGCGACGTGAATCGCGTAATGGGAGGTAACGTCAGCGGCAGCAACAGCGCCTTCCGCTTGAATTTCATGGCGCACGAGAACGACGTCCCCGGCCGCAACGTGGTCGGCGGCAAGCGCTGGGGCGTGGCGCCCACCGTCACCTTCGGCCTGACCGGTCCGGACCGCGCCATCATCAGCCTCTACCACCTGACCTCGCACGAGATCCCGGATACCGGCATCCCCTTCAACAACCCGTTCAGCAGCGGCGCCAACGTCAGCAAGAACGGCAACGGCACCCCGTTCGACGTCGACCGCAAGACCTTCTACGGCCTGGCCAACCGCGACTTCCGCGACACGAAAAGCGACGTCGGCACGATCGACCTGCGCCACGAGTTCGGCGCAGGGCTGGCGCTGCGCAACGTGACCCGCTACGGCAAATCGAACAACGACTACGTCTGGACCCAGCCCGACGATTCGAAGGGCAACACCGTCCTCTACGGCACTGTGTGGCGCCGTGCGAACACCCGCGCCACCGAGACCCGCACCTTCGCCAACGTCACCAGCCTGACCGGCGAAGCCGTCGCGGCCGGCCTGAAGCACAGCTTCAATGCCGGCGTCGAATTCGACCGCGAGACGACCGACCGCGCCGCCTACGTCTTCACGCCGGGCACCAACAACCCGCTGACCGGCAGCTTCACCTGCCCGACCTCGGGCGCGTCCACGCTGTACAACTGCACCACCCTGGTCAACCCGAATCCGTATGACCCGTGGCTCTACACCCGCAGCCTGTCGGGCGCGCTGACCCACGTCAGCACCAAGACCAAGGCCGTCTACGCCTTCGACACCATCGAGATCAATCCGCAGTGGCTGCTGAACCTGGGCCTGCGCTGGGACGATTTCCAGAGCACCCTGGACACCCTGCCGACCGCCACCACGGCCGCCGCCCATGCCGTGGTCGACACCAACTTCGTCAGCACCCAGGCCGGCATCGTCTACAAGCCGGCCAAGAACGGCAGCGTCTACCTGTCCTTCGCCAGCTCGGCGACCCCGCCGGGCAACGACGGCGGCGACGGCCTGGACGGCCTGACGGCGGCGATCCAGAACCTGCAGCCCCAGCGCAGCCGCAACCTCGAGCTGGGCACCAAGTGGGACCTGCTGCCGGGCGGCCGCCTGTCCGTGACCGGCGCGCTGTTCAAGAGCACCATGAACAATGCCCGCGTGACGGCGCCGGACGGCACCACCCAGAACGTCGGCCGCAAGCAAGTGCGGGGCGTGGAACTCGGCTTCTCGGGCAAGCTCAGCCCGGCCTGGACCGTGTTCGGCGGCTACACCTGGCTGGACGCCGAGATCGCCGACAACGGCTACACCAACACCGGCACCACCGCCGCGCCGATCTGGACCGCGTCGCCCTTCAACGGCAACCGCTTCCCGACCACGCCGAAACACAGCGCCTCGCTGTGGACCAGCTATGCCTTCACCAGGGACTTCACGGCCGGCTTCGGCGTGAGCGCGATGTCGAAGGTCTACGCCAACGTCAACAACAACAAGTGGGTGCCGGGCTATGCACGCTTCGACGCGATGGCCAGCTATGCCCTGAACAAGGACATCTCGCTGCAGCTGAACCTGCAGAACCTGACCGACAAGCTGTACTTCGACAAGGTCTCGTCGCCGCACTACGCCGGCGTGGCGCCGGGCCGTTCCGCCACCCTGACCGCCAACTTCAAGTTCTGAGTCCGAGGCCATCATGATGCTGCATATCCCTGGCGTGCTGTCGCCGGAGCAGGTAAGGTCGATGCGTGAACGTCTGGCGTCGACCGACTGGGTCGACGGCCGAGCCAGCGTCGGCAGCCAGGGAGCGCAGGTCAAGCGCAACCGCCAGCTGGCGGAAGGGTCGCCGCCGGCGCTGGAACTCGGCCAGATCGTCAGCGCGGCGCTGATGGCCAATCCGCTGTTCTTTTCCTGCGCGCTGCCGCTGCGCATCCTGCCGCCCTTCTTCAACAGCTATGCCGGCGGCGAGCATTACGGCCCGCACGTGGACGGCGCCATCCGTGCCCAGCGCGGCGGCGCTCCCGTGCGTACCGACGTCTCCTGCACCGTGTTCCTGAGCGATCCGGAAGACTACGAGGGCGGCGAGCTCACCGTGATCGATTCCTACGGCACCCACGAAGTCAAGCTGCCGGCCGGCGATGCGATCGTGTATCCCTCGACCAGCATCCACGAAGTGCAGCCGGTCACGCGTGGCGAGCGGGTGGCGTCCTTTCTCTGGGTGCAGAGCATGGTGAGGGACGACTGGAAGAGGGCGATGCTGTACGAGCTGGATACGAATATCCAGGCCTTGCGGGCAAGGCATGGCGACGGGCCCGAACTGGTCGGGCTGACCGGGCATTATCACAACCTGCTGCGGCAGTGGGCCGAAACCTGAGAAGCCTCAGCGCTTTTCCTTGTTGATCGCCTGCAGGAGTACGAAGGCTTCGTGATCGATCGCCGGCTCCGCGGCCGCGAGTTCCTTGCTGGCCTGGACATAGGCGGCGCGCTTGCGCTCCTTCTTTTCTTCCGGCGGCACACCCGCCGCCGCGCCCGGGAAGATGATCCCGCCGCTGTTGTTGTACTTCCGGTGGATGAGCTGCTTGCCGTAGGGGGTGTTGTAGAAGCGGGTCATCTCGGCTGCGGTGTCGGCGGAGATGCGGTCCGCCAGCGGCGGCGCCATTCGTTGATACACCTCCGCGGGCGGCATCTTGTCGAGCCTGGCGAACATTGCCTGCCGCTGCGCTTCGCTCGGGAAGCGGGTGCGGGCGGCGACGCCACGCAGTAGCTTTTCGATTTGCATGGCGCCAAGCAGATCCTGCACCGCCTTGACGTGGGCGGGATTGCGCGCTGGCGCAAGCTGTCCCGCGGGCGCCGTGCTGGCGCCGGATGCGGAAGCTGCGAACACGAAAGACAGCGCCAGCGCGGTGTTGACGACGGACTTCATGGGTTTCCTTTCTGACAGGTCATGATGACGCCGACCTTATCAGAGTCCGATGCGCGGAAATGCGCGGATTGTCACCGCCTGTCCGGCGGCGCCGCTCCGATGGCGCGCTCCACGAGTTCCTCATCCGAGAGCGGATCGAGGCATTCGAACAGCAGCCACTGCGCGTGCGACGGATCCGGGCAGCCGGCGCAAAAGGCGGCGACCACCCCATCGAATTCCGCGTCCGACAGCAGGTCCGCCTTCGGCGGCGTGATGCTGTCCAGTAGCTCGAGCAGCTGCTGCCTGTTGAGTTTTCCCATTCCTACCGGTAAGCATTGAGCATATAAAGCTATTGTACAAATATTCTTTGCTTGATTGGTGGAAAAAAAGGCCGGAGCCCTTGCGGGGTCCGGCCTTTTCGCGCTGCCCGCGCGAAGCGGGCAGGGATGCCAATTACGCAGCCAGCAGCTGGCGCAGCACGAACGGCAGGATGCCGCCATGCTTGTAGTAGTCGACTTCGATCGGGGTGTCGATACGCAGCAGGACCTGGGTTTCCTTGGTCGAGCCGTCGGCGCGGTGGATCACCAGGGTTGCCTGCATCTGCGGACGGATCTCGCCTTCCAGGCCCTTCAGGTCATAGGTCTCGGTGCCGGTGATGCCCAGCGATTCGACGCTGTCGTCGCCGATGAACTGCAGCGGCAGCACGCCCATGCCCACCAGGTTGGAACGGTGGATACGCTCGAAGGAACGGGCGATCACGGCCTTGACGCCCAGCAGCTGGGTGCCCTTGGCTGCCCAGTCGCGCGAGGAACCGGTGCCGTACTCTTCGCCGGCGAAGATCATGGTCGGGGTGCCTTCGGCGATGTACTTCATGCCGGCATCATAGATCGACAGCTGTTCGCCGCTCGGCTGGTGGATGGTGATGCCGCCTTCGACTGCGGAACCGTCGGCCTTCGGCGGAATCATCTTGTTCTTGATGCGGACGTTCGCGAAGGTACCGCGCATCATGATCTCGTGGTTGCCGCGGCGCGAGCCGTAGGAGTTGAAGTCCGCCTTGAGCACGCCGTGCTCTTTCAGGTACTTGCCTGCCGGGCCGTCTTCCTTGATCGAACCGGCCGGGGAGATGTGGTCGGTGGTGATCGAGTCGCCGAACACGCCCAGTGCGCGTGCACCGGCGATGCCTGCGGAAGCGGCTTTCGGGGTCATCTCGAAGTCGCTGAAGAACGGCGGTTCGGCGATGTAGGTCGATTCCGGCCAGTTGTAGACCTGACCTGCGACCGACGACACGGCTTCCCACAGCTGGCCCGGGTTGCCCTTGACGTCGGCGTAGTTGGCCTTGAAGACTTCCGAGTTCATCGCGAACTTCATCAGGTCCTGGACTTCCTGCGAAGTCGGCCAGATGTCGCCCAGGTAGACGTCGACGCCGTCCTTGCCCTTGCCGACCGGCTCGCTCATCAGGTCCTTGTTGACGTTGCCGGCGATCGCGTAGGCGACGACCAGCGGCGGCGAGGCCAGGAAGTTCGAACGGATGTTCGGGTGGATACGCGCTTCGAAGTTACGGTTGCCCGACAGGACGGCGGCGGCGATGATGTCGTTCGACGTGATCGTGGCGTTCAGTTCCGGGGTCAGGTCGCCGGCGTTACCGATGCAGGTGGTGCAGCCGTAGGCGGTCACGCCGAAGCCCAGTTGCGTCAGGTAAGGCAGCAGGCCGGCGGCTTCGAGGTAGTTGGTGACCACGCGCGATCCCGGCGCCAGCGAGCTCTTGATGTGCGGAGCGACGGTCAGGCCCTTCTCGACGGCCTTCTTGGCCAGCAGGCCGGCGGCCAGCAGCACGCTCGGGTTCGAGGTGTTGGTGCAGGAGGTGATGGCGGCGATCAGGATGTCGCCGTTCTTCACGCGCACGCCGTTGGTGGTCTCGTAGACCTTGTTCAGGTCGTCCGGCGACTTGTTGAAGCCGTTGGCGGTGGTCGGCTTCGAGAACAGGTCGGTGAAGGTCGACTTCATCGCGCCCAGTTCGATACGGTCCTGCGGACGCTTCGGGCCGGCCAGCGACGGGGTCACGGTCGACAGGTCGAGCGACACCACGCGGGTGTAGTCGATCTCGCCTTCGCGCGGGATGCCGAACAGCTGCTGGGCCTTGAAGTAGTTTTCGAAGGCGGCCAGTTCTTCTTCGGTGCGGCCGGTGCCGCGGAAGTAGTCGACGGTCTTTTCGTCGACCGGGAAGAAGCCCATGGTCGCGCCGTATTCCGGTGCCATGTTGCCGATGGTGGCGCGGTCGGTGGTCGACAGCGAGGCGGTGCCTTCGCCGAAGAATTCGACGAACTTGCCGACCACCTTCTCTTTACGCAGCATTTCGGTGATGGTCAGCACCAGGTCGGTCGCGGTGCAGCCTTCGCGCAGCGAACCGGTCAGGTTCACGCCGATGACGTCCGGGGTCAGGAAGTAGACCGGCTGGCCCAGCATGCCGGCTTCCGCTTCGATGCCGCCCACGCCCCAGCCGACGACGCCGACGCCGTTGATCATGGTGGTGTGCGAGTCGGTGCCGACCAGGGTGTCCGGGTAATACATGGAGCCGCTCTTCATCACGCCGCGCGCCAGGTACTCGAGGTTGACCTGGTGGACGATGCCGAAGCCCGGCGGCACGACGCCGAAGGTGTCGAAGGCCTGCATGCCCCACTTCATGAACTGGTAGCGCTCGTTATTGCGCTGGAACTCGAGCTTCATGTTCAGGTCGAGCGAGTCCGGGGTGCGGAAGTGGTCGATGGTGACCGAGTGGTCGACCACCAGGTCGACCGGCACCAGCGGCTCGATCTTCTTGGCGTTGGCGCCCATCTTGTAGGCGACGTTGCGCATGGCGGCGAGGTCGGCCAGCAGCGGCACGCCGGTGAAGTCCTGCAGCACGACGCGCGCGACGACGAAGGGGATCTCTTCGGTGCGGGCGGCGGTCGGACCCCAGTTCGCCAGCTGGCGGACGTGCTCTTCGGTGACCTTCTTGCCGTCGCAGTTGCGCAGCACGGACTCGAGGACGATACGGATCGACACCGGCAGGCGCGACAGGTTCACGCCCAGGGATTCGCCCAGTGCCGGCAGCGAGTAAAACTGGCCGGTCTGGCCCGCTTGCAGCGGGAATTCCTTCAGCGTGTTCAAGGTATTGTGAGACATGAACTCTCCTTCGTTAGGGACTACTTGTTATCCAGCCGTCTTGGATCCCCGCCTGCGCGGGGACGACGGGAAATCAGCTCTTCGCCGTGACAGGTGCGGCCGCCACCAGCGGCTTGGCCTGTTCGGCGTTCTTGCATTCGTTGGCCAGCTGGCGGTTCTGCTTCGAGTCGAGCAGGATGCCCTTGCTCGGGATGCCGATCCAGACCAGGCCGAACTTCGTGTTCTCGAAACGCAGCGCGCCGGTGGTGGTGCCCACGCGCTCGAGGCGGTGCAGGCGGTTCTTCCAGCGCAGTGCGATGTGGCCACTATCCTTGTCGTTGGTATAGATGGTGATCTTGTTGTTCAGCTCGCAGGCATAGTCGGTGACGACGGTATCGGTGATGTCCGGCTCCGGGTCGTCGGCGACCTCCTGCTTTTCTTCCTTCTTGGCTTTCTTGGCCTTGGCCTTGGCCTTTTCCTTCAGGACCTGGGTCGCCTTCGGGTGGGTTTCGTGGACGTTGGATGCGGCAAATGCCGGCGCGCAAAGGCCGGCGGCCGCCAGCGAGAGAGCGCAGGCGGCGAGCGTTTGATTCAGAGTGATGGCCATCAGATGGATTCCGGTTGATTGACGATTGCCGCCGCGGCATCTGGCAGCGCAAGGCCGGCCAGCTTCGCGCGCTGCAACACCGTCCAATAATATCGGTAGCTGGCGCGGTCGTGCAAGCGTCCATGCTGGGCGATCGGCCCCCAATCCGCCGCCATTGCTTCGAGCAGGATGTTGGTTGCCTCGTTCACTTCGGACAAGCGCGGGGTGAAGGCCTTGACGATCGGCTTGATCTGGTCAGGGTGGATGCTCCACATCCGCGTGAACCCGAACTCGCCGGCGGCACGGGTGGCGTCGTTGGCGACAACCGCGCTGTCCTTGATATCGGTCGTCACATTATGGGAGGGGACCTTGTCATACGCATGACATGCCGCAACCATCTCCAGCTTCGCCCGTACTACGAGTGGGTGCGTAAATTGCCCCGGAGTGCGCATGGCGGCGGCCGGAATCGCGCCGTAATGCGAGGAAACGAAATCCATGATGCCGAACGAGAGGCATTCGACCTGGGGCAGGGCGGCGATCTGCCATGCCTCGTGCAGGGCGCCGTGGGTCTCGATCAGCACGTGCAGCGGCACGGGTTTGGCGGATGCGGGACGTCCGGCCTTCTCTGCCGCCGCGTTGACGATCTGTTGCGCGCGCAGCACGTCGGCCACGCCGTTCGGCTTGGGCAGCACCACATAGGCCAGTTTCTGCGCCGCCGCGCCGACGATGGTCTCGACGTCCTGGGCGAAGTGCGGCGAGCCGGCGTCGTGCAGGCGCGCGCCGATCCGCCCGAAGCGGTTGCCCTCGTCGTTCAGCAGGCTCGCCACCAGTTCCGCGTGTTCGCGTTCGCGGCCGGCGCTGGCGCCGTCCTCGCAATCGAAGGTGATGTCGAATACCGGGCCAAGCTCTTGTTGCAGGGCCATCGATTTGCGCATCAGCTTTTCGCTGCCGGCGTAGTGGTCGCAGGCAGGTAGCAGCAGCGGCTGGCGTTGGCCCTGGAATAAAACCTTGGAAGGATGCATGTTCGGATGAGTGTTAATACCGTCGTTCCCGCGAAGGCGGGAACCCAGGTTTGCGTGAGCTGACGAAACGCCACCAAACCTGGGTCCCCGCCTGCGCGGGGACGACGTGGTGGTGGTGGTGCTTACTGGCCCAGCAGGTGCGCCACGCCGGCTTTCTCTTCGTTCAGTTCGTTCAGCGTGTTGTTGATGCGCTCTTGCGAGAACTGGTCGATTGCCAGGCCTTGCACGATCTTGTACTCGCCGTTTTCGGTGGTCACCGGGAAGCCGAACATGGTGCCTTCCGGGATGCCGTAGGAACCGTCCGACGGGATGCCCATGGTGGTCCACTTGCCGTTGGTGCCCAGGACCCAGTCACGCACGTGGTCGATCGCTGCGTTGGCGGCCGAAGCAGCCGACGAGGCGCCGCGGGCGTCGATGATCGCTGCGCCGCGCTTGCCGACGGTCGGCAGGAAGGTGTCGCGGTTCCAGACGTCGTCGTTGATCAGGTCCTTGACCGACTGGCCGTCGGCGGTGGCGAAGCGGTAGTCGGCGTACATGGTCGGCGAGTGGTTGCCCCACACGACCATCTTCTCGATCGAACCGACCGGCTTGCCGATCTTGGCGGCGACCTGCGACAGGGCGCGGTTGTGGTCCAGGCGCAGCATGGCGGTGAAGTTCTTGGCCGGCAGGTTCGGGGCCGACTTCATGGCGATGTAGGCGTTGGTGTTGGCCGGGTTGCCGACCACCAGCACTTTCACGTTGCGCGAAGCGACGGCGTCCAGCGCCTTGCCCTGCACGGTGAAGATCTGGGCGTTGGCTTCCAGCAGGTCCTTGCGCTCCATGCCCGGGCCGCGCGGACGGGCGCCGACCAGCAGGGCCACGTCGGCGTCCTTGAATGCGGTCATCGGGTCGCTATGGGCGGTCATGCCGGCCAGCAGCGGGAATGCGCAGTCGTCGATTTCCATCATGACGCCCTTCAGCGCCTTCTGTGCCTTCTCGTTGTCGATTTCGAGCAGCTGCAGGATGACCGGCTGGTCCTTGCCCAGCATGTCGCCGTTGGCGATGCGGAACAGCAGGGAATAGCCGATCTGGCCGGCCGCGCCGGTAACGGCGACGCGCATTGGGGTTTTAGCCATGATGAATCTCCAAAAGTGGGATAAAGAACTGACAAATGAGCGGGCGACGCCGAGGATACGCCAGTTTGGGAAAACTGCAATCATACCAAAGCTCACCCGCGATTCGGGCATGAGGCGCGTTGCCGGGAGAGGGGGCGCCCACGTCCAGTCGACCGCGAGTGTAGTCCTCCGATATTCCATCTGTCAATTCATATCATATGTCTTATATAAGACACATAATCTGCGTCTTTCCACACTGGACGCAGAGGGGGTTTTGTGAAAAAATCGCAGACTATGAACCAAGCACCGTCCAATCCGAACAGCAATGGAGCCGCCAGCAGCAGCGCTGCGGGTAGCGCCGGAGGCACCTCCGGATCGGGCATGTCCCAGACCGGCACGTCCCCTACCTTTTCCCCGCTGTATCAACAGATCAAGGCCCTGATCACCCAGAGCCTGCAATCCGGCGAATGGAAACCGGGCGAACTGATTCCCAGCGAAGTCGAGCTGGCCGGCCGCTACAAGGTCAGCCAGGGCACGGTCCGCAAGGCGATCGACGAGCTCGCGGCCGAGAACCTGGTCGTGCGGCGCCAGGGCAAGGGAACCTTCGTCGCCACGCACAACGAGGCGCGCGCGCACTTCCGTTTCCTCAAGCTCGTGCCCGACGAGGGCGTGACCCAGCATCCCGACCACCAGTACCTCGAAGTCAAGCGCATCCGCGCCGCGGCCGAGGTGGCGCGCCTGCTCGACCTGAAATCCGGCGACGCGGTCGTCTATATCAAGCGCATCATGTCGTTCGAGGGCGTGCCGACGATCCTGGAAGAGCTGTGGCTGCCGGGGCAATTGTTCAAGGGGCTGACGGCGGAGCGCCTGGCGGAATACAAGGGGCCGATGTATGGCCTGTTCGAATCGGAGTTCGGCACCCGCATGATCCGCGCGACGGAAAAGATCCGCGCGGTGGCGGCCGACGCCGGTGCGGCCGAGTACCTGAAAGTGCCGGAGGGAACGCCTCTGCTGTGCGCCGACAGGCTCTCGTTCACCTATGGAGACAAGGCGGTGGAGTTGCGTCGCGGACTGTATTTGACCGCGCAGCATCATTACCAAAACGAATTGTCCTGATAAGTTTTTGTGCCCGCTCTATGCTGGTGCAGGAATCGCTTTGAGCGAGTAAAATGAGTTGGTTTTGGGAAAGCGAAGACGAGGCCCGGTCGACGTTCCCCCGGAGTCGGAAACGGTTCCGAGCAGGTCGCAAAATCGATGCAATGGGTTCGATAAATTTCAGTATTTGAGGGAGGTGTTGCAATGTCCGAAGCCGTGAGAGAGGCTCAAAAGAAGGGCCGACCGGTAATTCGTAATGTCGACTTTGGCGATATTACTTACCGGGGGTATTACAAACAGCCGCCGTCGGCGATCGTGTCGATTCTGCACCGCGTGAGCGGCGCCGGCCTGTTCCTTTTCCTGCCGTTCCTGCTCTGGCTGTTCCAGGAAAGCCTGCGTTCGGAAATCTCGTTCGCGCACTTTGCCGGCGTTGTCAGCCATCCGTTCACCAAGATCATCATCCTCGGCCTGTCGTGGGCTTACCTGCACCACTTCTGCGCGGGCGTGCGCCACCTGTTCATGGACAACCACATGGCCCTGGACAAGGACGCTTCCCAGAAGACCGCACGCTGGGTGCTGGTCGTCAGCCTGGTCTTGACCCTGCTGGTCGCCCTCAAACTGTTCGGAGTGTTTTAATCATGCAATCCCATACTAACAAGAATATCGGACAGCGCCGCCTGGTCGTCGGCGCCCACTACGGCATGCGCGACTGGCTGGCCCAGCGCCTGACCGCGATCCTGATGGCGGTGTTTACCGTCGTCCTGCTGGTCTCCTTCCTGACCGGCCAGAATTTCACCTATGAAGGCTGGGCCGGGCTGTTCTCGCGCCAGTGGTTCAAGCTCTTCACCATGGTTACCCTCTTCGGCCTGTTCTACCACGCATGGGTCGGCATCCGTGACATCTGGATGGACTACGTCAAACCGGTCGGTATCCGCCTGACCCTGCAGACCCTCACGGTGTTCTGGCTGCTTGCCTGCGCCGCCTGGACTGTGCAAATTCTCTGGAGCGTTTAATCGTGGCAGCATTTAATTCTTCAATTCCCACCCGCCACTTCGACGTCGTGATCGTCGGCGCCGGCGGTTCCGGCCTGCGCGCCGCCCTGCAAATGTCGGAAGCCGGCCTGAACGTCGCCGTGCTGTCGAAAGTCTTCCCGACCCGTTCGCACACCGTGGCGGCCCAGGGCGGCATCGGTGCTTCGCTCGGCAACATGAGCGAGGACGACTGGTTCTGGCACATGTTCGACACCGTCAAGGGCGGCGACTACCTGGGCGACCAGGATGCGATCGAATTCATGTGCCGCGAAGCACCGAAGGTCGTGTACGAGCTCGAACACTTCGGCATGCCGTTCGACCGCAACCCGGACGGCACCATCTACCAGCGTCCGTTCGGCGGCCACACCGCCAACTTCGGCGAGAAGCCGGTGCAGCGCGCCTGCGCGGCCGCCGACCGTACCGGCCACGCGCTGCTGCACACCCTGTACCAGCGTAACGTCCGTTCGCGCACCCACTTCTTCGTCGAGTGGCAGGCGATGGACCTGGTCCGCAACGCCGACGGCGACGTGCTGGGCGTGGTGGCGCTGGAAATGGAGACCGGCGAGGTCATGATGCTGCAGGCGAAGACCACCGTGTTCGCCACCGGCGGCGCCGGCCGTATCTTCGCGGCGTCGACCAACGCCTTCATCAACACCGGCGACGGCCTGGGCATGGCGGCACGCGCCGGCCTGCCGCTGCAGGACATGGAATTCTGGCAGTTCCACCCGACCGGCGTGGCCGGCGCGGGCGTGCTGATCACCGAGGGCGTGCGCGGCGAGGGCGGTATCCTGATCAACTCGAACGGCGAACGCTTCATGGAGCGCTATGCGCCGACCTTGAAGGACCTGGCGCCGCGCGACTTCGTCTCGCGCTCGATGGACCAGGAGATCAAGGAAGGCCGCGGCGTCGGCCCGAACAAGGACCACGTGCTGCTGGACCTGCGCCACATCGGCGCGGACACCATCCGCAAGCGCCTGCCGTCGATCCTGGAAATCGGCCACAAGTTCGCCAACGTCGATGCGACCAAGGAACCGATCCCGGTCGTGCCGACCATCCACTACCAGATGGGCGGCATCCCGACCAACATCCACGGCCAGGTGGTGGCCCCTGACGGCACCGGCGGCCAGAAGATCGTGGGCGGCCTGTACGCCATCGGCGAATGCGCCTGCGTCTCGGTGCACGGCGCGAATCGCCTTGGTACGAACTCGCTGCTCGACCTGGTGGTGTTCGGCCGCGCGGCCGGCAACCACATCGTCGCCCAGAACCTGAAGGCGCAGGGCAACCGCGCGCTGCCGAAGGATGCCGCCGACTACGCGCTGGACCGCCTGAACCGCCTCGAGAACTCGACCGGCGGCGAGAAGGTGCAGGACGTCGCCAACGCCATCCGCGCCACCATGCAGAAGTTCTGCGGCGTGTTCCGTACCCAGGCGCTGATGGACGAAGGCGTGAAGGAAATCATGAAGCTGGACGAGCGCCGCAAGCACATCTCGTTCAAGGACAAGTCGAAGGTGTTCAACACCGCCCGTATCGAAGCGATGGAGCTGGACAACCTGATCGAAGTGGCGAAGGCGACCATGGTCTCGGCAGCGGCCCGCAAGGAATCGCGCGGCGCCCACGCCCACAGCGACTACGAGCACCGCGACGACGAGAACTGGATGAAACACACCCTGTTCTTCTCGGAAGGAAACCGCCTGGAATACAAGCCGGTGATCCAGAAGCCGCTGACGGTCGATACCTTCAAACCGAAACCACGTACTTTCTAAGAATTTAGGTAAAACATGGCACGCACAGTCCAACTGAAGATCTACCGCTACGATCCGGACAAGGATACGAAGCCCTATATGCAAGACATCACCGTCGAGCTGAAAGACACCGACAAGATGCTGCTCGACGCACTGCAGCGCATCAAGTCCGACGTCGACGACTCGCTGGCCCTGCGCCGCTCCTGCCGCGAAGGCGTGTGCGGTTCGGACGCGATGAACATCAACGGCAAGAACGGTCTGGCCTGCACCACCAACCTGAACGAACTGACCCAGCCGATCGTGCTGCGTCCGCTGCCGGGTCTGCCGGTCGTGCGCGACCTGATCGTCGACATGACCAACTTCTTCAAGCAGTACCACTCGATCAAGCCGTTCCTGATCAACGACTCGATCCCGCCGGAGAAAGAGCGTCTGCAGTCGCCGGAAGAGCGTGAAGAGCTGGACGGCGTGTACGAGTGCATCCTGTGTGCCTGCTGCTCGACCTCCTGCCCGTCGTTCTGGTGGAACCCGGACAAGTTCGTCGGCCCGGCCGGCCTGCTGCAGGCCTACCGCTTCATCGCCGACTCGCGCGACGAAGCGACCAACGAGCGCCTGGACAACCTGGAAGACCCGTACCGCCTGTTCCGCTGCCACTCGATCATGAACTGCACGGACGTCTGCCCGAAGGGTCTGAACCCGAACAAGGCGATCGGCAAGATCAAGGAATTGCTGGTCCGCCGCGCGATCTAAGCTGCGATTTGTCGCGTGGGGCGTGGGCACCCGTGCCCCGCGCGAACACCGTCATAAATATAGTAAAACTACCGTACTGCCGCGAAACGGCAGCCGGAGTATAGTGTTGACCGAACAACGGACTCTAGTGTGAAAACGCATCAATCCGACCCCGCCAACCGAGCGCGCCTGCGCTGGCGCGCCCGCCGGGGCCTGCTCGAAAACGACCTGATCCTCACGCGCTTCCTGGATGCGCACGAAGAGGAATTGACGGACGAAGAGGTCGATGCGCTGACCCGCTTGCTGGACCTGGCGGACAATCCGCTGATGGACCTGCTGTTGGGACGCGCCGAGCCCGCGGGCGAGGTCGACCTGCCGCATGTACGTGCCCTGGTGGCGCGGTTGCGGCAAGCGTAACGAAACCTGGTTTCGTTTTTTTGTATATCACCTCCCACAGAAGGAAGTGCCATGAACATCTCTGATACCAAAGCCACCCTGTCGTTCTCGGATGGCAGCCCGTCGGTAGACATGCCGATCTACAAAGGCACCATCGGCCCGGACGTCATCGACATCCGCAAGCTGTACGGCCAGACCGGCAAGTTCACCTACGACCCCGGCTTCATGTCGACGGCATCGTGCAACTCGAGCATCACCTACATCGACGGTGACAAGGGCGAGCTGCTGTACCGCGGCTACCCGATCGAGCAACTGGCCGTCAATTGCGACTTCCTGGAATCCTGCTACCTGCTGCTGAACGGCGAACTGCCGAACAAGGTTGAAAAGGAAAAGTTCGTCGACACCGTGACCAAGCACACCATGGTCCACGAGCAGATGAACTTCTTCTTCCGTGGCTTCCGCCGCGATGCGCACCCGATGTCGGTGCTGGTCGGTACCGTCGGTGCACTGGCGTCGTTCTACCACGACTCGCTGGACATCAACGATCCGGAGCAGCGCGAGATCTCGGCAATCCGCCTGATCGCCAAGCTGCCGACCCTGGTCGCAATGGCATACAAGTACTCGATCGGCCAGCCGTTCATGTACCCGCGCAACGACCTGTCGTACAGCGCGAACTTCATGCACATGATGTTCGCCAACCCGTGCGAAGAGTACAAGGTCAACGACGTGCTGGTGCGCGCCCTGGACCGCATCCTGATCCTGCACGCCGACCACGAGCAGAACGCTTCGACCTCGACCGTCCGCCTGGCCGGTTCGTCGGGCGCCAACCCGTTCGCCTGTATCGCAGCCGGCATCGCCTGCCTGTGGGGCCCGGCACACGGCGGCGCCAACGAAGCCGCCCTGAACATGCTGAAGGAAATCGGCAGCGTCGAGAACATCCCGGCCTTCATCGAGAAGGTCAAGGACAAGAACTCGGGCGTCAAGCTGATGGGCTTCGGTCACCGCGTGTACAAGAACTTCGACCCGCGCGCCAAGCTGATGCGTGAAACCTGCCACGAAGTGCTGAACGAACTGGGCCTGCAGGACGACCCGCTGTTCAAGCTGGCAATGGAACTGGAAAAGATCGCCCTGAACGACGAATACTTCGTGTCGCGCAAGCTGTACCCGAACGTCGACTTCTACTCGGGTATCGTGCAGTCGGCCCTGGGCATCCCGGTCTCGCTGTTCACCGGTATCTTCGCGATGGCCCGTACCATCGGCTGGATCGCCCAGTGGAACGAGATGATCGCCGACCCGGAACAGAAGATCGGCCGTCCGCGCCAGCTGTTCGTCGGCTCGCCGCGCCGCGACGTGCCGAGCATCGACAAGCGTTAATTTGCGTCAGTCGTCGTCAAAAAGCGAGCCTGCGTGAACTGACGCCGTAAAGTTGGACGGTTGGTTTGCCAGGTGACCAAGGCCCGAGTCCTGTATTGCACAGGACTCGGGCCTTTTTGTTTGAACTTGATACGGTCGTGATTGTAATAGTGGATGTGGGACAGTTCTGCCTGCAGGGAATCGACGCTGGAGAATTTGTTCAGGTAGAAGCACTCGGGCCTGAGCACGGCAAAGAAGCTTTCCATTGCCGCGTTGTCGAGGCTATTACCTTGCGTGGCATGCTCTGGGCAAGGCCGTGTTCCCGGAGAATACGCTGATAGGCGGGCATTCGGTATCGGGCGGATTCAACCGGTCGTCCCAACACCGTCATCAATCGCTGCACGGTTTTATGATTGACGTGCGGTCTTGTCTTTCGTTTTTCGGCGGTGTTTTCTGCTGCCGGGCTTGAACCAAGGCTTGAACCGCTCATCGTACTTCGCCATGAAAAAAACCAAAAAGTTGGAGTCCAACTTTTGGGCTTTAGTTCAGCGGGCTGGCTTTTTTGTTTCTGTTGTTTGGTATGATGAGGCCCGTTTTATTTTAAAAAAGAATATGGCGACACAAGGCGAACACGATTACTTCAAGAATATCGGCGAAGCGAATATGCGGCACGCCATCCTGAAGCCATGGTCGGATGCCCAATGCGGTTTGTACCTGATGGAACTGGGCGCCATGCTCGGCCTGATGCCGGAAGGTGGACGTCTGCTCGACATGGGCTGCGGCACCGGCTGGACCAGCATCCTGTTCGCCAAACGAGGTTATGAAGTGGTCGGCCAGGACCTGGTGCCGGAAGCGATCGAGGCCGGCCGCCGCATGAAACAGGAAAACGGCATCGGGAATCTCGAATTCGTGGTCGGGGATTATGAATCGCTGGCATTCAGGGAGGAATTCGACATCGTCGTGTTTTTCGATTGCCTGCACCATGCGGTCGACGAAGTCGCCGCGCTCGAAAGCGCTTATCGCGCGCTGAAGCCGGGCGGCATCTGCATTACCTCGGAGCCCGGATTGGGCCATGAACGCCGCTCGGCGGAAGTCATGGAGAAATTCGGCGTCACCGAACGCGACATGCACCCGGCCAAGATCATTCGAGCAGGTAAAAAGGTCGGGTTCCGCCGCTTCAGCGTGCACGCACACGCTTCTTATCTGTACATTTCACTGTACCGGCAGTCGGGCCGCGGCCTTCTCAGCAAGCTCATGAAATTGCCGGGCATGCGGACCTTGATCGGCATGCTGGTCGTGCTGTTCTCGAAGCACCAGGCCGGGATCGTCGTACTGAAGAAGTGAGGGTGGTCCGGTTTCTCGAACACGAAAAGCGAGCCTGCGGGCTCGCTTTTTTTCGTCCTGCGGTTAAAATATACGGTGTATAAATAAAACGGAGGAGACATGATCACAGGACACGTATTCATCGCCACCAGCCTCGACGGCTACATCGCCCGCCCGGACGGCGACATCGGCTGGCTGCTGCAGCGCGACGATCCAGACGAGGACCACGGCTACAAGGCCTTCATCGCCGACAAGGACGCCATCGTGATGGGCCGTGGCACCTATGAAAAAGTGGTGGAATTCGGCGAATGGCATTACGACCGCCCGGTGGTGGTGCTGTCGAAGCAATTACAAGGCAGCCCGGTGCCTGAGCGCCTGCGGGGAAAAGTGCGCTTCACGGACCTCGCTCCGCGCGAGGCGATGCAGGAGCTGGAGCGCAAGGGCGCGCGCAAGGTCTACGTGGATGGCGGACAGGTGGTGCAGTCCTTCCTGCGCGAAGGGCTGATCGCGGACATGGTCGTCACCACCGTGCCGGTACTGATCGGCGCCGGCCGTCCGCTGTTCGGCGCGCTTCCGGAGGACAAGGACCTGGCCCTGGTTGCCAGCCGCAGCTTCCCGTCCGGCCTGGTGCAGTCGACCTGGCGCGTGCTCGCATGAACCGTCCGCGCGGCCGTCCCACGCGCGGGCAGGGCGTCACCCTCGACGCCATCCTCAATGCCGCCCTGGTCCTGCTGGCACAGGACGGCGGCCGGGGGCTGAGCATGCGGGCCCTCGCTGCGCAGATGAGCCTGACGCCGATGAGCCTCTACCATCACGTCGAGGACCGCGCCGGCCTGCTGCGGCTGCTTGCCGACAAGGTGTACGGCGCGGTGCCGATCGATGCCGACAGTCCGGCAGACGCCATCGATGCCGTCCGCGAGCTGCTGATCCGCTACCACGACGCCGTCGGCAGGCACCCCCAGCTGACCCTCGCGATCTTTGCCGAGCCGGCGGCAATGGCGGGGGCGGCGCAGCGGATCACCGAGCGCCTGGAGGCGCTGCTGGAGCCCTTGAGCCCGGAACATATCCTGTGGCGCGACATCCTGGTCGACCATGCCCACGGCAGCGGCCTGGCGCTCGGCGCTTTTCACGCCGATTCGCAGCAATCGGCAGCCCTGCGCGAGCAGTACCGGCGCGCCCTGGATGCCTTGCTGGCGCAGTTCGCCGGCGCCGCATCCGCACGCGCCGCCTGAAGGTCGCAACAATCGTCCAACACGGCTATACTGGTATCACTAACATCGTTCGTCACCGCCCATGTCTCACCCCGCCGTTCATGCCTGCTGTCAACGTGCGTCCCTGCACGAGGGAGTACGGCTGCCGCACGCGCGGTTTTTCCCGCGAGATCTCGCCCGGCCCTCCTGGGCTCGGTAGGACCCGACCGCCCGCGCGGCCGTCCTTCCGAGCCTGTTCCAACGACACACCCGGCCGCCGCCGACAGGCGCTGGCCAATCCGTCTTGCTGGTCTATTTTTACAGGAGTTGAACATGAGACCGAACATCACCGTATCCACCCTCGACATGGCGCGCCTTGAAGCGCTGTTCGACGACATGCCGGTCATTCCCGGCGATCGCGAGTACAACCTGCTCGACGAACTGGGCCGGGCGGACGTCGTCGATCCGGACGAGGTGCCGTCCAATGTGGTGACGATGAATTCGACGGTGCGCTTCGCGGTCGACCATCCGCCCCAGGAATTCTGCATGACCCTGGTCTACCCGAAAGACGTGGCCTTCGGCAGCGACCGCCTGTCGGTGATGTCGCCGATCGGCAGCGCACTGCTCGGCCTGGCGGTGGGCGATACGATCGAGTGGGCGCGCCCGGGCGGCGAACTGTTCAAGCTGACCGCGCTGGAACTGCTGTACCAGCCGGAACGCTCGGGCGAGCTGCACCGCTGAGCCGTCCGGTGCCGCAAACGAAAACGGCCGCCGGATGACTCCGGCGGCCGTTGCATTTGTGAAAGGTAAGGGGATCAGTCCGCGTAGTACGGCTCGACGGTGCCCTTCAGCTTGATCAGCATCGGACGGCCCTTGCGGTCCAGGACCTTGCCGGCAGCGACCCTGATCCAGCCTTCGCTGATGCAGTATTCCTCGACGTCGGTGCGGTCCTTGCCGTTGAAACGGATGCCGACCGGGTGCTTGAAGACTTCCGCATCGTGGTGCGGGCTCTTCGGGTCGATGGACAGGCGGTCGGGCAGGGGAGGGAGTTGGGTAGTATCGTTCATGGTGCGACATTATCCACGATTCCCGATCCGGCCTCAATTACACTTGCCGCGCACCACGGCGGCGGCCCAGAAGGGCAGGGCGAAGATGCCGCCGAGGCCGACGTTGAAGGCGCCGAAAGGCGTCTTGACCACCGTGCCGGAGGGCTGGAATTTCAGCGCGTCCGGCCCCAGGCAGCCCGGCTTTTCGGCTTCCGAGAATCCCTTTTCGAACTTCTGGTAGGCATCGCCGCTGAGCGCTTTTCCCGACTGCAGCCCGGAATTGCCCTTGCTCTCGGCCAGGGTCTCGCGCACCGCCTTGCTGATCACCTCGTCGCTCAGGCGCAGGCTCAGCGGCGGCGGCTTCGCATCATCCTTGCGTGTTTCCAATTCCTGCGCCACCACCTGCGTCGCCAGGCATAGCCCGCACACCGTCATCCAGGTCCTCGCTCTCATCGCTTGCCCATCGAGTTGTCGGGTAATCAAACTTACACGAGTTCTTGAACGCGCGTTTCATCTTGCACATTTGCTTACATTTCCAACGTACAATATATCGATATTGCCAACAACGAGGTCCCGATGAAACGCTTTCTTGCGCTGATGGCCGCTGTGCTGATCGCCCTGCCGGCAGCTGCCGCATCCACCGCAGCCAGCAATTATTTCGACAACGCCGGCCGCGGCGACGTGCTGTCCGGGGGCGTCCGCATGATCCCGATCACCACGCCGAAGGGCACGTTCAAGGTCTGGACCAAGCGGGTCGGCAATAACCCGACCATCAAGGTGCTGCTGCTGCACGGCGGCCCGGGCATGACCCACGAATACCTCGAAGCCTTCGACAGCTATTTCCCCGGCGCGAGCATCGAGTACTACTACTACGACCAGCTCGGCTCGAGCTACAGCGACCAGCCCGACGATCCCTCGCTGGTCGAGCTGCCGCGCTATGTGGAAGAGGTCGAGCAGGTGCGCAAGGCGCTGGGCCTGGACAACAGGAACTTCTACCTGCTGGGCCACTCCTGGGGCGGCCTGCTGGCGGCCGAGTACGCCCTGAAATATGGCCGGAACCTGAAAGGCCTGGTCATCTCGAACATGATGATGAGCATCCCGGCGTACAACAAATACGCCGACACCGTGCTGATGCCGGCGATGGACCAGAAGGCCCTGGCCGAGATCAAGCGCCTGGAAGCCGAGGGCAAGTACGAGGATCCGCGCTACATGGAACTGCTGCTGCCGAACCACTATGTGCAGCACGTGCTGCGCATGCCCTTCGAGCAGTGGCCGGAGCCGGTGACGCGCTCGATCAAACACATGAATCCGAAGGTCTACGTGCCGATGCAGGGCCCGAGCGAACTGGGCGCCCACAACGCCAAACTCGAACACTGGGACCGCGTCGCCGACCTGCCGAAGATCGCCGTGCCGACCCTGGTGATCGCCGGCCGCCATGACACCATGGACCCGGCCCACATGAAGATGGTCTCGCAGGAGCTGCGGCATGGCCGCCTGCTGATGTGCGAGAACGGCAGCCACATGTCGATGTACGACGACCAGAAGACCTATTTCAGCGGGCTCATCAAATTCCTGCGCGACGTCGACGGCGGCCGCTTCCAATGAAAGGATTCGCCATGAAATCGCTGCTCCTCGCGTGCTGCCTGTTCTTCGCCGGAATCGCCCAGGCCGCGAATGCCGATCCCGCGCTGGCAAAGCAGGTGAACGCCTTCGTCGACGCCTGGCACGACGACGCGGCCCATGCCCGCATGGCCTATTTCGACAAGATGGCGCCGGACGGCGTCTACATCGGCACCGACCGCAGCGAGCTGTGGCAGCGCGACGCCTTCAAGGCCTGGGCCCGCAAATACTTCGAGGGCAAGAAGTCGGCCTGGACCTTCAAGGCCAGTCGCCGCAACGTCTACGCCTCCGAAGACGGCAAGCTGATCTGGTTCGACGAACTGCTCGACACCGCCAATATGGGCCACTGCATGGCCAGCGGCGTGATCCGCAAGACCGGCAAGGGCTTCGAGATCCTGCACTACCAGCTGTCGATCGCGGTGCCGAACGAGATCGCCGGGCAGGTGACGGCGCTGGCCAGGAAAGCCGAGGCCGCGCCCGCCAAGTAAATGTTCATCAACTGTTCAGTTTCTTAAAGCTATTGTTTCGTCCCGCGCACACAACAGGCTTTCCTGCAAATGCTGACACGCGACCCGCGCTCACATAGAATGTTGCTTTGCAACAATTGGCCCTCGGCTTAATGGGAACTTACTACGACATCGCACACTGGCGCTCCAGGGTTTTCGAATCCCTGCTGTCGTATGTCGTCCTGCTCGGTACGCTGGCCGCGGTGCCCAGCATCGGCCTGTCCATCAGCGAAGGCTTGTGGCCGGTCGCACTGATGGACAGCGTGGCGCTGGCCTGGGTGGCCGCGCTGTGGCGCCTGCCGCGCCTGAATTACACCTTCAGGGTCCTGAACTTCCTGGCGATCCTGTACATGATCGGCATCGGCCTGATGCTCACCATCGGCCCGGTCAGCCAGATCTTCCTGATGGCGCTGCCTGTGCTGGGCGTGGTCCTGCTGGGCATGCGGCCGGCGCTCGGCGCGCTGTGCTTCTGCGGCGCCTCCATCTTCTTCCTCGGCCTCGGCGGTTACGCCCGGCTTTACGTGAGCGGCATGGAAGAGCATGCGCTGCTGCCCTGCCTGATCGTCACCCTGAACTACCTGTTCGTCGGCGCCCTGATCACCCTGACCTGCGGCGGCCTGCTGCAGCGCCTCGACAGCTCGATGGAAGAGCTGAGCCGGACCGCCGACTCGCTCGAGGAAGGCCACGCCAGGCTGCACGAGCTGAACGCCGAGCTGCGCCTGACCTCGGCCGCGGTGGCGCGCCTGAACGACATGGTGCTGATCGCGAGAGTGGATCACCGCGAAGGCGCGGAACAGCCGATCATCTTCGCCAACGACGCCTTCGTGCGCCGCACCGGCTACTCGCGCGAGGAGATCGTCGGGCGCAGCATGCGCGTGCTGCACGGACCCGAGACCGACGACCACGAAGTCCGGCGCATCGTCGACGCCATGGCGCGCGGCGAAGCGGTGACTTCCGAGCTGGTGAACTACACCAGGAACGGCGAAAAATACTGGGTCGAGATGGAACTGGTGCCCTTCGCCGGCGAAGGCGGCCGGAATACCCACTGGGTGGTGGTCGGACGCGACATCACGGACCGCAAGAATGCCGCCGACGCCATCCACCGCCTGGCCTTCTACGACGTGCTCACCGGCCTGCCGAACCGGCGCCTGCTGATCGAGCGCCTCGACGCCATGGTCGTGCGCGCCCATACCGGCGGCGGGCTGGGCGCGGTGCTGTTCATCGACCTCGACAACTTCAAGACCATCAACGATGCGCGCGGCCATGCGATCGGCGACGTCATGCTCAAGCATGCGGCCCAGCGCGTGGCGGCGGTGCTGCGCCAGGGCGATACCGTGGCGCGCCTGGGCGGCGACGAATTCGTGGTCCTGCTCGAGAACCTGGGCCGCGACGTGCAGCGCGCCACCGGCGCCGCGCAGGCGGTGGCCGAGAAGATCCGCGCCGCCCTGGCCGAGGACGTCGAGATCGGCGGCCAGCTCTACCACGCCTCGGCCAGCATCGGCGTTGCGCTGCCGCTGCGCGACGGCAGGACCGGACAGGACCTGCTGCGCGAAGCCGATACCGCCATGTACCGCGCCAAGGTGGCCGGCCGCAACGGCGTGACCCTGTTCGAATCCAGCATGCTGACCGAGGCCGAGCGCAAGCTGACCCTCGAGCGCGACCTCGCCGCCGCGATGGAGAACGGCGAGCTGGCGATGCACCTGCAGCTGCAGATCGATCACGAGCGCACGCCGGTCGGCGCCGAGCTGCTGATGCGCTGGCGCCGCGCCGACGGCACGATGGTCGCCCCGGACGTCTTCATCCCGGCCGCCGAATCGAGCGGCCTGATCCTGCCGCTCGGCCAGTGGGCCTTGCGCCAGGCCTGCCTGTCCTGGCTGCGCCTGGACCGCGCCGGCCTCGCCGTGCCGCTGTCGGTGAACGTCAGCCCGCTGCAGTTCCGCCAGCCCGATTTCGTCGACCAGGTGTGCGCGGTGCTGGTCGAGACCGGGGCCCCGGCTTCCCAGCTGATCTTCGAGGTCACCGAAGGCCTGCTGGTCAACGACCTGAACGAAACCATCGGCCGCATGCACGAGCTGGCGCGCATGGGCATCCGCTTCTCGATCGACGATTTCGGCACCGGCTATTCGAGCCTGGCCTACCTGAAGAAGATGCCGCTGTACGAACTGAAGATCGACAAGAGCTTCATCCGCGATACCCCGGGCGATGCCAACGGCACCGCGATCGTGCAGTCGATCCTGGCGATGGCCGACCACCTCGGCCTGCGCGTGGTGGCGGAGGGCGTCGAGACCCAGCAGCAGGCCAGCTTCCTGGCCGCCAACCGCCAGCCGGCCATGCAGGGCTTCCTTTTTTCGCGTCCGGTACCGCTGGACGACTTCATCGCCCAGCTGCAGGGCTGGGAAGCGCAGGCCGCCTGATCAGGCCTTGAGGCCGGCCAGGGCCTGGCGGCCGCTGTCCAGGGTCGGCAGCAGGCGCACGCCGGCGACTTCCTCCAGCCTTTCCACGCCGGCGCCGCCGGCCCACAATTCCACGACATCGGGCAGGGCCTGGCGCAACTGCAGCAGCACCGGCGCCACCTGGCGGCGCGGATAGGCAGCCGAGAACGACAGCGCGACCACGCCCACGCCATAGGCCGCGGCGGCGCGCGCGATGTCCAGCAGCGGGGTCTCGGTACCCAGCGAGATGCAGCTTGCGCCCTCCAGCGCGAACATGGTTTCCGCCATCATGAGACCGAGGCCGTGGGCCTCGCCGGGAACGGTGGTGAGGAGGATGCGCGCACCGTGGCGCGCGGGCGGCAGGTCGGCCAGCGCCTGGCGCAGCAGCCGTTCCGCCGACTCGGTATAGAAATGTTCGTCGAAGACGTCGAAGCTGCCGTCTTCCCAGCAGGCGCCGACGGCTACCGTGAGCGGCGCCATGGTCTGCTCGACGAAGCGTTCGAGTCCCTGGCGCGCCAGCGACTGCCGCAGCGCGTGACGGAAGGCGGCCGGGTCGCGCGCGCCGATCATCTTCAGCAGGCGCAGGTTGGCGCCGTCCAGCGCATCGTCGGCCAGCGCGGCGCGCTCCGGCGCGGCCAGGGCGGCGAGTTCCGGGTGCGCCATCGCGGCCAGGGCACCGGGGCGGTGGCCCTGGTCCATCAGGCGCTTCATCAGGCGCAGGCGCTCGACCTGGTCGGCCGGGTAGCAGCGTTCGCCGTTCGCATCCCGCTCCGGCTGCGGAAAGCCGTAGCGGCGTTCCCAGACCCGTAGCACGTCCTTGGACAGCCGGGTCTCGCGCTCGACGGCGGCGATGCTCAAACCGGCCGATGCGGAAGCGGCGGGGGAGGTTGTCGATATCGTCATGTAGGCACTTATTCTAGCCGTTCGTGGGGCCGATGCTCCAGTCGGCCGGCTTGTCGAGTGCCCCGCGCGGGATGCGCTCGCCCAGCGTGATCGCCTTCGGGCGCTCCGGCGCCGCCAGCCTGGTGTCGATCCAGGCCCTTAGCTCCCTCGTGAAACGCTCGCGCGTGAATCCATCGCCGGCGCCAGCGCCGGCACGCGGCACGATGAAGGCCTTCAGGCGCATGCCCTCGTCGGGGCGCATCAGGCGCACCGCCGCGTCTTCCACCATCGGATGCTCGAGCAGTACCTGGCGCACCCGCTCCGGGAACACGTTGGTGCCGCCCACCTGGACCGCGGCGTCGCGCCGCGGGCCCACCATGAACAGGTCGGGCGCCTGCCATTCCAGGCTGTCCTGCGGGCGCAGCAGCGCGGTGCGGCCGTCGGGGCAGTTGCGCAGCAGGGCATCGACGCCGTCCGGCGCGCGGTCCAGGTAGGGCATCAGGCGGTAGGGCTCGCGGTGCGAGGCGCGCCAACCCAGGCCGCCGGTTTCGGAGGCGCCATACACCTGCACCAGCCGCAGGCCGGCGGCCCCCGCGCGTTCGGCCACCGCGTCGGGGCAGGGCGCGGTCGAGCTGGCGCCGTCCACGTCGTCCGGAAAAGCCGCGCCGGCGCCGAGCGCATCCTGCCAGACATGCGGATGGCCGATCACCAGGTCGCCGGGCAGGACGTGGCGCGCGAGCTGGGAAGGCAGGCGCGCACGCACGCTCTGCACCTGGTCCGGTGCGAGGCCGAGGTGGCGCGGCAGCAGCACGCCGAACAGGAAGCCGTAGATGTGATGGCAGGGCACGGCCAGCAGCAGGCGCCGGCGGCGCGGGAACAGCGCGGCCAGCGCCGCCGCTTCCTGTTCCAGCAGGACGAGCTCGTGGCTGCAGCGCTTCGGCTCGCCGCTGCTGCCCGAGGTGCGGAAGGTGAGTTCCTCGCTCCAGTGCTGCAGGGCGGCGGTGGCGATGTCGAGCCAGTCGTCCAGGGTGCGGCGCGCCAGCAGGTAATCCTCGATCCCGCTGCGCTGCATCTGCAGGGCTTCGGCCAGCGCGCCGGCCAGCTGCAGCAGCTCCAGCGAATCGACGCCGAGGTCCTGGTCCAGCGACAGCGCGCCGCTCCAGCCGTCGGGCAGGATCCGCTCGTAGCGCAGCGCCGTCAGCTCGGCGGCCACCAGGTCGGCGACGAAGCGCTGCAGCGCGCCGCGATCGGCCCACCACGGGGCGAGGTCAAGGCCAGCTTCCCGCATCGCTTACAGGCGCTTGACGAAGATCCAGAAGCTGCCGTCGCTGATGGCCTTCTTCATGTGGATCTTCACCTTGGTCGGCGTCATCTTGTAGTCGAACACGTACTCGAACATCGTGTTCAGGTTGTTGGCGCGCACGCCGGCATCGAACACGCCCTTGAAGCGGGCGGTGTTGGTGCAGGGCGCGACGTCGCGGAAGAAATTGGTGCCGATCACGGCGCTCGCATGGCGGCCGGTGATCATCGCTTCCGCCTGGTTGTAGCGCAGGACCTTGCCCTGCGCATCGAGCTGGATGGCGCCGAAGGCCAGTTCGTCGATCTGCTGGCCGGACAGGCGGGACAGGGTGTTGTCGATGTCGTCCTTGCCGAAGGCGACGACGTTCAGGGTAGACAGCATATGCTCCTCGATTGTTCTTGGTTGATGGTTTGTCCAGGACAAAGTGAGATTGTATATTGCTTTTTAGAAATTACAAGCACTGTTGCATAATTTTGTCCTGGACAAGAATATCACGCTGCCCGCACGGTCCGGCGCCGCGCCCCGGCCTGTGCTAAGGTTGCGCTTTTCTCCATCGAGCATGACCCTTCCCAGCTCCTACATCGGCCGTTTCGCCCCGTCTCCCACCGGCCCCCTGCACGCCGGTTCGCTGGTGGCGGCCCTGGCCAGCTACCTGGACGCGCGCGCCAACGGCGGCGCCTGGCTGATCCGCATCGAGGACATCGACGAGGGCCGCGCCGTGCCCGGCGCCGCCGAGACCATCCTCGCTCAGCTCGACTGGCTGGGCATGCATTCGGACGGCGAGATCGTCTGGCAGAGCCGGCGCAAGGACCTGTACCAGGCCGCGCGCGAACGCATCGCAGATTACGTGTACGGCTGCGGCTGCAACCGCAGGGAGATCGCCGATTCGCGCCTGGGCGTGGGACCGGACGGCGCCGCCATCTATCCCGGCACCTGCCGCCATGGCCTGGCGCCGGGCCGCGAGGCGCGCAGCCTGCGCCTGCGGGTGCCGGAACCGGGAGAAGACCTGATCGGCTTCCAGGACCGCTTCGCCGGCTGGCAGGAGCAGCGGCTGGCGCTGGAATCGGGGGATTTCGTGCTCAAGCGTGCCGACGGCTACTGGGCCTATCAGCTGGCCGTGGTGGTGGACGATGCGGAGCAGGGCGTGACCGACGTCGTGCGTGGCGCCGACCTGCTCGATTCGACCCCGCGCCAGATCTACCTGCAGCGCCTGCTCGGCGTGCCGACGCCGCGCTACCTGCACGTGCCGGTAGTGCGCAATGCCAACGGCGAGAAACTGTCCAAGCAGACCGGTGCGCTGGCCGTCCTGCCGGGTAACGACGAGGCCGCCGTCGCGGCCCTGCACCAAGCCGCCGGCTTCCTTGGACTGCGCCTGGCTGCGCCGGCCGCTTCACGGCTCACTTCCCTGGCCGCGTTCTGGCAAGAGGCGGTCCCGGCCTGGGCCAAGCTGCTTGCCGAACGCGGCGCCCTGCTTACCGGCTAGCCGAACCGCCGGCTAGCGCTGCCAGCTGCTCTCCCAACGCCGCCTGCGGCCCATCCACATCAGGCCGGCCAGGCCGCCCGCCAGCATCGCCCACTCGGCCGGTTCCGGCACCGGTGCGGCCACCACGAAGCCACGGATCTCGCCAGCCGGATGCGAGGTCGTATGGATGTTGACGTAGGCTTCGTTGGCATTGATGCCGTTCACGAAGGCCGTCGCCGCGCCGGACGCCGTGCCGCCGTTCGCCGCCAGGAAGGCCGGGTCATAGGTCGCGGTGTCGTACAGCGAGAAGGTCTTCGTGTAGCTGCCGTCCTTGACGCCGGTCGGGAAATCGGTGAACGGCAAGGCCACCGGCGAAGTGCCGGTGAAGGCGGTGGTGGTGCAGCAGTGGATGTGGGCCTCGGTCGAGTCGCCGGCCAGGCCGCTGAACGGCAGGTCGACCGTCAGCTTGGTGCCGGCGAACTCGAGCGTTACCAAGCTGCTGCCCGGTGAAGCGTTGGGCGGACTTTCGGCCGGGCCGCTGGCGGTCGCCTTGTAGGTCTGGGCGAAAGCCGGGGTGGCCAGCCCCGCCGTCGCTGCCAGTGCTAGAACAGACAGAACTTGTTTCATGGATACCTCCTGTTGAACAGAGTCTCTGCAACGCACCCCGTCCTGGGATGCGCTCAAAAACTTAGCACCGGAGCTTGGCCGGGACTCGCACCGTACGGCTGAGATAGTGCCCATGGTCGACTGAATTTAGGAAATTCAGTAATGATGTGATACAGAAATTTTGCCATTCCTCTGATTTTTGTATCATGTCTGGCGTGCGCCTACTTGCGCCTACTTGCGCTTCATGCTGATGCTGCCGTCCGGTTCCAGGAAGGCGCATTGCATCTCATGGCGGGCGCAGTCGGCCGAGCGCAGCGCCCTCGACCAGCGCCTCCTCCCAGCGAATGCCCACGGATGAGAGGGTGGTAGTGACGAGTGCGCGGTTTGATTGTTCGCCAGGGAACGTAGCGGATCAGCAGGCTGGCGTCACCACCCGCACCACCGTCTCGCAATAATCGCGAAAGCCCATGCGCAGATAGAGCCCGTGCGCCGCCTCGTTGGCCCGCATCACGTGCAGGAAGGGCGTCTCGCCGCGCAGCAGCTGGCGCCGGATCAGCTTCAGCATCAGGCGCCGCGCGTAGCCGCGGCCCTGGGCATCGGGATGCGTGCAGACGCCGCTGATCTCGCGCAGCCCGGGCGCGGCCATGCGCTCGCCGGCCATTGCGATCAGCTTGCCGCCGTCGACATGGCCGAAGTACTCGCCCAGCTCGATGGTGCGCGGGCCGAAGGGACCGGGACGGGTGAGCCGGGCCAGCGCGAGCGCCTGCTCCGCATGCGCTTTCCCGAGCGGGATGGCATCCGGCGCTTCGTCGCGCTCCGGCATGACGCCGTCCCAGACCATGCGGTACATGGTCGACTCGGCCTCGATGCGCCAGCCCGCGGGCGCCGGGCCGGACCAGGCGTCGCAGTAGAAGTGTTCGCCGGCTTCGCAGAAGGGCGCCAGCGCCGCGAAGTCCGGCTGCCGCGGGTCGGGAAAGCCGACGATCGGCGAGAACCCGGGGGCATAGCGCCTGGCCGTCCCGGTGCCGGCCGACAGGTGGGCGTGCATGCCGCTCAGGGTGTTCCAGAAGATGTTGTCGAGCAGGTGGTCCATGCCGGGCATTCTACGCCTCGATGCGGGCGTGCAGCAGGCTGCGGTTCAGGCGCACGTAGGCATCCAGCAGATCGGTCTTGTGGACGGTGCCGAGCAGTTCCGGATCGCCTGGCGCGCGCACGATCGGCAGGCGTTCGCCGTGGTGGCGCATGAACTGGCGCAGGGCTTCGTCCAGGCCCATGCCGGCGTCCAGCAGCGGCAGCGCATCCCGGCGGGCCATCGTGCTGCAGGGCTGGCTCGCCAGCAGCGGATCCTGGAAGCGCGGCGCGATCTCGTGCAGGGCCACCGTGCCGCGGTAGCGCCCGGCGCCGTCGACCAGGTAGACGTACTTGACGTTGTGCTGGCCGAACAGCTCGGCCGCGGCGGACAGCGGCGCGGTGTCGGGCAGCACCGTTTCGGCGGGCCTGATCAGTTCAGCGACGCGCATGGTGCGCAAGCGTTCGCGCTCCTCGGCCTCGGCCAGGCGCTGGGCCGTGATCTCGTACATCGAGGCGCCCCCTAGCGCGCGCGCCACCGCGTAGGCCACCACGCAGGCCAGCATCAGCGGCAGCATGAGCTGGTAGCTGAGGGTCATCTCGAAGATCATCAGGATCGCCATCAGCGGCGCGCTGGCGGCCGCCGCCAGGGTCGCGCCCATGCCGACCGCGACATAGGCGGCGGGCAGCGCGGCGGCGCCGGGCCACAGGGCCTGCAGCGCCAGCGCGAACAGGTAGCCGACCGTGGCGCCCACGAACAGGGTCGGCGTGAAGATGCCGCCGACGGCGCCGGAGCCGCAGGTCAGGCAGGTGGCCAGCACCTTGCAGACCAGCACCAGCAGCACGCCCTGCCAGAGCCAGGGCTGGTGCAGCAGCGAGTTCACCACGCTGTAGCCGTTGCCCCAGACTTGCGGCACCCACAGCGAGATCGCGCCGACCCCGAGGCCGCCGAGCGCGAGCCGCAGCGGCAGCGGCAGCCTGGATGCCTGGAACAGGCGGCGGGTGCGCTGGAGGGCGCCGAGGAAGCCCGGCGCCACCAGCCCGGCGAGCACGCCCAGCACCACGAAGGCGAGCATCTCGGTACCGGCGATCGGCGCGAAGGCCGGCATCTCGTAGGTCGGGTGGTAGCCGGGCAGGTGGCGCATGGTGATGTTCGAGACCACCGCCGCCACCATGATCGGGCCCAGACTTTCCATGGCGATCGCGCCGAGCACGATTTCGGTGACGAAGAAGGCGCTGGCGATCGGCGCGTTATAGGCCGCCGCAATGCCGGCCGCGGCGCCGCAGGCCACCAGCAGGCGCAGGCGCATCGTGTTCAGGCGCAGCGCGCGCCCGCTCAGGGACGCCGACAGCGCCGCCAGCTGGATCATCGAGCCTTCGCGGCCGATCGAACCGCCGGAGGCGATCGACAGCAGCGAGGACAGGCCGTTGACGAGGGTGAGGCGGATCGGCACCCGCCCGTCGCCGATCGCCACGATCTCCATGTAGTCCGGGCGGCGCTGCGAGGGCAGGCGGCGGCCGAGGGCGAGCAGGGAGCCGGCCAGCAGTCCGCCCGCGCAGGGCAGCAGCAGCCGGGTATGCCAGGGCAGGGAAGCGGCGATCTCGACGAAGGAACCGGAGCGGCCGTAGAGCAGTTCCTGCATCAGGACCAGGCCTTCGCGGAACACCACCGTGGCCAGGGCGCCGACGAAGCCGACCAGGGCCGCCAGCAGGAGCAGGGAGTTCTTGCCGAGCAGCTCGCGCAGCCGGCCGCCGAGGCGTTCGCCCCGGCCGGCGTCAGGCGCCTGCACCGGCCTGCCCGGGATGGCGCTCCTCCCACGCCTTCAAGGCCCGCTCGTAGTTCTCGAGCGCGATCTGGTACATGTCGAACACGCAGTTGACGCAGCCGGTGCCGCAGCAGTCTTCGAGCTCGGGCTCTTTCGGCGGCAGCGGGCGCGGATCCGTTTCGGGCGAGGGGGCGGCGCTCACGATTCCTTCCCGCCGTTGAGGATCCGCTGGATCTCTTCGCGCTCCTTCTTGCTGACGTGGCCGCGCAGGGCGGCCAGCACCAGCGCCTTGCCGGAGCCGGAAAAGGCTTTCACGATCAATTCGCTGACCAGGCTGGTCTGCAGGGCGTCCTGCGGCTGGGCCGGCGAATACACGTGGGCGCGCTGGCTTTCGTCGCGCAGCAGCAGGCCCTTGGCATGCATCAGCTGCAGCAGGCGCAGCACCGTGGCGGCCGTCATGTCGGGACGGTCGGTGGCTAGCGCCTCGTGCACCTGTTTGGCCGTGGACGGGCCGGTTTGCCACAGGATGCGCAGCAGTTCCAGTTCGGACGGTGTCGGTTTGGGTGGGGCGGGATGCGACATGCGTTGCAGCATACCCGCTCCCGCCGTGAAAGTCACTCGGTGAGCTGGTATTCGCGCAGCGAGAACCTCATCCTGCCGTCCTGCTTCACGCAGACGCCCGTCATGGTTTCGCCCGGGCGCAGGGTGAAGCTGAGGCGGGTGCCCGGCTGCTTCGCGGCGCAGTCGGCGTGGGCACTGTCCGGCACCGGCGGCAGCTTCGGCGGCGGCGGCGGGGACGGCGGAGCCGGAACGTCGGGCGGCGCCGGCACGGCCGGGATCGCGGGCATGGCCGGCATGGCGGGCGCGTACGCGCTCGCATCGCCGGGTACGGGCGGGGCCGGTGGTGCCGGCGGTCCCGGCGGGCGCGGCGGTTTCGGCGGCTTGGGCGGCGGCGGGCAGTTGGCGCCCTTGGCATCGCAGTTGACGTAGACATGGACGTCGGCCACGGCGGCACCGGCGACGCCGGAGAGCAGGGCGAACGTCAGGATGGCGGCGGTATGTTTCATCTTCTTCTCCTCAGGCTGGAACCCGTCCGGGGCGGCGGGCCATATGTGCATGGTGCATTGCGAATGTGGAGAAAAAATGAAGAAGGCTATAAATCGAAGCGGTAGCCGAGTCCGTAGATCGCATGGATGGCTTCCACGCCCGGCAGCGCCGCGTCCAGCTTGCGCCGCAGGTTCTTGACGTGGCTGTCGATGGCGCGGTCGGCCACCTCGAGGCTGGCATTGCCCTCGCGCGCGGCGTCGAGCAGCTGGGCGCGCGAAAACACCTGGCCGGGCCGCCGCGCCAGCGCCGCCAGGATGCCGTATTCGGTGGGCGTCAGCTCCAGCGGCCGGCCATGGATGCGGATCCGGCGCGCGGCGGTGTCGACGGCGATCGCCGGCACCGCGGGCACGGAAGCCGGGCCTGCGCGGCGCAGGATCGCCTTGATGCGGGCCATCAGCTCGCGCGGGCTGAAGGGTTTGCACAGGTAGTCGTCGGCGCCGAGTTCGAGGCCCAGCAGGCGGTCGATCTCCTCGACGCGCGCGGTCACCATCACGACCGGCACGCTGGAGAAGGCGCGCACTTCGCGGCATACCGACAGGCCGTCCAGGCCGGGCAGCATCAGGTCCAGCACCACCAGCGCGGGCGGCTGGCGCCGGATCGCCTCCAGGGCCAGGGCGCCGTCGCCGAACACGGTGGGCCGGTAGCCGGCGGCCAGCGCGTAGTCGGCCACCAGCGCCGCCAGTTCGGGTTCGTCCTCGACGATGAAGATGTCGGCGCTCATGGATGCTCGCAATGGAAGTCGTAACCAAGGGGAATCGTGACGGTGGCGCGCAGGCCGCCGAGTGGAGAATGGGCGAAGGACAGCTGCGCGCCCTGGGCTTCCAGCAGGCGGCGGCACAGGGCCAGGCCGAGGCCGGCGCCGCCGTGCGCGCGGCTGCGCGAGGCGTCGACGCGGTAGAAGCGCTGCGCCAGGCGATCGAGGGCATCGTCCGGCACGCCGGGCGCGCTGTCGTCCAGGTGCAGGCGCAGCAGGGCGCCGGCGCTTTCCGCGCTCAGTGCCACGCGGCCGCCGGCGGCCGTATAGCGCAGGCTGTTCTCGAACAGGTTGTCGAACACCTGGCGCATGCGGTCCGGATCGGCCATGGCCTGCGCGCGTGGCGGCGCCTGGCCCAGTTCGAGCGCCAGGCCGGCGGCCTGCAGCCGCGCATCGAAGCTTTGGGCCTGGGCGCAGGCCAGCTGCCAGACGTCGAGGCGCTCGGGCTTGACGTCGAGGGCCTTGATGTCGGCGCGCGCCAGCGCATACAGCTCGTCGATCAGCTTGTTCAGGGCCAGCACCTGGCGCAGCATGGCGTCGAGGGTGGCCGGCGTGGCGCTGCGAACGCCGTCCTGGATCGCCTCGAGCTGGGCGCGCAGCACGGCCAGCGGGGTGCGCAGCTCGTGCGAGGTATCGGCCACCCACTGGCGGCGCGCGCTTTCGGCGCGGTCCAGCTGCTCGGCCAGGGTATTGAAGTGGCGCGCCAGTTCGCCCAGCTCGTCGCTGCGCCCTGCCGGCAGGCGGACGTCGAAGCGGCCCTCGGCCAGCATGCCGGCGCCGCCCGCCAGTTCTCGGATCGGGCCGCGGAAGTGGCGCGCCAGCAGGATCGCCGCCAGCGCCGAGAAGGCGACCGCGAAGCCGACGATCCACCACAGGCTGGCGCTCAGCTGCTGCAGGAAGGCGAGCGCCATGGCGTCGCTCGGACGGGGACTGCGCGCCACGCCCAGGTAGCCGGCCGTGCGGCCGTCCACCTCGACCGGACGGCGCGCCAGCGGAATCGCATCCGGCATGCGCCCGGCCAGGTAGCGGCCGTCGGCGTCGAGCAGGGTGATGCGCTCGGGCAGCGGGGCATCCACCCCGGCATCCGCGGCGAGGGCCGGGCCGACGCGCGGGGCGGCCAGGGGCGGCATCGGCGCCGGTGCCGCCGGTGGCGAGGGCGGTGCCGGCGGCGCGGGTGGGGAGAGGAGGGAAGTCGGCGCCGGCCGCGCGGCCTTGGCCGGTACCGCGGCCGGCACGGCTGGTGTTGCCGGAGCAGGCGGTGCGGCCGGCGGCGCCAGGGCTGCGGCTTCGCGTTCGCGCTGCAGGCGTTCCAGCTCGCGCGCGATCCACTGGCGCCGGCCGTCCGGCGCGGGCAGGAAGCGCCAGTCGCCGTGGCCGCGGTACTGGCGTGCCAGCGCGCCGGACAGCTCGTCGAGGCGATCGAGTTCGATCCCGACGGCGTAATCGCCAAAGCCCGCCAGCACGTTCTGGCGCAGCAGATAGACGGCACCCGCCGCCACCGCGAGGATCGCGAGCAGGACGGAGGCGAACAGGCGATGGCCGATCGAGATTTTCAAGGCGTTAAAAAAGGTTGGCGACAGTTCATTCTAAGGCAAGCATCAATCCCCGTCGTCCCCGCTTTCGCGGGAATGGCGAGTCGTCGGATTCGATTGACGGCAAACCACCCGCTCATTAGCATCGATGAGCCGCTACCTGGTGAAGATTGACGCGGCACAGGCCGCACGCCATTGAAGCCGGGCCTGCCCGCGCACGCGTGACAAAGCACGCATTTTCGGACAGTGGAATTTGTTACTGTGCCAGTCGTTCAATTTGACCATGACGGGGGAATGATGAAGCGGATCGTTGGCTTGCTCTTGATGATGTGCCTGATGGCAGCGTGCAGCGATCCGGACCAGGGTCCGCCACTGGGTCCGTTCGCGGCCATCACCAAGAAGGAAACCGATCCGGCCTTCGACATCGTGCCGCCGTCCTCGCGGAGCCCGGCCGCCTTTACTTTCACCAGCAGTAACGCCGCGGTCGCCACCATCGCCGGCACCCTGGTGACCATCAAGGGCCCGGGCGAGACCACGATCACCGCCTCCCAGCCGAGCATCGGCAGCTTTGGCCCGACCTCGGCGAGCACCACGCTCACCGTCAGCAAGGTCGATTGCGGCGCCGGCAGCGCGGTCGTCAACGGCGCCTGCGCCGTGGTGCCGACCTGCGTCGCGCCGGCAGTCCTGAGCAACAACCAGTGCGTCCCGCCGACGTCGGGCGCTGCCGTGGTGCATTTCGGCGGCTTTGCCTGGATGGGCGTGAGCAACGTCGACAACTTCAGCAATGCGGGCAATTTCTGCACCACCTCCACGATCGGCGGCGCGACCGGATGGAAGCTGCCGACCGCGGACCAGCTGATCGCCCTGCAGCAGTCCGGCGTCCTCGCCGGGCAGGGCTGGAGCCTTGGCGCCACCTGGTCGTCGACCATGCCCACGAGTTCAACGACCGCAAGCCACATGGTGGTCGACCTGTCCACCGGCGCGGCGACCGACCGGCCCGACGTCGGCATCGCCTACGTCAGCTGCGTGCGCTGAACGGACCAGCCGCAACAAATAGTGCATTGTGACAATTGGCGTAATTTAAGCGGCATGTATTTGCTATCGTGACGGGCTGTTCAGTAACTCCGCCCAGCCCTTCATGATCTTCCAGCATCGCCGTCTCGCCGCCGCCGTCCACCTCGCCTTGTCGACCCTGCCGGCCGCCGCGCTGGCCCAGACCGCGGTCCAGCCGGCCATATCGACGCAGACTGCGGCCGAACCTGTGCCCGCCAAGGAGGCGCCACCGAAAAAGGACGGCAAGATCTCGACCGTCGAGGTGAAGGGCGCGGCCAGCGACTACGATCCGCGCCGCGACGACACCGCCAGCAAGACCGTCATGAACGCGGAAGAGATCCGCAAGTACGGCGACGATAATATCTACGACGTCCTCAAACGCGCGCCCGGCGTGACCGTGACCGGCAAGACCCTGCGCATGCGCGGCCTGGGCGCCGGCTACACCCAGATCCTGGTCAACGGCGACCGCCCGCCGCCAGGCTTCAACATGGATGCGCTGACGCCCGACCAGATCGAGCGCATCGAGATCATCCGCGCCGCCAGCGCCGAGTATTCGATGCAGGCGATCGCCGGTACCATCAACATCGTGCTGAAGAAGGTGACCTCGAAGGCGGTGCACGACCTGCGCCTGTCAGGCTTCCGTTCGCAGCAAAGCCGTAACGCGAACGTCGGCATGAACCTGGCCGACAAGATCGACAAGCTCTCGTATTTCACCTACATCGGCCTGTACGGCGGCGACAACGACAATCATTCGACCGGCAGCGAGCTGTTCACGCTGCCGTCCGGGCAGGTGACGCAATCGCGCACCTCGCGCTACGACGGTGGCGGCAGCTACCGCGGCGCCGTGCTGTCCCCGCGCCTGAACTGGAAGTTCCCGGATGGCGACGAGCTGAACCTGTCGGGCATGGTGCATGCGAATCGCATGAACTGGGGCGGGCGCAGCCTGAACGACAACCTGGTCGGCAGCTTCGGCAATCCGGACTATGTCGAGACCCTGAGCGCGACGCCGTCGGGTGGCTGGATGGGACAGATGGAGCTAGGCTGGATCGCGAAGATCGCCGGCGGCAAGCTGGACCTCAAGGTGTCGGGCGAACGCAGCCGCAACTACAGCGATTCGCTCACCGACCGCTACACCGCCGGTCACGCCGGGAGCCTGCTGCGCGATTGGGACACCGTCAATCGTGGCCGCCGCACCAGCCTGCGCGGCAAGTACACGCGCTCGCTGTTCGACGGCCACTCGCTGGCGGCCGGCCTGGATACGAGCGTGCAGGCCAGCGACGAAGTCCGCAACCGCAACGACCGCCTGAACCAGGACGCACCGACCCACACCATCGAGACCTTCGAACCGAAGATCACGCGCCTGGCCGGCTTCGTGCAGGACGAGTGGAGCATCGACAAGCAGCTCTCGGTCTACCTCGGTGCGCGCTGGGAAGGCGTGCAGACCGACAGCGAAGCTAACGAGCCGGGCACCGGCAGACTGTCGACGAAGTCGCGCAACCACGTGCTGAGCCCCGTGGCCCAGACCCTGTACAAATTCCCCGGCGACAGCGGACGCCAGCTGCGCCTGGCCCTGACCCGCACGTATAAAGCGCCGGAGGTCGGGCAACTCACCGCGCGCCGCTACGAGACCCCGGTCAACACCCGTTTCGACGCCGACTCCGGCGGCAATCCGGACCTGCGGCCCGAACTGGCGAACGGCATCGACCTCACCTACGAGCACTTCCTGAAGGACGGCGCGATGTTCTCGGCGAGCGTGTCGCGGCGCGCCATCTCGGACTATATCCGTACCCGCCTTGACCTCGATGCGGACGGACGCTGGGTCTACCGCCCGGTCAACGACGGCGACGCTCTGGTGCGCTCGCTGCAGCTGGAAGCCAAGGCCCCCGGCAAGCTGCTGGCCGCCGCCCTCGGCGGCTTCGACCTGCGCGCAAGCTTCAGCCGCAACTGGTCGCACGTTTCTGCCGTGCCCGGCCCCGGCAACCGCCTCGACGGCCAGACCCCGATGTCGGCCACCGCAGGTATCGACTACCGCAAGGGCGACCTGACCATGGGCAGCAGCCTGTCCTGGCAGAAGGGTGGCTGGGTGCGCATCTCCGACGGCCAGTTCCAGTACCAGCAGTCGCGCCGCGACCTCGACGCCTACCTGCTGTACAAGTTCAATCCGCGCTACCAGCTGCGACTGTCGGCCAACAACATCCTCGGCCAGGACAGCGCTTCGGACCGCTACTACCGGGATGTATCGGGCACCTCGCGCCAGACCAGCTTCAATCCGGCGTCCGTGCGAGTGGGGGTGAATCTCGAGGTGAAGCTATGAACGAAACGGCGGCGCCGCAGGACTCCCGCTGGATCGCCCGGCGCGCGGGCTGGTGCGTCATCGGAATCGGCATCGCCGACCTGGCCTACGGGGTCCTGTTTGCCCCGCCGGGCATGATCAATTTCAGGATCATCGGCATCCTGGCCGGACTCCTGATCCTGTTCGGCGGCCTGAAGGTGCATGCCGTCGTGCGCTGGCTGGCGCTGCTGGTGATCGGCGGAATGCTGCTCGGGCTGGTCCTGCCTTTCGTCGTCGTCCCCGCCAGCCTGACGCTCACCCAGATCCGCCTGTACCCGATTCCGTTCGCCCTGAGCTGCATTCCATGGCTGCTCTGGATGGCGATGATGGGCATCGCGGCGGGCGCCCTGAGTCACCCCTTGCTGCCTGCGGCACGCGCACGCGCCGGCCGGCCCGTGCACAGCGCGCGCATCCCGCTGGTCATCGGCATCGTCCTCGCGGCGGGCGCCGCCGTGGTCCAGGTGCGCGTCCTGGACGGCGAAGCCGGCCGGAAGGCCAGCCGGCTGGTCGCGGAACGCCTGGGCCCGGGATACCGGTACTACACCCAGACGCTGCAGCACACGAGGCCGATCACGGCGGCGTCCGCGAAGCCGGCGGTGGTGTCCGCGATGGTCCAGGCCTGGAACGAGCGCGAAGTGCTGAACGTTCCCGTCAGGTGGGAAGAGTAGGACGAAAAGTCAGCTTGATGGCACGTGATTGGCCCCGCCGCACGTGACAAAGCGCGCATTTCGCGCCGCCGCGCCCTGATAAGCTTGTCCGGATTCCAGGCTGATAAGGATAGGGACATCATGGGCATTTCGCTGGCGTGGGTCGCGGTCAAGGGACTCGATGCGGACACCATCCTGGCCAGGCTCGACCTGGCGCCGACGGGGAGAGACTGCGACATCCTCGAGACCGATATCGCCGCGCATCCCCTGGCCGGCGGCGCCCAGATGGTGGCGGCCCTCGACTGCGCGCACCGCATCATCGAGGCCGACAGCATGGCCCGGCTGTCGGCGGGCTGCGAAGCGCTGGCCTGCTCGGTCGAGGAGCACGTGTCCTGGGCAATGTCCGAACTGTGGCGGGACGGCAGGCGGATCTGGCAGGTCTATTTTGCCGGCAGCGAAGACCCGTACGAGTTCGGCCACGAAGGCGAGCTGCCGCCGCGCTTCCAGGAACTGCTGGCGAACGTCACGCCGGAAGACAGCGAGGACCTGGACGGCTACTTCTTGGCGGACATCCCCCTGATCCTCGCGAAGGAGTTCGGCGGCTTCCACTACGCCGAGACCGACCCCGCATTCGATGCGGTCCCGTTCCAGGAGCTGAAGGACCTGCGGGCCAGGCCGAAGACCGGCTGGTGGAAAAAGCTGTGGGCCTGAGCGCCCGATACAGCGCTCAGTACACGTCGCGCCGGTAGCGGCCGTCGGCGCCCAGCTGCTCGAGCAGCTCCTGGCCGAGAATGCCGCCGAGCGCGTCGTGCACGCCGCCCGCCATGCCCTGCAGGCTGCCGCACACATAGATCGCCGCGCCGCGTTCGATCCACTCGCGCACGAAAGGCGCCTGGGCGCGCAGCGCGTCCTGCACGTACAGGCGCGCCTGCTGGTCGCGCGAAAACGCCAGGTCGAGCTTCTGTAGCCAGCCGGATTCGCGCCAGCCTTCCAGTTCGCCGCGCAGCAGGAAGTCGTGGGCGTTGTTGCGCTCTCCGAACAGCAGCCAGTTTTCCCTCACGCCGAGCTTGACGCGGGCGCGCAGCAGGCCGCGCAGGCCGGCCAGGCCGCTGCCGTTGCCGATCAGGAGCATGGGCCGGCGCGCGTTGTCGCCGAGGCGGAAGCGCGCGTGTTCGCGGATGCGCAGGCGGATCGCATCGCTGGACGCCGCGCTTTCGCACAGCCAGCCGGAAGCGGCGCCGGGGCTGCCGTCCTCGTGCCTTTGCAGGCGCACCAGCAGTTCCAGGCGGCCGTCGGATGGGATGGACGCAATCGAGTATTCGCGCGGGTGTCCGGGGTCGGCCGGGGCGCTGACCTGGGCCAGGTCGCCGGCTTCCCAGGCGGGCAACTGGCCGTCCACGGGCGCCAGCGCCAGGCGGTACAGGGGAGCGCCCAGGCTGCCCGGATTCAGCAGCTCGCGTTCGGTGATGCGCCAGTCGGCGTAGGCCGGCGCTTCCCAGTCGGGGGCGTCGATGGTGCCGGCCAGGCGGCCGAGGTGGTGCTGCCAGTCTTCCAGCGCCTTCGCGGCGCCGCGGTCGACCTCGATGCGGTCGAACAGCGGCGTGGCGCCGGCCTGCGCCAGCCAGGCGTCGAGGGCGCGGCCGAAGCCGCAGAAGTTGGCGTAGCTGCGGTCGCCCAGGGCCAGCACGGCGTAGTGCAGGTGGGGCAGATCGACGCCCTCGGCCATCAGGCGGGCGGCGAAACGGGCGGCGGTGTCGGGGGCGTCGCCTTCGCCGTAGGTGCTGGCGATGAACAGGATGCGCGTCGCGCCGCGCAGGCCGGCTTCGTCGAGGCTGGAGATGCAGGCCGCGCGCGCCGCCAGGCCGCCGGTGGCGAGCAGCTCGGCGCTGCGGCGCGCGAGGACTTCGGCGCTGCCGGTCTGGCTCGCGTAGACAACCAGCCAATCGGCCGGCGCGGCGCTTGCCCTGGTGCGGGCGCGGGCCGCGCGGAAATACGCGGCGCACATCGCCAGGTAGCCGCTGGACAGCAGCAGGGCGCTGCCCCAGCGCAGCGGTTCGATCGTCATCATGTTCATTGCAGCAGCGCGCGCCAGGCCGGTGTGTCGATTTCGCGCAGGCCCTCGTCGGTGCGCAGCAGGAAGCGGGCCGCCAGGCCGCGCTGTTCGGCGTAGGGCAGGCCGGCCGCAAGGCCCATCACGGTCAGCGCCGTCGAGAGGGCGTCGGCCGCGATGCAGGTCGGCGCCAGCACCGTCACCGAGGCGACGCCGTTGTCGATCGGGACGCCGGTGCGCGGATCCAGGGTGTGCGAGGCGCGCCGGCGCGCATGGTGAAAGTAACGGCGATAATCGCCGGACGTGGCGACCGCCAGCCCGTGCAGCGCCACCACCGATTGCGCTACGGTTGCGCCGGCGGTGTCGGGCACGCCTTCCAGCTCGACCCACCAGGGCTGGCCATCGGCCTTGACGCCGGCGCCGCGCAGTTCTCCGCCGACTTCGACCAGGTAGTGGCGCACGCCCAGCGCTTGCAGGCGCTGCGCCAGGCAGTCGACCGCGTAGCCTTTCGCCACCGAGGACAGGTCGAGGATGGCGCCGCCCGGCTGGTACAGGCGCCGGCCTTCGCGGTCGAGCCGCGGCCGCTGGTCCTGGCGCCGGGCGATCACGGCGGCCACCGCTTCGTGGCCCGGGGCGTAGAAGCCGGCCTGGTCGTAGCGGCCGGTCGGGCCGAAGCCCCACAGGTTCACCAGCGCGCCCGCGGCCGGGTCGTAGGCGCCGCCGCTGTCCTCATGCACCGACAGCGCGTAGTCCATCACCGCGAAGAATTGCGGCGGCAGCGGATGCCAGCTGCCCGCCGGCGCGCGGTTGTAGCGCGACAGCAGGGAGCCGCCGTCCCAGTGGCTCATCTGCGCGACGATCTCGTCCAGCTCCTGCTGCAGGACGCCCCGCAATTCGGCATCGACGCCGGGAGGCAGCAGCATCCGCGCCGACCAGTCGGTGCCCATCGAGGTCCCGGCCAGCCCGTGCGGGCGGCTGCCGGCTTCGGGCAGGAGCGGATCGATGTCCAGCGGAACGAGAACGGCGCGCATGCTGGACCGCTTACTCCGGCAGGACTTCGAGGGTCGCCGAGTAGCTGTAGCGCTTGGCGTCCGCCGGGCCTTCCGCGCCCGGGCCGCGCGGCGCATTCGCCGGCTCAGTTGCCGGATACTTGGCGCTGAGCCAGTACATGTTCGGCGCCGGCAGCGTGAAGCTGGCTTCGCCCTTGGCGTCGGTGCTCAGGCGCGCTTCGTTGATCGTGCCGCGGTACTTGACGCCGCCGGGGATCAGGCTGAAGGGGAAGTTCGGCAGCGGCTTGCCGTCCAGCTGGAAGCGGAAGGTGGCTTTCTCTCCGGCGCGCAGCTCGGTCGGATTGGAGACGGCCACCATTTCGAGGCCGGTGCCCAGCGGCTTGAGGGCGCCGTTGCTCGGCTTGTTCAGGGTGACGAAGGTGTCCTGGCGCTGGACCATGGTGGTGCGCTTGACCTCGGTGGCGCCGGCCGGGATCTCCTTGTCCGCCGTCTGTTCGGTGGCGCGGAAGCGCTTCATCTCGCCGTTCAGCTTGTAGCTGCCCATGACGTTGGTCGCGGCCAGGGTGACGCGGTAGGTGCCGTCCTTCGGCAGCTTGAGGTCGACGCTGGAGCGGAACTTGCCGACCGTGGCGGCCGGGGCGGGCGCGGTCTGGCCGTCCGGATCGGTGACGGTCAGGCCATCCATGCGCAGCGGCATGTGGTCGACGTTGAACAGGCCTTCCGAGACGGCGCCGTCGATCGTGACCCAGGCTTCGCGCTCGGTCTCGATGAAGGTGCTGGTCGGCAGCATCCACGGACGGTGGGCCTGGGCGGCGCAGGCGATGCCGGCGAGGGCGGCGGCGATGACGAACTGTTTCATGAATCGGGCTTGCATGCTGCCTCCTTATTGGACCGAGATCGATACCGCGCCCAGCTCTTCCTTGCCCGAGCTGCTCGCGGCCAGCTTGCCCTTGGCGGGCCAGGTGAAGGGCACGCGCACCAGTTCGCGGCCGCCGGCTTCGCGCGCGGCCTCGATGACCAGCTTGTAGTCGCCGGCCGGCAGCTTGTCCAGGCCGGCCCTGGCGGTCGAGAAGTTCATGGTCTGCAGGCCTGCCGGGCGGGTCGCGCCGGACACGCCATCCATCGGCAGCTCGACGTCGCGGCCGGCCTTGCGCCACCAGGTGCGCAGGTCCTTGACCCATTTGGTGCCGGCGTTGTCCTTCTTCTTGACGTCGTACAGCACCGCCAGGGGCGAGGCCACGCCCTGGTCGGCGCGCTCGATCCAGATCGCTACATAGGGCTTGTGGTACTCGGCCACGTTCAGCTGCGGCAGTTCGAACTTGACGGTCAGGTCGGCGGCCATCGCGCCGTTCGATACCAGGGGCAGAGCCAGCGGCAGCGTCAGCGCGAGCGATCGGGACAGTTTCATGGACTTTCTTTCGTAGTTGGTAGGAAGCAAACTCAGTGAACGAACAGCAGGGCCAGCACGATCGGCAGGACGATGCCGAAGCCGATCACCGGCCAGGTCGAGGGCCGGTTGGCGGCGTGGTATTTCAGGATCAGGAAACCGGTGATGCAGAACACCAGGCAGGCGCCGGCGAAAATGTCGATGAACCAGCTCCACACGGCGCCGGCGTTGCGGCCCTTGTGCATGTCGTTGAGCCAGGAGATCCAGCCGCGGTCGGTCTTCTCGTATTCGGCCTGGCCGTCGACGCCGATGCGCAGCCAGGCGTCGCCGCCCGGGCGGGGCAGGGCGACGTAGGCGTCCTCTTCGCTCCATTCGGCGTCCAGGCCGCGCACGTCGACCGGGAAGGACTGGTTGGCCCAGCGTGCCACCTCATCCGGCAGCGGCAGCTTGGCGTCGGCATGGCTTTCGGCGAAGGCTGCCAGGCGTTCGCGCAGCGGGGCCGGCAGCGCGGCTTTCTGGCGCGTGACCTGCGGCTTCGCCTCGATCTGCGAGGCGTGGTTCAGTGTGAAGCCGGTGATGCTGAACAGGAGCATCGCCATCAGGCAGATGGCGGAACTGATCCAGTGCCATTGGTGCAGCTGGCGCAGCCAGACTGCGCGGCCGGGGCCGGGAAGGGAGGCGGATGGCTGGCTGGATTGAGGAGAGCTGGTCGTGTGCATGGGCAAATGATAACGATTATCATTTAGCTGGTCAACTCGGCCGCTGAGATGGCACACTCGATGCCACACAGTAACAAATAAAAACAACTCTCCTCGCTGTCGTGCTGGGCCGCTTGCGTTACAATGTCGTGCGCAAATTGGCAGCACGCGGCGATGATCTGCTGCATTGATCCACCGCAAATGTCCCGCTTGTAGAGTCCTTCCCCCACAACTTGAGTAGTAAGTGCGATCCGCTAACCGGTCAGGCCGTGTCGCGGAAGGTTAGACTAACCCGCCCCAAACTCGCGAAGCGCGAAGAAAGGTGAGCAAGAATGATGCAACAATACGAAGCCAACTCGTATCTGTTCGGCGGTAATGCGCCGTACGTTGAAGAGTTGTACGAAGCATATTTGAACAACCCGGGCTCGGTGCCGGACAACTGGCGCGCCTATTTCGACGCGATGCAGCACATGCCCGCCGTCGACGGTACCGCCAAGCCGGACGTGGATCACTCCTCCGTGATTGCCTCCTTCGCCGAACGTGCCAAGCAAGGTCCGATCCGCACCGTCAGCGCCTCCCCGGATGCCGAACTCGGCCGCAAGCGCGTGTCGGTCACCCAGCTGATCGCCGCCTACCGCTACCTCGGTTCCCGCTGGGCCAACCTGGACCCGCTGCAGCGCCAGGAGCGCCCGCCGATCCCGGAACTGGACCCCGCCTTCTACGGTTTCACCGAAGCCGACCTCGACACCAAATTCAACATCAGCAACACCTACTTCGGCAAGGAAGACGCATCGCTGCGCGACCTGCTGAACATGTTGCGCGATACCTACTGCCGTTCGATCGGCGCTGAGTTCATGTACGTCAGCGACCCGACCGAGAAGCGCTGGCTGCAGGAAAAGCTGGAATCGCTCCGTTCGACCCCGAGCTTCACCGCAGAAAAGAAAAAGCACATCCTCGAGCGCCTCACCGCGGCCGAAGGCCTGGAGCGTTATCTCCACACCAAGTATGTCGGCGCCAAGCGTTTCTCGCTGGAAGGCGGCGAGTCCTTCATCGCCTCGATGGACGAAGTCATCCAGCGCGCCGGTGAGCAGGGCGTGCAGGAAATCGTGATCGGCATGGCCCACCGCGGCCGCCTGAACGTGCTGGTCAACACCCTGGGCAAGGCCCCGTCCGAGCTGTTCGAAGAATTCGAAGGCAAGCACGCCGACGACCTGCCGGCAGGCGACGTGAAATACCACCAGGGCTTCTCGAGCGACATCTCGACCCCGGGCGGCCCGGTCCACCTGTCGCTGGCGTTCAACCCGTCGCACCTGGAAATCGTGAATCCGGTCGTGGAAGGCTCCGTCAAGGCGCGCATGGAACGCCGCGGCGACCGCAAGGGCAAGGAAGTGCTGCCGATCCTGGTGCACGGCGACGCCGCATTCGCCGGCCAGGGCGTGGTCATGGAAACCCTGAACCTGGCCCAGACCCGCGGCTACGGCACCGGCGGTACCGTCCACATCGTCATCAACAACCAGATCGGTTTCACCACCTCGGACCCGCGCGACGCCCGTTCGACCATCTATTGCACCGACGTGGTCAAGATGATCGAAGCACCGGTGCTGCACGTGAACGCCGACGATCCGGAAGCCGTCGTGCTGGCCACCCAGATCGCGATGGACTACCGCACCGAGTTCCATAAGGACGTCGTGGTCGACATCGTCTGCTACCGCAAGCTGGGCCACAACGAGCAGGATACCCCGGCCCTGACCCAGCCGCTGATGTACAAGAAGATCGCCAAGCACCCGGGCACCCGCAAGATGTACGCGGACAAGCTGGCTGCGCAGGGCACCATCGCCGCGGACGGCGGCGACCAGCTGGTGGCCGAGTACCGCAACGCCATGGACGCCGGCAAGCACACCATCGATCCGGTCCTGACCGACTTCAAGAACAAGTACGCCGTCGACTGGGCGCCGTTCCTGAACAAGAAGTGGACCGACGCCGCCGACACCGCCGTGCCGCTGACCGAGCTGAAGCGCCTGTCGCAGCGCATCACCACCGTGCCGGAAAACTTCAAGCTGCACTCGCTGGTCGAGAAGGTGCTGGGCGACCGCGCCAAGATGGGCCAGGGCGAGATGAACCTCGACTGGGGCATGGGCGAACACCTGGCTTACGCTTCGCTGCTGTCGTCGGGCTACGCCGTCCGCCTGTCGGGCCAGGACGCCGGCCGCGGCACCTTCGTGCACCGCCACGCCGTGCTGCACGACCAGAACCGCGAGCGCTGGGACCAGGGCATCTACCTGCCGCTGGCAAACGTGTCGGACAACCAGGCCAACTTCACCGTCATCGACTCCGTGCTGTCGGAAGAAGCGGTGCTGGGCTTCGAATACGGCTACTCGACCGCCGAGCCGAACACCCTGACCATCTGGGAAGGCCAGTTCGGCGACTTCGTCAACGGTGCCCAGGTCGTGATCGACCAGTTCATCGCGTCGGGCGAAGTCAAGTGGGGCCGCGCCTCGGGCCTGGTGCTGATGCTGCCGCACGGCTACGAAGGCCAGGGTCCGGAGCACTCGTCGGCACGCATCGAGCGCTTCCTGCAGCTGTGCGCAGACCACAACATGCAGGTCGTGCAGCCGACCACCGCCGCCCAGATCTTCCACCTGCTGCGCCGCCAGATGGTGCGCCAGTTCCGCAAGCCGTTGGTGATCTTCACGCCGAAGTCGCTGCTGCGTAACAAGGACGCCGGCTCGCCGCTGACCGACCTGGCCAAGGGCGGCTTCCAGACCGTGATCGGCGAACTGGACGACAAGATCGACGCCAACAAGGTCAAGCGCGTGCTGGTCTGCTCGGGCAAGGTCTACTACGACCTGGTCAACACCCGCAAGACCCGCAATGCGAACGACACCGCGATCGTGCGTATCGAGCAGCTGTATCCGTTCCCGCACAAGGCTTTCGTCGCCGAACTGAAGAAGTTCCCGAACGCGACCGAAGTGGTGTGGGTCCAGGACGAGCCGCAGAACCAGGGCCCGTGGTTCCAGATCCAGCACAACCTCTTCGAAAGCATGGAGTCGGGCCAGCGCCTGTCGTACGCCGGCCGTCCGGCTTCCGCGTCGCCTGCCGTCGGTTACGCCGACAAGCACGTGGCGCAGCAGAAGGAACTGCTGGAAACCGCGTTTTCGAAGCTCAAGGGCTTCATTTTGACCAAGTAATAGATCGGTAGATCGCAAGCCCATGAGCACCCCGCGCCGTTTCAGACGGCGCGGGGTTTTCGCAAAGAATAAATAACGGAGTTTTAAATGGCACAAATCGAAGTCAAGGTCCCCCAACTGTCGGAATCGGTTGCTGAAGCGACCCTGCTGTCCTGGCACAAGAAAGTCGGCGAAGCCGTTTCGCGCGACGAGAACATGATCGACATCGAAACGGACAAGGTGGTCCTGGAACTGCCGGCCCCGAACGCAGGCGTGATCGTGCAACTGATCAAGGCCGACGGCGCCACCGTCGTCTCGGGCGAGACCATCGCCATCATCGATACCGAAGCTTCGGCCCAGACCAGCCCGATCGGCATCAGCTCGGCCCCGGTCGCCAACGCACCGGCCGCGGCACCGGCACCGCAGGCTTCCGCATCCACCGGCTCGAAAGGCGACGTCGCCATGCCGGCCGCCGCCAAGATCCTGGCCGACAACAACATGAGCACCGCCGACGCCACCGGCACCGGCCGTGACGGCCGCGTGACCAAGGGCGACGCCCTGGCCGCCGTCGCCAACAAAGGCGTTGCGCCGGCCGCTCCGGCACCGCTGCAGCAGCAAGCCGCCCCCGCAGCGGCGGCCCGGCCGGCCCTGCAGCAAGTCGCTGCCCCGGCCCCGGCCAACCTGGGCGACCGTCCGGAAGAGCGCGTGCCGATGAGCCGCCTGCGCGCCCGTATCGCCGAGCGCCTGCTGCAATCGCAGTCGACCAACGCGATCCTGACCACCTTCAATGAAGTCAACATGAAGCCGGTCATGGACCTGCGCGCCAAGTACAAGGACAACTTCGAGAAGCAACACGGCGTCAAGCTGGGCTTCATGTCCTTCTTCGTCAAGGCCGCCGTGCACGCGCTGAAGAAGTACCCGATCCTGAACGCCTCGGTCGACGGTAACGACATCATCTATCACGGCTACTTCGACATCGGTATCGCCGTCGGTTCGCCGCGCGGCCTGGTGGTGCCGATCCTGCGCAACGCCGACCAGATGTCGATCGCCGAAATCGAGAAGAAGATCGGTGAATTCGGCCAGAAAGCAAAGGAAGGCAAGCTGACCCTGGAAGACCTGACCGGCGGTACCTTCTCGATCTCGAACGGCGGCACCTTCGGTTCGATGCTGTCGACCCCGATCATCAACCCGCCGCAGTCGGCGATCCTGGGCGTGCACGCGACCAAGGACCGCGCCGTGGTCGAGAACGGTCAGATCGTGATCCGTCCGATGAACTACCTGGCCATGTCCTATGACCACCGCATCATCGACGGCCGCGAAGCCGTGCTGGGCCTGGTGGCCATGAAGGACGCGCTGGAAGATCCGGCCCGCCTGCTGCTGGACCTGTAATCACCCGCGGGTCGGAAAGGGCCGAAGGCCCGGTGTATTTTGTGCTGTTGAATGATGGAAGGGAGTCACCATGATTGCCGATGAAATCAAGCGCCTGCACGAGCTGCACCAGGCCGGCGCCCTGACCGACGCCGAATTCGAACAGGCCAAGGCGAAGATCCTGTCCTCGTCGACGGTGAACCTGAACAAGGGCACCGCATCGAGCGGCAACGGCAGCTTCGCCGACGAGCTCAACACCCTGCGCCGCTCGCGCACCGACCGCTGGATCAGCGGCGTATGCGGCGGCCTGGCCAAGGCCTCGGGTGTGGAATCGTGGGTGTGGCGGCTGGTCTTCGCGCTGTTCACCCTGACGTTCGGGTTCGGGGCGGTGATTTACCTGCTGCTGTGGATCTTCGTACCGGAAGAATAATTGCCAGCTCGTCGTCCCCGCGAAGGCGGGGATCCAAGTTTGTATGCGTATCGATAGTTCAAGCAGAACTTGGGTTCCCGCCTTCGCGGGAACGACGGATGAGTGGCCAATAAAAGGATTGAATAATGAGCACCGAAAAACAATTTGACGTCGTCGTGATCGGCGGCGGCCCCGGCGGCTACGTGGCCGCCATCCGCGCTGCCCAGCTGGGCTTCAAAGTCGCCTGCATCGACGAGGCGCAGAACGCCAAGGGCGGTCCGGCCCTGGGCGGCACCTGCACCAACGTCGGCTGCATCCCGTCGAAAGCGCTGCTGCAATCGTCGGAACATTTCGAGCACGCCGGCCACGCCTTCAAGGAGCACGGCATCAACGTGCAGGGCCTGGAGCTGGACCTGGCCCAGATGCTGAAGCGTAAGGATGGCGTGGTCAAGGCCAACAACGACGGCATCGTCTACCTGTTCAAGAAGAACAAGGTCACCTTCTTCCACGGCCGCGGTACCCTCGCCGGCAAGGCAGGCGAAGGCTTCACGATCAACGTCACTGGCCCGACCAACGACACCATCACCGCCAAGAACGTGATCGTCGCCACCGGCTCGAACCCGCGCGAACTGCCGGGCACCCCGTTCGACGAGAAGCTCGTCCTGTCGAACACCGGCGCACTGGCCATCGACGCCGTCCCGGCCAAGCTGGGTGTGATCGGCGCCGGCGTGATCGGCCTGGAAATGGGTTCCGTGTGGCGCCGTGTCGGCGCCAAGGTCACCGTGCTGGAAGGCCTGCCGGCCTTCCTGGGCGCGGTCGACCAGCAGATCGCCAAGGAAGCGCAGAAGGCCTTCGCCAAGCAGGGCCTGGACATCCACCTGGGCGTGAAGATCGGTAACATCACCAAGGGCGACAACAGCGTCACCGTGGAATACGCCGATGCCGGCGGCGCCGCACAGACCGCGACATTCGACCGCCTGATCGTCTCGATCGGCCGCGTGCCGAACACCATCGGCCTGGGCTTCGAGACCGTCGGCCTGCAGCTCGACGAGCGCGGCTTCGTCGCCGTCGACGACGAGTGCCGCACCGGCGTGCCGGGCATCTGGGCAGTCGGCGACGTCGTGCGCGGCCCGATGCTGGCGCACAAGGCGGAAGAAGAGGGCGTCGCGGTTGCCGAGCGCATCGCCGGCCAGCACGGCCACGTCAACTTCAACACGATTCCGTGGGTGATCTACACCTCGCCGGAAATCGCCTGGGTCGGCCGCACCGAAGAGCAGCTGAAGAAGGATGGCGTGGCGTATAAAGCCGGCACCTTCCCGTTCATGGCCAACGGCCGTGCGCGCGCGCTGGGCGACACCACCGGCATGGTCAAGGTGATCGCCGACGCGGCCACCGACGAGATCCTGGGCGTCCACATCGTGGGCCCGGTCGCTTCCGAGCTGATCTCGGAAGCCGTGGTCGCGATGGAGTTCAAGGCATCAAGCGAAGACATCGCCCGCATCTGCCACGCTCACCCGACCCTGTCCGAAGCGACCAAGGAAGCCGCGCTCGCCGTCGACAAGCGTTCGCTGAACTTCTAAGCAATACACGTGACGTGGGCACGGCTGCCCACCCTGCATGCCGGCCGTCGGCATCCGCAGGGTGGGCACTTTGCGCTTCGGGCATCTAGCCCGAAACGCTGCCCACGCTGCGTTAATCCACCGGTATTCCATGAACGTCCAAGAGTATTACCAGCACGCGCTGACCGAGCGCGGTTTCAAGTCCGATGCGGCCCAGCAGCGCGCGGTAGACCGGCTCCAGCAGGCGTACGACGACTGGGTCCACTACAAGGCCCAGCGGTCGTCCGCTTTCAAGCGCCTGATCAACCGTCCCGACGTCCCGCAGGGCGTGTACATGTGGGGCGGGGTGGGGCGTGGCAAGTCCTTCCTGATGGACAGCTTCTATTCGGTGGTGCCGGTGGTGCGCAAGACCCGCCTGCACTTCCACGAATTCATGCGCGCCGTGCACCGCCAGCTCGACGAGCTGAAAGGCATGGAAGACCCGCTGATCGAGGTCGCCAAGCGCATCGCCAAGAAATACCGCCTGATCTGCTTCGACGAATTCCACGTCAACGACGTCGCCGACGCGATGATCATGTACAACCTGCTGTCCGCCCTGTTCGCCAACGGCGTGTCCTTCGTGATGACCTCGAACTACGATCCGGACAAGCTGTATCCGGACGGCCTGCACCGCGACCGCATGCTGCCGACCATCGCGCTGCTGAAGGACAAGCTGGACGTGATGAACGTCGACGCCGGCATCGACTACCGCCACCGCACGCTGGAGCAGGTGCAGGCCTATTACACGCCGCTGAACGCGGCCAGCGACCACGCGCTGCGCGAGACCTATGCGAAGATCGCCGACACCGCCGACGAAAGCCCGGTGGTGCACATCGAACAGCGCGAGCTGCGCGCACTGCGGCGCGCGGGCGGCGTGATCTGGTTCGATTTCGCGACCCTGTGCAACGGCCCGCGCTCGCAGAACGACTACCTGGAGCTGGCCAGCCAGTTCCACACCGTGATCCTGTCCGGCATCCCGCGCATGTCGGCGTCGATGTCCTCGGCGGCGCGCCGTTTCACCTGGCTGATCGACGTCTTCTACGACCACAAGGTCAAGCTGATCATGTCGGCCGAGGTGGCGCCGGAGCAGCTGTACACGGAAGGCGCGATGGCGGGCGAGTTCCATCGCACGGTGTCGCGTATCATTGAGATGCAATCGCGCGAATACATGGTGGCCGAGCGCCGCGGCGCTGCCGACTCGCTCGCCTAAAGGAAAAAAAGAAGATGAAAGCTCATCCGTTCATGCGCCGCGCCGTCCTTGGCGCCCAGGGAGCCCTGCTGTGCGCCCTGCTGGCCGCCTGCGCCGCCAACCGCCCGGCGCCGCGCGAAGTGCCGCCGCCGCCGGTCAGCTCCGTGGCCCAGGCCGACCAGCAACTGGCCGCCGTGGTCCGCGAACGCGCGATCATCGAGTCCCGCTTCGCCGAGCGCGAGCGGGTCTGCTACGACAAGTTCTTCGTGAACCGCTGCCTGGACGAAGCCAAGGAGCAGCGCCGCAGCGCCCTGGCGGCCCAGCGCGCGATCGAGGTGCAGGCCGAGCGCTTCAAGCGCCAGGCCGCGGTCGACGAGCGCGACCGCAAGCTGCTTGATGCCGACAAGCGCTACCGCGAAGAGGAAGCCCGCATGGCCACCGAACCGCCGCGGCCGCCGAAAACCGTCGAGGAAGCGCCGCCGCCGCGTGCGCCCACCGCGCCGGGCCGCATCGCCGAGCGCGACGCCCGCCTGAAGGCCGCACAGGCCAAGGACGCCGCCGACGCATCGAAGCGCGCCCAGAGCGTGCGCGACTTCGAACGCCGCAAGGCCGAGTCGGAGGAGCGCCAGCGCGAAGTCGCGCGCAAGAAGGCGGAACGGGCGGCGAAGGCGAAGAAAGCCGAGGAAGACAAGGCCAAGGCGGCCAAAGCGCCGACCCCGACCCCGGCGCAGTAAGGCTAGGGTGGGCACACCGTGCCCACCCTGGGTCACACGGCGCGCCTGAGCTTTTGCACCGTGTAATTACCCACTTCCTGGGGCGGCTGCACCAGCTTGACGATCGCCATCGTGCAATTGCCGCCCTTGCCCTGGGCGCGTTCGCCCGCCTTGTTGATCAGCATCTCGGCCGCCTGGCGCGGCGTCGCCCGCGAGGTCGCGGCGCCCAGTTCGGCATCGGTGAAGAAGTGCCACAAGCCGTCCGACGCCAGCAGGAAGACGTCGCCAGCGGCCAGGTCCGTATGGTGGCCGACGGTGACGTAAGGATCCTTGCGACCATTGCCCAGCACATTCAGCAGCAGCTTGGACTTGCGGTGGTTCTTCGCCGCGTCGGGCGGCAGGCGGTCGCTCGAGACCAGATGTTCGATATAGGCCGCGTCCCCGGTGCGCGCCAGGCAGGCGCCGTTCTGGAAGTGGTAGAGGCGGGAGTCGCCGACGTGCGCCCAGACGGCTTCGCCGTGCGGGCTCAGGAGCAGGCCGACGAAGCTGGCGTGGGCATCGAGTTGATGGCTGACCGCGTTCATCTTGATGACCAGGTGAGTCTCCTGCACGATGTCACGCAGCAGTTGCTCCAAACGCTCGACGGCGGGACCGTCACCGGGCTTGAACAGGTCGAACACCTGCTTGGCCGTGTGCAGCACCTGTTCCGAAGCGGCCGCGCCGGCGATGCCGTCGGACAGCACCGCCAGCACGTATCCGGGAGCGCGGGCGCCCGTCATCAGGGCGACCCGGTCGTTCTGCTGCGGACGGTTGCCGATGTGCTGCGCGGTTCCCGCTTCTAACTTGTATGAACTCATAAACGTGGCTTTCCGATACCGGCGTGCCGATCTTTGTTGGCGGCAACGTCGGCGTAGATTAAACTATGCACTGGTTTGCACTACAGTTGCAACTACAGTTGCAAGCCGTAACGAAGAATCACGACGAGTCGCGTCTTCCCACCCAACATCAGCCCTTTAGTTCGGAAATGTCCACTATGATCGACGTCCAGGAGATCCATCGCCGTATTATTGAACTCGACGTGGAACATCGCGACCTCGACGCTGTCATCGACATGCTGACCCGCGACGGCCATTCCGACCAGTTGCAGCTGCGCCGTCTGAAGAAGCGCAAGCTGCAGCTGAAGGATCACATCACTTTGCTGAAAATGCAGTTGGTGCCGGACGTGCCGGCGTAAGCTGGCAGTTTTACCCTTTCCGACGACTTTGACCGATCACCTGCCCATGCCCGGCCTCGATGCCGAGGCCACTCCTGCCGACGCCGCCGCAACGCCTCCCGCCGATTCGTCCGCCGAGTCCGGCGCCGAGTCTCATGCACCTGCCGCGCCGGGTAAATACGACGCCGAGATCGACCGCATCTTCGGCCCAAACGGCCCGCTCGCGCCCGCCGTCGGCAGCTTCAGGCCGCGCCAGTCGCAGACCGAGATGGCGAAGGCGATCGCCGACGCCATCGGCAACCAGGGCACCCTCATCGCCGAGGCCGGCACGGGAACCGGCAAGACCTTCGCCTACCTGGTGCCGGCCCTGTTGTGGGGCGGCAAGACCATCATCTCGACCGGCACCAAGAACCTGCAGGACCAGCTGTTCTCGCGCGACATCCCGAACGTGCGCCAGGCCCTGCGCGCGCCGGTCTCGGTGGCCCTGCTGAAGGGCCGCGCCAACTACGTCTGCCACTACCACCTCGAGCGCACGCTGCAGAACGGCCGCCTGACCTCGCGCGACGACGTCGGCCACCTGCGCGAGATCTCGCGCTTCATCAAGATGAGCAACTCGGGCGACAAGGCCGAGCTGGCCAAGGTGCCCGAGACGGCGTCCGTGTGGAACCTGGTCACCTCGACCCGCGAAAACTGCGTCGGCCAGGAATGCCAGTACTACCAGGATTGCTTCGTGATGAAGGCGCGCCGCGAGGCCCAGCAGGCCGACGTGGTCGTGGTCAACCACCACCTGTTCTTCGCCGACGTGGCGCTGAAAGAAGGCGGCATGGCCGAACTGCTGCCGTCGGCGAACACCATCGTCTTCGACGAGGCCCACCAGCTGCCGGAAGTCGCAACCCTGTTCTTCGGCACCACGGTGTCGACTTCCCAGGCGCTGGAACTGTGCCGCGACGTGCTGGCCGAAGGCCTCGCCCACGCGCGCGGCGGCCCGGATTGGGCCAAGGTCGTGATGGTGGTCGAGAAGGCCGCGCGCGACCTGCGCCTGACCTTCCCGGAAGGCGGCACCCGCCTGTCGCTGCCGCAGATTCCGCCGAGTTCGGATTTCTTCCCGGCCCTGGAAAAGCTGAAGGAAGAACTGGAAGGCATGGTCGACGTACTCGAAGAAAACGCCGAGCGCGCCGAGACCATCGAGCAGTGCCGCGGGCGCGCGGTGGAACTGCTGGAAAACTTCAAGGGCTGGAAGCAGGCCCCGGTCAAGAAGGATCCGAAGGAAAAGGACAAGGATAAGACTAACTACAACGAGTTCGGCGGCGCCGACGCGGTGCTGTGGGTCGAGGCCTTCTCGTCCTCGCTGCAGCTGCACAAGACCCCGCTGTCGATCGCGCCGATCTTCGCCGGCCAGCGCGCAAGCACGCCGCGCAGCTGGATCTTCACCTCGGCCACTCTGGCCGTGAAGAGCGACTTCAAGCATTTCACGTCGCAGATGGGCATGACCGGCGAGCCGGCGCGCACCTGGCCCAGCCCCTTCAACTACCAGGAGCAGGGCATCCTGTACGTGCCGACCGGCCTGCCGGAGCCGAACACCTTCGGCTATACCGACGCGGTGGTCGACATGGCGCTGCCGGTGATCGAGGCGGCAGGCGGACGCTGCTTCTTCCTGTGCACGACGATCCGCGCGGTGAACCGCGTGGCCGAGCGCCTGCGCGAGGAATTCGCCGCGCGCGGCCTGGAATTCCCGCTGTTCGTGCAGGGCGAGCGTGGCCGCACCGAGCTGCTGGATTCCTTCCGCAGCGCCGGCAACGCCGTGCTGGTGGGCAGCCAGAGCTTCTGGGAAGGCGTGGACGTGCGCGGCGAGGCGCTGTCGCTGGTCATCATCGACAAGCTGCCATTCGCCCCGCCGGACGATCCGGTGCTGGCGGCGCGCATCGAGGTGATGGAAAAGAAGGGCATGAACGGCTTCGTCCACCACACGCTGCCGGAAGCGATCATCAACCTGAAGCAGGGCGCGGGGCGCCTGATCCGCGACGTCGACGACCGCGGCGTGCTGATGCTGTGCGACCCGCGCGTGATCAGCAAGCCCTACGGCCGCCGCATCTGGCAGAGCCTGCCGCCGTTCCGCCGTACGCGGGTGCAGGCGGACGTGATCGATTTTTTCAAGCAGCCAACACCGGCCGCTTGATGTGAAACGTGGGCACGCCGTGCCCACGCGTGACGTCAGAACAGCGATCCCGTTTCCGGCACCACCACCTTCTTCGCCCGCGGCGCCGCCGGCGCCGCCCATGCCTTCATCCGCTCGGCCGGATAATGCCGCAGGAAGCTGCGCGCCAGTTCCGGATCGCGGCAGGCCAGCCAGGCATCCACGTCCTCGGGCGGCAGCACCACCAGCGCGCGTTTCTCGTCGCCCGGCTTGTGGAAGCGCTTCATCAGCGGGTGCTCGTCGGCGTTGATCGTGATCTGGGTAAACGAGGTCGCCGCCTTGCCGTCCATCTCGCGCCACTCGCGCCACAGTCCGGCCACGAAGAAGGGCGCCTCGTCGGCCATGCCGATGCCGAAGCGCTCGGCCCTCCCGCTTTCGTAGTTCGGTTCGTAGAAGCAGGTCATCGGCACCGCGCACAGCTGGGTGCGGTGCCAGGCCGGCGCGAAGGAACGCTTCTCGCCGATCGACTCGGCGCGCGCATTCATCGTATCGAAGACCTTCACGCCGGCCGGGATGTGGCGGCGCGGGACCATGCCGTAGCTGGCCAGGTTCAGGATGCGCTGGTTGTTCGCATCCGAGCGCACGATCGGCGCCAGGTAGTCTTTCCAGGTTTCGGTGGGCCAGTCCCAGTCCCTGTACAAGTCGACCAGGGTGCCGAGGACCATGTCCAGCTGTTCGGGCAGGGGAGGGCGGTAATTGACGCACATGATGACGTCATCATAGCAGGCGCCGCGCCCGGCGGAAAAAGTGATAGGCAGGTTCAGGCGCTTCGGGTATCTTGTTGGAAATTGTTGCATATACAACTTTGTAAGCGACTTCACTCCAAGGAGGACATTATCGATGAATGAGTTGGTCAACGCCATCAACGGCTACGTCTGGAGCCCGGCCCTGATTGCCCTCTGCCTGGGCGCCGGACTGTATTTTTCGGTCCGTTCGCGCTTCCTGCAGGTCCGCCACATGCGCGAGATGACGCGGCTGATGATGGAAGGTAAGAGCTCTGAACAGGGCGTGTCCTCCTTCCAGGCGCTGGCGATGACCCTGGCGGGCCGGGTCGGCACCGGTAACATCGCCGGCGTCGCCACCGCCATCACCTTCGGCGGCCCCGGCGCCGTGTTCTGGATGTGGGCGGTCGCCTTCCTGGGCGCCAGCTCGGCCTTCGTCGAATCGACCCTGGGCCAGGTCTACAAGGAACAGATCAACCGCGAATACCGCGGCGGTCCGGCCTTCTACATCGAGAAGGGCCTGGGCGTGAAATGGTATGCCTGGCTGTTCGCGGCCGTGACCGTGGTGGCCACCGGCGTGCTGCTGCCCGGCGTGCAGGCGAACTCGATTGCCGACGGCCTCAGGACCGCGGTCGGCATCGACCGGAACGTCACCGCCGCCGGCCTGGCAATCGTGCTCGGCTTCATCATCTTCGGCGGCGTCAAGCGCATCGCCCACTTCGCCGAGATCGTCGTGCCCTTCATGGCGCTGGCCTACATCATCGTGGCCGTGGTCATCATCTTCCTGAACATCGGCCAGCTGCCGCATGTGATGAAGCTGATCTTCAGCTCGGCCTTCGGCCTGGACGCCGGCTTCGGCGCCATCATCGGCATGGCGATCCAGTGGGGCGTCAAGCGCGGCGTGTATTCGAACGAGGCGGGACAGGGCACCGGCCCGCACGCCTCCTCGGCCGCCGAGGTCAGCCACCCGGCCAAGCAGGGCCTGGTGCAGGGCTTCTCGGTGTATATCGACACCCTGTTCGTGTGCTCGGCCACCGCCTTCATGCTCCTGATTACCGGCCAGTACAACGTCGAACGCGCCGACGGCAGCCACATCTACCAGGGTGTGCGGGGTGTGGCGGCCGGTCCCGGCTATGTGCAGACTGCGCTGGAAAACGTGCTGCCGGGCTTCGGTTCGATCTTTGTCGCGCTGGCCCTGCTGTTCTTCGCCTTCACGACCATCGTCGCCTACTACTACATCGCCGAAACCAATATCGCCTACATCAACCGCCACACGCCGCGTCCCTGGATGAACTTCCTGCTGAAGGTCGTAATCATCGGCGCGACCGTGTACGGCACGGTGAAGACGGCCGACGTCGCCTGGGCGATGGGCGACCTGGGCGTGGGCCTGATGGCCTGGCTGAACATCGTCGCCATCCTGCTGATGCGCAACACCGCCTTCAAGTGCCTGCGCGACTACGAGGCGCAGAAGGCGCTCGGGAAGGATCCGGAATTCGATCCGGTGGCGCTGGGCATTCCCAACGCCCACTACTGGGAAAAGCGCGCCGCCGGGCTGCATCAGCGCGAAGGCCGGGCCCGCGAGGCGGCCCCGGCAGATTAAGCGATGGCGCGAGCCCTCAGGCCTTGAGGGTGCGCACGTGGGCGAGCAGCTCGTCCACGCGGCCTTCGTTCACCAGCTGGGCCGGCGTACGGCCCTCGAATGCGGCGAGCGGCGCCTCCATCCAGGCGCCGGCCGCATCGTCGTCGCCGAGCACGGCGCGCACCGCGTGCATGGCCGTGTAATAGGCCTGGGCCTTGCGCGACTGCTGCTCGAAGCGGGCGCGCAGGGCGGCCAGGCCGTCCGGGTTCAATTGTTCGTCCTTGCTCATTTTCCTTCTCCCGGTACGATCACGACCTTGCCCGTGACCTTGCGTTCGGCCATGTCGTTCAATGCCGTTGCGGTATCGGCCAGCGCGTAGCGGCGCGATACCAGCGGACGCAACTTGCCTTCCGCCATCCAGCCCAGCATCTGGCGCATCGCCGCCAGGTTCGCCTGCGGCTCGCGGCGCACGAAGTCGCCCCAGAACACGCCGACCACCGAGGCGCCTTTCAGCAACATCAGGTTCCACGGCAGCTTCGGGATCTCGCCGTTGGCAAATCCGACGACCAGGTGGCGTCCGCGCCAGGCGATCGAGCGCAGCGCCGGCTCGCTGTAGACGCCGCCGACCGGATCGTAGACCACGTCCGGGCCCTTGCCACCGGTGGCCGCCTTGATCGCTTCGCGCAGGTCTTCCCTGCTGTAGTCGATCAGGACGTCGGCGCCGTGGGCCTTGCACACCGCCAGTTTCTCGGGGCTGGAGGCGGCCGCGATCACGTGCGCGCCGAGGGCCTTGCCGATCTCGATCGCCGCCAGGCCGACGCCGCCGGCCGCGCCCAGCACCAGCATGGTCTCGCCGGGCTGCAGGGCGCCGCGGTCGACGATCGCGTGGTGCGAGGTGCCGTAGGTGAGGGTGATGGCGGCGGCGACGTCGAAGTCCATGTCGGGCGGCATCGGCATCAGCATCTCGCTCGGGGCCAGGGCCTGCTCGGCGAAGGCGCCGGTGCGGGTGAAGCCGATCACGCGGTCGCCCGGCTTCCAGGTGGTGACGCCGTCGCCGGCCGCGCGCACGATGCCGGCAAATTCATTGCCCGGGGTGAAGGGCAGTTCCGGCTTCACCTGGTACTTGCCCTGCACGGTCAGCACATCCGGGAAGTTGACGCCGGCCGCCTTCACGTCGACCACCACCTGTCCCGCTGCCGGAACCAGGTCCGCACGTTCTTCCACCACCAGGCTGTCCGGTGGGCCCCACGCCTTGCAGACGACGGCTTTCATTTGATTCTCCTGTTCGATGCCACTTCAAAGTCGGGATTATGCCGCAAGGCACGACGGCCGAGGCTGGCGGGGCGCTTGTGCTTCCACAACATGCGGGATGCATGGCTTGCTAGAGTCAGCAGGGTCCGCTGCCGGTGGCGGCGATGAAAGGGAATAGGGAATGTCGATCCGTTACGGCTGTTTCTTCAGCTATGCCCATGGGCGGCACGAGCTCATGCAGCGCTTCAAGGCCACCCTGGTGGACGCCTTGCGCTGCTATCTGGAACCCTACTTCGACAACGAAGATGAACTCTTCGTCGATACCGAACAGCTTGGCGGCGGCGACGACCTCGACCGCAAGATCGCTCGCGCGATGTGCGAGAGCGTCTGCATGATCCTGATTTACACCCCGAAATACGAAGCCCACGCCTACACGCGGCGCGAGTACGCCGCCATGCGCCAACTGGAGATCGAGCGCGGCAAGTGGTATGCGCTGCCCAGCCACCTGATCATTCCCGTCATCATGACCCAGCATCCGGAGCAATTGCCCCGGCAGATCATGGAATCCAGCTTCTACGTCGATTTCTCCCGCTTCACGATGGCGACCGGCGACCTGAAATCGAATCCCGACTTCCTGCCCGACATCGACAAGATGGTCCGGCGCATCGTCGCGCATTATCAGTGCCTGAAAAAACACATGCCGCAGGAGCATGACTGCAACCATTTCATGCTCCCCGATGTCCCACCCCCATGGCGCGAGATCACGGATATCACCTTCCCCAAAAAATGAGGAGAAACATGGATACCAACCGCATCACCGCTGCGCCGGCCGTGGCCGGCGAGGTGACGACGTTTTACGCCTATGATGGCGCGGGCGCGCGTAGTCGCGCGCTTGCTCATGCCGCATGGCTATTGTCTGGAAGAAATCATGCAAAAACACCCGTGCTGATGATCGACTGGGACCTCGAAGCGCCGGGCCTGCACCACTATTTTTCCGGCGGCCGGCCGCACCACGAACGCCAGGGCGTGCTCGAGCTGTTCGAAGCGTGCCGCGAGCAGCTGCGCGTTCTCGGGCGAGCGCCGTCCGACGAGGCCCGCGAGCTGGCCGAGCGAGTGCTCGACGGCCTCGACTGGGACAGCTACCTCGAAAGAGTCGACGACAGCCGCCCCTTGTACCTGATGCGCGCCGGCCGCTTCGACGACAGCTACGGCGAACGGGTCGACCGGCTCGACTGGGACGCGCTGTTCTGCGCCTGCCCGGCCCTGTTCCGCGGCTTCGCCGCCCACCTGACGCGACGCTTTGCCCACGTGCTGGTGGATTGCCGCAGCGGCCGCTCGGCCGCCACCAGCGTCTGCACCGCGCTGCTGCCCGACAGGATGGTCGGGCTGTTCACGCCCGAGCCGCGCAGCCTGGAAGGCCTGGAGGGCGTGGTGCGGCGCGCCCTCGACTACCGCTGCAGCCACGAGGACGAGCAGCGTCCGCTCATGGTCTACCCGCTGCCCAGCCCGCCAGACGGCGGCGTCGAGGAACGCCTCGGCTGGCGCCATGGCGATGCCCGCCAGGACGGCGCCGGCTACCAGGCGGCGCTCGAAAAGCTGCTGGGCGAGTGCTACGGCCTCGACGGCGTCGCGCTCGACAGCTATCTCGACGAGGTGCAGCTGCCGTCCGCCAGCCTGGGCGAGGCCCGCCGGTTCGCCGCGCGCGGCGCCGAACGCGACCGGCTGGGCCCGGTGCGCAGCATCGAGACCCTGCTCGAGTGGATGGAGCCGGGCCATGTTCCGTGGCGGCCGCTGGCCGAGGTGCGCCTGGTGCAGGCGGTCGAGGCCCTGCGCGAGCGCGCCGGCGATACCCAGGCGCCGCCGCTGGCGCGCGAACTGGCGCGCCTGGGCCAGCTCTACCTGGGCCAGCAGGGCGACGAACTGGAAGCGGCGCGCCGCTTCGAGCAGCATGTGATCGCGCTGGAAGAGGGACTGCATGCGATGGAAGAGGGCAGGCGACCTGTCCGTCACTGAGTCCGCCACCGGGTCCGCGAGCGGGTCCGCGGCCGGGCCGGCCGGGCGCGGTTGTGGCGCTTGCGCGACGGCAAGCCGCGCCGGCGCCGGGCCGCCGCCGCCGCGTGCATCCCGATGAGCAATAAATGTGCAGCCGCGGTCGTCGATACCCCCGTTGCTTCGGGTAAAATCGCACGCATGCGAATCCTTATCAGTAACGACGACGGCTATCTCGCGCCTGGCATCCAGGCGCTGGCCGATGCACTCGCCGGCATTGCCGACATCGTGGTGGTCGCTCCCGACAGCAATCGCTCGGGCGCGTCCAACTCGCTGTCGCTCGACCGGCCGCTGTCGGTGTCGAAAGCTGCGAACGGTTTCTATTTTGTCAACGGCACCCCGACGGACTGCGTGCACATCGCACTGACCGGGATGCTGGACCAGCGTCCGGACCTGGTCGTTTCCGGCATCAACAACGGCCAGAACATGGGCGACGACACCCTGTATTCCGGCACCGTGGCGGCCGCGACCGAGGCTTATCTGTTCGGTATCCCGGCGATCGCCTTTTCCCAGGTCCACTCCGGCTGGTCCGAAGTCGAGTCGGCCGCGCGCGTGGCACGCGACATCGTGCTGCGCCGCTTCGAGACCCTCGAAGCCCCCTTCCTGCTGAACGTGAACATCCCGAACCTGCCGTATGAGCAGATGGGGCCGCTGACCGCGACCCGCCTGGGACGCCGCCACCAGGCCGAGCCCGTGATCCGCGGCCAGGATCCGCGCGGCCGCGAGATCTTCTGGATCGGCGCGCCGGGCGCCTGCCGCGATGCCGGCGAGGGTACCGATTTCTTTGCCACCAGCCAGGGACGGGTGTCGATCACGCCCCTGCAGGTGGACCTGACCCACCGCGAACAACTGGCCGCGCTGCGAGGATGGCTGGAATGAGTGAAAAGCGCAGCAATTTCCCCCTGCCGCTGTCTTCCGTGACCAGCCCCGCGGCCCGCAAGCCGGTGGCGCCGGGGCCGATGGCGACGCCGCAGACGGCCACCCAGAATGCCCGCACCAGCCAGGCCCAGACGCGCCCGGCGCCGGCGCCCGCGCGTCCGGCCCAGGCAGGCACCGCGCCCCAGGCCACGCCCCAGCAGCCGCTGGCGCGCTCCGACCTCGCCGCCACCGAAGCGCCGCGGCGGGCGATGGCGGGCCACGTCGCGCGCCAGGGTGTCAAGGACCGGCAGGTGCTGGCCGCGCTGGAAACCATGCCGCGCCATATGTTCATCGAGCCGGCCCTGCTGGGCCAGGCTTATGCGGACGTTTCGCTGCCGATCGGCCATAATCAGACGATTTCGCAGCCGTACATCGTCGCCCGCATGATCGAGTTGCTCAAAGGTAGCGGCCAGCCGCTGCGCCGCATACTCGAGATCGGCACCGGCTGCGGCTACCAGGCGGCGGTCCTGTCCTGCGTGGCCCAGGAGGTGTATTCGATCGAGCGCATCAAGCCGCTGCACGAGCTGGCCAAGGCCAATCTGCGGCCCTTGCGCATCCCTAATCTGCGCTTGCACTATGGAGATGGTATGCTTGGGCTCCCGCAGGTTGCTCCCTTTAACGGCATCATCCTGGCGGCGGCCGGTCTCGAGGTGCCCCGCGCACTGCTCGAGCAGCTGGCCATCGGCGCCTGTCTGGTGGCGCCCGTCGGCGCTCAGGTCCAGCACCTGCAGCGCATCACCCGCACCGGCACATCGGAATGGGCCAGCGAGACGCTGGAAGCCTGCCATTTTGTCCCGCTGCGGCCAGGCATCGTATGAGAATGCCAGAAAGTCGTAACAGAATTAGATGAGAATGAAACCAACAACCCGCCTAGCCCTGCTGACCGTCAGTATCGTGCTGAGCGCCTGCAGCACCGAAACCCGCCAGGCGCCCGTGATCGACCGTCCGGCCCCGGTCGCCGCCAACAAGAATCCGCGTCCGCATCCGGCAACCCCGCCGGCGCCGGCCTCCGACGAACCGAAGGCCGACGCCCGCGGCACCTATACCGTGCGCAAGGGCGACACCCTGCTGCGCATCGCGCTCGACTTCGGCCAGAACTACCGCGACCTGGTCGCCTGGAACAACCTGGCCGATCCGGACGACATCAAGGTCGGCCAGGTGCTGCGCGTGACGCCCCAGGACCGCAACGGCAGCGCCATCGCCGGCACCAACCCGATCACCATGCCGGGCGCCGACAAGACCCCGGCGCCGCCGAAGAAGACCGCCCCGCGCGGCGACAAGAAGGCCTACAGCGAAGGCGGCCTGGCCGATGCCAAGGACGACAATCCGGGCGTGAATCCGAAGGCGGCCGAGCGTCCGTCCGGCCCGGTGACCGGAAGCACCGTCACCGCCAGCGACGACGAGAAGCTGAGCTGGATGTGGCCGTCCGACGGCAAGATCATCGCGACTTTCGACGAAGGCAAGAACAAGGGCATCGATATCGCCGGCAAGCTGGGCCAGCAGGTGATGGCGGCCGGTTCCGGGAAGGTGATGTACGCGGGCAGTGGTATCCGCGGATATGGTAATCTCGTGATTGTTAAGCACAGCAACAGCCTGCTGTCGGCGTATGCGCACAATCGTACGATCGTGGTCAAGGAAGGTCAGAGCGTGACCAAGGGCCAGGTGATCGCCGAGATGGGCGATTCCGATGCCGACACGGTCAAATTGCATTTCGAGATACGCCAGCAGGGCAAGCCGGTCGACCCGTCGAAGTTCCTGCCCAGTCGTTAGCGAGGACCAATGACGCTGCCGCCCAACCCGATGGACCAGGAAATGCCGGACAATGCGCCGGAAGAGGTGCCGGAGGAAGCGCTGGGCGACAGCGATTTCGGCGCCGAGGGCGACGAACACCCCGGCATGCGGGCCGAAGGGCCGGCAGCGGCGCCGGCCGACACGACGGACGAGCTCAAGAGCGTGCTGCAGGCCGAGCTCTCCACCGATACCACCCAGCACTACCTGAACCGGATCGGCGCCAAGCCCCTGCTCGGCGCCGAGCAGGAGGTGCATTACGCGACCCTGGCCAAGGCCGGAGATTTTGCCGCCCGGCAAAAAATGATCGAACACAACTTGCGTCTCGTGGTCTCGATCGCCAAGCACTACATCAACCGCGGCGTGGTCCTGCTCGACCTGATCGAGGAGGGCAACATCGGCCTGATGCGCGCCATCGACAAGTTCGAGCCGGAGCGCGGTTTCCGCTTCTCGACCTACGCGACCTGGTGGATCCGCCAGAGCATCGAACGCGCCATCATGAACCAGGCCCGTACGGTGCGCCTGCCGGTGCACATGGTGCGCGAACTGAACCAGGTGCTGCGCGCCAAATACCACCTCGAAGCCCAGCACCACGACGGCAAGGAGGCCAGCGCCGAGGACATTGCCAGCCTGGTCGGCCGCCCGGTGGAAGAGGTGCAGGACATCCTGGCGCTGTCCGAGCACGCGGCCTCGCTCGACGCCCCGCTCGACAACGATCCCCAGACCAGCCTGATGGACATGCTGCCGGACGAGGGCGACGTCAGCCCCGACGCCCGCGCCGAACACCACGAGATGACCGTGCTGGTGCGCGACTGGCTGCAGAAGCTGCCGGACAAGCAGCGCGTGGTCGTGATGCGCCGCTTCGGCCTCGACAACGACGACCCAGCGACCCTGGAAACCCTGGCCGAAGAGATGGGCGTGACGCGCGAACGGGTGCGCCAGATCCAGCAGGAAGCCCTCGTCAAGCTGAAGCGGGCCATGGCCGCCCGTGGCGTGGTGCGCGATTCCTTGCTATGATGTCCGGCTTTCCCTGAACTGCCGGCGGCCGTGTTCCCGTCGTTCCCGCGAAGGCGGGAACCCATGCTGAATGTCACGAAGCCGTGATGCCGGCGTATCGACTGCGGTTGCTCAGTATGGGTCCCCGTTTTCACGGGGACGACGTTGCACTTTGCTCTCTTCCATCCCCATGCAAGAAACCTTCATCAACATCAAATCCCTCGACATGGACGCGCGCGGCGTCGGCCACCTGGAGAACGAGGACGGCACACCGGGCAAGGTGATCTTCGTCGAAGGCGCGCTGCCTGGCGAGACGGTCAGCTTCGAAACCCTGCGCAAGAAGAAGAACTGGGAATCGGGCCGCATGGTCACCCTGCAGAAGGCCTCGTCGATGCGGGTCGAGCCGAAGTGCCCGCACTTCTGGCATTGCGGCGGCTGTTCGATGCAGCACCTGGAGCCGAGCGCCCAGGTGGCGATGAAGCAGCGCGTGCTCGAAGATAATCTCTGGCACATCGGCAAGACCAGGGCCGAGAACATCATGCGCCCGATGTACGGCCCGACCTGGGGCTACCGCTACCGCGCCCGCCTGTCGGTGCGTCACGTGGCGAAGAAGGGCGGCATGCTGGTCGGATTCCACGAACGCCATTCGAGCTACGTGGCCGACATGACCAGTTGCGAGATCGTGCCGCCGCATGTGTCGGAGATGCTGGTGCCGCTGCGCGAGCTGATCGCTTCGCTGTCGATCTACCAGCAGATGCCGCAGATCGAGCTTGCCGTGGGCGAAGAGAGCACCGTGCTGGTGCTGCGCATCATGGCGCCGCTCAACGCCAACGACGAAAAGCTGGTCAAGGCCTTCGCCGACCAGTGGAACGTCGAATGGTGGCTGCAGCCGAAAGGGCCGGACACCGCCTATCCCTATTATCCGAAGAAGAAAGAGCTGTACTACACGCTGCCGGAATTCGGCATCCGCATGCCGTTCAAGCCGACCGACTTCACCCAGGTGAACCACCAGGTCAACCGCCTGCTGGTGCACAAGGCCCTGACCCTGCTCGACGTGCAGAAGGAAGACCGCGTGGCCGACCTGTTCTGCGGCCTCGGCAACTTCACGCTGCCGTTGGCGACCCAGGCGCGCGAAGTGGTCGGCATCGAAGGCAGCACCGCGCTGACCACCCGCGCGCTGGAGAACGCCCGCGCCAACGGCCTGGACGCGAAGACCAGCTTCTCGACCCGCAACCTGTTCGAAGTCACCAGGGACGACCTGGTCGCGCTGGGCAAGTTCGACCGCATGCTGGTCGATCCGCCGCGCGACGGCGCGGTAGCGCTGGCCATCGCCCTGGCCGAGCTGCGCCTGACGCATCCGGAGCTGATGCCGAAGCGGATCGTGTACGTGTCATGCAGTCCGTCGACCCTGGCGCGCGACGCCGGCATCCTGACCCACCGCGCCGGCTACAAGATGAGCAAGGCGGGGGTGGCGAACATGTTCCCGCATACGTCTCACGTGGAGTCGATCGGGGTGTTCGATCTGGTCGAGGATTTTGTGCCTCGGGAGTTTCAGGTGGCTGAGCAGCAGGGGCAGCAGGAGCCGCAGCAGGACGCTCGGTAACAGCGCAAACCAAGGGGTATTCCCGCGAAAGCAGGGATGACGTGTTGATTCTGCCGGGGATCGACGTGTTGGCGGTGCCGGGGCCTGCGTCAACGTCAGCGCCTCGCCGTCACCCCACCCAAGGCCCCCAGCAACTCCTCAGCATCCACCGGCTTGACGAAGTAGCGGTCGAACCCCGCCCCCTCGGCATCCTCGCGGTCCGACTGCTGGCCGTAGCCGGAAATCGCCATCAGCACCACGTGCTCGTTGCCCGGCACCCGGCGCAGGCGGCGTGCCAGTTCGACGCCGCTCATGCCCGGCAGGCCGATGTCGAGCAGGAAGGCGTCGAAGCGTTCGTCACCGGCGCGTACCAGCGCTTCCAGCGGGTCGTGCATCACCGTTACCACGTGGCCGCTCGATTCCAGCAGCAGGCCCAGGGTCATGGCCGCGTCCTCGTTGTCGTCCACCAGCATCAGCCTCAGGCCGCGCGCCTCGTCGTCGCCGGCCGCGGCAGGCACGCCGGGCAGCTCGCCCGCAGGCGATTCCTTGCATTGCAGGCGCGGCAGCCGCACCGTGAATTCCGTGCCCATATTGCGGCCCTCGCTGCTGGCGGTCACCATGCCGCCGTGCAGTTCGACCAGGCTCTTCACCAGCGCCAGGCCCAGGCCCAGGCCGCCCTGGGAGCGGTCCGGCGTGCGCTCGGCCTGGGAGAACAGGTCGAACACGGTCGGCAGCAGGTCGGCCGGAATGCCGATGCCGTTGTCCTTCACGCTGACCAGCACGTGCTCGGCGGAGGCGCCCATCCACACGCCGACCACACCGCCTTCGGGCGTGTACTTGGCGGCGTTGTTGAGCAGGTTGGCCAGCACCTGCACCAGGCGCTTGGTATCGCCTTCGACGAAGGCGGGGCCGGTGTCCGGCGCCAGGTCGAGCGTCAGCCGGTGGCGGCGCGCCTCGATCAGCGGGCGCACCTGCTCGACCGCGTCGTCGATCACGCAGCGCAGGTCGACCTGGTCGCGCGCCAGCACCACCAGGCCGCGGGTCACGCGCGAGACGTCCAGCAGGTCGTCGATCAGTTCGGTCATGTGCGCCACCTGGCGCGCGATGATGGCGCTGGTGCGCTCCACGCGGCCGCTGTCGGGCGGCCCCATGTTCAGCAGCTGGGCGGCGGCCGAGATCGGCGCCAGCGGATTCCTCAGTTCGTGCGCCAGCATCGCCAGGAACTCGTCCTTGCGGCGGTCGGCCAGGCGCAGCGCCTCCTCGGCGCGCACGCGCTCGAGCGCGCTCCAGGAGCGTTCGGCCACGTCCTCGATCAGGCGCACGATGTCGGCGCTCCAGACCCGCGGCAGGTTGTCGTTAATGAACAGGCAGGTGGTCAGGGCGCCGTTGCGGTGCACCGGCACCACCACGGCCGAACGGATCTGCAGCGAGGCGTAGGTGGGCCAGGTGTCCGCTCCGCCGGTGCGCGGGTCGCGCTGCACGTCGCTCGCCACCATGGTCGATCCCTGCACCAACGGGGCGAAGTTGGCGGCGCCGAACAGGGCTGCCGGAAACGTGCCGCTGAGTTCGGGGACGATGCCGTCGGTATAGTTCGAATGGAAGGTGACGAGCTGGCGGTCGGCGTCGTAGTCGCCGTACAGCACCCGGCTGGCCTGCAGGAAGCGGCCCAGCATGGCGCTGGTCTGGACGAAGATCTGGCCCGGGTCGTCGAGGCGCCGCAGCAGGTCGGCCAGCTCGAGCCGGAACTCGTTCATGTCCAGCAGCGTGGTCTGGCGCGCCACCGCGTTGCGCAGGGCCTGCTCGGCCGACATGCGGTCCAGCGCTTCCCAGCTGCGTTCGGCGATGTCGGCGGCCAGCTTGCATTCTTCCTCGTCCCAGCCGCGCTCGCTGGAGGAATAGCCGACCAGGGCTGCCTGCAGTTGGCCGCGGCGCAGGCGCGGCAGCGCCAGGATCGCGCGCGCGCCGGCGGCCGCGTAGCGCGCCCCGCTCTCGGGCACGCGCGGGTCGCTGGTGGTGTCGCGGATCGCCAGCGGCGCGCCGGTGCGCAGCAGGGCCAGCGCGGCCGGGCCGAAATCGCGGATGCGGGCGCGCCTGCCGCCGAGCGCGGAGGCGCCGTCGCGGGCCCAGTCGTGCACGACCTCGAAGCCGGCCCCGGTGCCGTCGCCTTCGACATAGCAGGCGTGGTCGAGCTCGAGGTGCTTGCCGAGCATCGCGCAGGCGCACTCGACGATATCGGAGGGGTGGTGCAGGCGGCGCAGGCTGTCGACCACCTGCAGCTGCACCGCGTGGCGGCGTTCCAGCTGCACGCGCGGCGTGGTCTCGCTGATCACGCACAGGAAGCCGCGCACCGCGCCGGCACCGTCGCGTACGGGGGAATAGGCGAGCGTGAACCAGCCGCGGTAGGGCTTGCCGGCGCGCCGGATCGTCAGCGGCAGGTCTTCGCCGTAGGTGGAATGGCCGCCGAGGGCGCGTTCGGCCAACGGCTTGATGGCCGGCCATTGATCGGGCCAGACCTCGAGCAGCGGTGCGCCCAGCGTGGACGGATGCCTGCCGTCCAGCAGGGAAATATAGGCCGCGTTGTACAGCATGATGAGGCGTGGGCCCCATGCGATGTACATCGGAAATTCGGATTCCAGGATCAGGCTGACCGCATTGCGCAGGGCCGGATCCCAATGGTCGGGCCAGCCGAGCGGCGAGCCCGACCAGTCATGCAGGTGGTACCCGGCGCGTACGGCGCCGGAGGTGTCGAGGAGATGAAAGTCGCGCGTAGCCGCTTCCATGCTGATCGCCTTCGAGTCCGAAAGTGGTCATTCTATGCGCAAATGCATTAGCTGGAACGCGGCTGAGAAAAAATACATTTTCCGGCAACTAAGAAAAATTTCCCTTAGAAATGTGCCCGCACGCCGAACACCAGGTTGCGGCCCGGCAGCGGCGAAATGTCCTTCAACAGCGAAGTCGACAGGCGAACGTCCTGGTTCAGCAGATTCTTCGCCAGCACGAACCAGGTCAGGTCCATCTTGTCGAGCTTCTGGGTGTAGGAGAGGTTGGCGTCGACCAGATTGTAGGCCGGCGTCGGCGTATTCTCGAAGGCCGCCAGGCGGTCCTGGCCGCGCGCATGCGTCCACGACAGTCCGGCGCGCCAGTCGGCCTGGCGGTAGCCGATGCTGGCGCCGATGCGGTCGGCCGGCTGCAGCGGCAGGTTCTCGCCGTTGTCGAGTTTGCCACGCGAGCCGTCGGCGAACAGGCGGCCGTTCCAGCCCATGCCCACCGCGTTCCAGGTCAGCTCGGCTTCCGCGCCCTGGATGTGGGCCGGGGCCTGCTGGAACAGGCGCTGGCGGAATTCGCCGCCGGGCAGGCCTTCCTCGTCGAGTTCGAGGCCGGTGATGTGGCCGTAGATGAAATCGGACACATTGTTGCGGAACAGGTTGGCCTTCCAGCGCAGCAGGCCGGTGTCCTTCTGCAGCGAGAGTTCGATGTTGCGCGAGACTTCCTTCTTCAGGTTGGCATCGCCGACGTCGAAGGTGAGGGTGGCGTCGTGCGGGCCGCCCGAGTACAGCTCGTCGGTGGCCGGTGCGCGCTGGGCATACGACAGGGTCGCGCCGGCGCTGTAGCCTTTCACGAAGGGCCACAGGGCGCCGACCGAGCCGGAACCCAGGTTGAAGCTGCGCTCGGCGTTGCCGACCGGTTCGCGGCGCACGTTCTCGTAGCGCGCGCCGGCGTTCACGCGTACCGGGCCGATCGCGGTCTCTTCGACCAGGAAGGCGGCCTGGGAGGTCGAGTGGGTGACCGGCACGGTGTCCGGGCCGCCGGCCGCCGACAGCGCCGAGAAGTGGGTGTTCTCGGTCTGTACGCCGAAGGTGCCGTGGAAGCCGAGGCCGCCGACATCGAGGGGCTTGTGGGTCAGCTCCAGGCGCGACTCGAAGGAGCGGTTCTTGAAGATGACTTGCGGCGCCATGTTCACGCCCAGCTCGGCGTGGCGGTAGTCGGTGAAGCCGGCCTTGAAGCGCGCCGTCTCGAAGCCGCTGAAGGGCTCGTGCACCAGGCTGTCGAAGTCGTAGCGGTTCTGGCGCTGGTCGATGCGCGAGCCGTCCGCGCTCGGGATGCCGTAGTTGTTCGACAGGTGGTTCGCCGACACGCCCACATAGCCCCAGTCGCGGATATACGAAGCGCCGGCGCCGATGCTGCGCTCGCTGGTATCGCTGTCCGGCAGGCGGCCGCTGGTGGACGCCGGGTCGTTCAGCACGCGGTTGCCGGGAATCTTGTAGTCGTTGGTGTCGCGCCAGTTGCCGTCGATGTGCATGCCGACGTGGCCGACCGCACCGTCCATCGAGCCGGACACGTTGCGGCCGTTGTCGACGCTGCTGTAGCGGGTCTCGGCCTGGCCGGTCGGCTTGTCTTCGAGTGCGGTCGGGATGCGCTCGTTGACGACGTTGACCAGGCCGCCGATCGCGCCGGAGCCGTAGAGCAGGGCGGCGGGGCCGCGCAGGATCTCGATCTGGCGCGCCACCGCGCCTTCGGAAGCGACCGCGTGGTCGTTCGACAGGCCGGACACGTCCGAGGTGGCCATGCCGTTTTCCAGCATCTTCACGCGCGAGCCTTCCATGCCGCGGATGATGGGGCGCGAGGCGCCGGCGCCGAAGGCCGAGGCGGACACGCCCAGCTCGTTCTGCAGGGTCTCGCCGAGCGAGCTGCCGACCTTGTCGCGCAGTTCGTCGCCGGCCAGCACCTTGGCCGGGGTCAGGATCTGGTCGCCCTCGCCGTTGCGCAGCGGATTGGCGGTGACCACCACCTGCTGGACCTTGCCGTTATTGATGGTCTGGCCGCCGTCGGGCGTTTCCTGGCTCTGGGCTTGAGCAAAAGCGGGGGAATAGGCGAACAGGATCGCGCTGGCGATCAGCGTCGGTTGAATCTTTTTCATTGTTTAAAACCTCGAGCAAATGGATAACGGTCCGCGCTGCCGGGCGCAGGCGCGGCAGGACGGTTGAAGCAGGGCGTTATCAGGCTCGGGGTGGGCCGCGCTGCTGGAAGGGGCAGGCCGCCAGCAGGCAGATGCCGGGCGTCGGTGCGAGGCTGGGAACCGCGTACGCGAGCTCGGCGGGAACGAATTGCCGGACCGTGGCCGGCAGTGCGAAGGCGACCTGGGCGCTGGCCGCGCACTGGCCGCACTGGTCGTGCAGGACCGGTTTGGTCGGCTTGCCGCCGTTGCCGTCGGGGTCGTAGGCGCTCTGCTGCGCCAGCGATTCCTTGACGTCGTTCCAGTGTGAGTAGGCATGGCCGAGCGACAGCTGCTGCGAAACGAGCAGCAGCAGCGACAGTAATACATGGACCAGGCTACGTGACATCCAGCTATTGTACAAAAAAAGACCGGCCCTGGGCCGGTCTCCTTTCAGGTGATCGAGAAGACGATCAGTCGCGGCTGCCGAAGCCGATGCCCAAAAGTCGCAGCAGGGCCGTGAAGATGTTGTACAGATCCAGGTAGATCGACAGGGTGGCGCTGATGTAGTTGGTTTCGCCGCCGTTGATCACGCGCTGCACGTCATAGATCAGCCATGCCGAGAAGATACCCATCGCCATTACCAGTACCACCAGCTGCAGCGCGCTCAGCTGCAGGAAGATGTTGGCGACCGAGGCCAGGATCAGCACGATGGTGCCGGCGAACAGCCAGCTGCCCATGCCCGAGAAATCGCGCTTCGAGACGGTGGCGATGGTCGCCATGCCCGCGAAGATGACGGCGGTGCCGCCGACCGCGCCCATGATCAGGGCGCCGCCGTTGGCGAAGCCCAGGGTGTAGCGCAGCAGCGGGGTCAGCATCAGGCCCATGAAGAAGGTGAAGCCGAGCAGCACCGGCACGCCGGCCGCCGAGTTCTTGGTCTTCTCGATGGCGAAGATGAAGCCGAAGGCGACTGCCAGGAACAGCAGGGCGCCGAGGCCGCCGCCCATGATCGGCATGTGGGTCGTCAGGCCGATGAAGGCGCCGAACACGGTCGGGACCATCGACAGCGCGAGCAGCCAGTAGGTATTGCGCAGTACGCGGTGGCGGACGGCGCGGCCGGCCGAGACGTCATAGGTTTTCTGCAGATTGGGAATCATATTGCCTCCGGGTGAAGAACTTCTGTCGTGTCCAAGATGAGGACGTTTCCTGTCCGTTAAAGACCTTACCGGGCGCCGCTTAAGGCCGGGTTAAGGCCGCGATATGGACGAGTATTTATTACCGCCACTGTAACACCGGCGATGCCGGCCTCGCAATATCGGCCAGCCTCCGGATATATGGTAAAATCGAAGGTTGATTGAGTTCCGATGTTCTCGCGAATTTCTTTATCTAAACCTTTATTTTTATTGGAGTTTATATGGCAATCGAACGCACCCTGTCGATCATCAAGCCGGACGCAGTTGCAAAAAACGTTATCGGTCAAATCTATAGCCGTTTCGAAGGCGCCGGCCTGAAGATCGTCGCAGCCCGCATGGCCCAGCTGTCGCGCGCTGAAGCGGAAGGCTTCTACGCCGTCCACAAGGAGCGTCCGTTCTTCAAGGATCTGGTCGACTTCATGATCTCGGGTCCGGTCATGATCCAGGTGCTGGAAGGCGAAGGCGCGATTGCCAAGAACCGCGAACTGATGGGCGCTACCGACCCGAAGAAGGCCGACAAGGGCACCATCCGCGCCGACTTCGCCGACTCGATCGATGCCAACGCCGTGCACGGTTCGGACGCTGCCGAAACCGCCGCAGTCGAAATCGCCTACTACTTCCCGGCGCTGAACGTCTACTCGCGTTAATGGTGCTGCCCCGCGCAGGCGGGGAAGTTTGTAAAGACGCGAAATTTTTTCGCGCTCAGGCGGTCTGCTGCGTTAAGCTGCATACCCACCCGTAGCAACCCGCTCGCCCAAGCTCGCCCGCCACTGTGTGGCGGGCCCCGGCGGGCGGGATTCATTTAGAAGATACAGGATTTAAAGATGGCAACTCTCACCAACCTGCTGGACTTCGATCCCGCGCAGCTCGTCGCTTACTGCGCCGAGTTGGGGGAGAAGCCATTCCGCGCCAAGCAGCTGCAGCGCTGGATCCACCAGTTCGGCGTGTCGAATTTCGACGACATGACCGACCTCGCCAAGTCGCTGCGCGAAAAACTGAAAACCCGTGCCGAAGTCCGCGCGCCGGCCATCATCAGCGATCACACCTCGAGCGACGGCACCCGCAAATGGCTGGTCGACGTCGGCAACGGCAACGCGGTCGAGACCGTGTTCATCCCGGAAGAGACGCGCGGCACGCTGTGCATCAGCACCCAGGCCGGCTGCGCCGTCAACTGCCGCTTCTGCTCGACCGGCAAGCAGGGCTTCAACCGCAACCTGACCGTGGCCGAGATCATCGGCCAGCTGTGGATGGCCGAGTTCGAGCTGCGCAAGACCAAGGGCATCGAAGGCGGTCCGAAAGGCGAGCGCCAGATCACCAACGTGGTGATGATGGGCATGGGCGAGCCGCTGCTGAACTTCGAGCCGACCGTCACCGCGCTCAAGCTGATGCTGGACGATAACGCCTACGGCCTGTCGCGCCGCCGCGTGACCGTCTCGACCTCGGGCGTGGTGCCGAACATGGACAAGCTGAGCCAGGAATGCGCGGTGGCGCTGGCCGTCTCGCTGCACGGCTCGAACGACCCGCTGCGCGACATGCTGGTCCCGCTGAACAAGAAATACCCGCTGCGCGAGCTGATGGCCGCGTGCAAGCGCTACCTGGCGTTCGCGCCGCGCGACTTCATCACCTTCGAATACTGCATGCTCGACGGCGTCAACGACACCGACGAGCACGCGCGCGAGCTGATCGCCCTGGTCAACGATCCGGTGGTCGGCGTCTCGTGCAAGTTCAACCTGATTCCGTTCAATCCCTTCCCGGAATCGGGCCTGGTGCGCTCGAAGAACCCGCGCATCAAGGCCTTCGCCCAGATCCTGATGGACGCGGGCCTGGTCACCACCATCCGCAAGACCCGCGGCGACGACATCGACGCCGCCTGCGGCCAGCTGGCAGGCGAGGTCAAGGACCGTACCCGCGTCAACGAGCGGATGAGCAAGATGGCGGAGTACCAGCAGAAGTTCGGTCCGAATTTCGGCAAGATCGTGGAGATCCCTTCTTGAAGCCGGTGCTGGCCGCATCCGTCAACGCGATTGCCGGCGCGCTTGCGCTGGCCCTGCTGGCCGGCTGCGCCGGAGCGGGCGGCGATGCGCCGCGCGAACTCAAGACGGCATCCGACCAGACCGCCGCGGAAAAGCGCGCCCAGATCCGCCTGCAGCTGGCGGTCGGCTATTACCAGGACCGCAAGTACGAGATCGCCCTCGACGAGGTCAAGCAGGCGATCGCCGCCGCGCCCGACTTTGCCGACGCCTACGGCTTCCGCGCCCTGATCTACACGGCGATGGGCGAGAACGCGCTGGCCGACGAGAACTACCGCCATGCCCTGCGCCTGGCGCCGCGCAATCCCGACCTGGCCAACAACTACGGCATGTTCCTGTGCGATGCCGGCGGCAGGCCCGACCAGGCGCTCGGCTTGTTCGAGTCGGCGCTGAAGAACCCGCAGTACCGCTCGCCGGCGAAAGCGCTGACGAATGCGGGTAACTGCAGTCTGAAACTGAAGAATACCGACACGGCCGAACGCTACCTGCTCGAGGCCCTGCGTTACGAACCCGAGCTGCCGGCCATCCAGGCCGGCCTGGCGAGGGTCTATTTCGAGCGGCGCGACTATACCCGCGCCGGGTTTTTCATCAACCGCCTGACGGACGCAGCGAAGCTCGAGTCGCTGTCGGCCGACGTGCTGTGGCTGGCCATCCGGGTCAAGCACATGCTGGGCGACCGGGCCACGGAAGCCACCCTCGCGGCGCAGCTGCGCAAGCGCTTCCCCGGCTCGGCCGAGTACGCAGCGTTCGAGCGCGGTGCATTTAACGAGTGAGATGACGACGATGAGTTCCGAGCGCGCAGAAGAGCCGACGACGCCCGCCAGCCAGCATGAGATCCCGGGCAAGGTGCTGGCCGCCCAGCGCGAAGCGATGGGTTGGACCGTGGAGCAGGTGGCCGACCAGCTGAAACTGGCCGTGCGCCAGGTGGTGGCGCTGGAGGCCGGCGATTACGCATCGCTGCCGAGCCCGGCCGTGACGCGCGGCTTCGTGCGCGCCTATGCCAAGCTGATGAAACTCGATCCGGCGCCGCTGGTCGCGCAGATCGCGATCGACACGCCGGCCCCGGCCGAAGCCAACCCGGCCGCGGTGCGCCGCCCGAGCCCGGCCTCGTTCTCGCAGGCGAAATTCCCCTCGCACGGCAAGCGTTCCTCGCTGCCGCTGGGCTGGATCGCCGGCGCCGTGGCGGTGGTCGCCGTCGCCGGCGCGGCCTGGCACTTCGGCCTGATCCCGGGCGGCCAGCGTGCCGAATCCGGCAGCGTGGCCAAGCCGGAAGCGGCGCATGGCGCTTCCGCCGACGCCGCCAGCGGCAGCTCGACCGAGACCCTGCAGAACCCGTCGGTGCCGCTGATCTCGGTGCCGGGCTCGGCGGGCAGCCAGGCCGAAGCGCCGGCCGCCGCGCCGGGCGCCGTCGTGAATGCGCCGGCCAGCACCGCCACCGGCGCGCCGCCGACCACCAGCTCGACCGCCCAGCTGAGCGCCCCGCCGGCCAACCCGGCGACCGTGCAGGCGGCGGCTGCCGCCCCGGCCAGCGGCGCCAACGCCCTGGTGCTGAACGTGCGCGAGGATGCCTGGATCGAAGTGCGTCCGGCCAAGGGCGGTACCCCGATGATCAAGCGCCTCGTCAAGGCTGGCAGTACCGAAACCGTGAACGTCGACCAGCCCGTGCGCGTGATCGTCGGCAACCCGGGCGCTGTCTCGGCCAGCCTGCGCGGCGCCCCGGTGGCGCTGCCGCTGGTGCCGGGCAAGACCTACTCCCTGGTTAACGTGCAATAAGCGTGCAATAAATTGCAATAACGGACTACACCGCAACATGACCACTACACATTCGCCCATTCCCTCCGGTCCGCTGGCGCGCCGCGCCAGCCGCAGCGTGCTGGTCCAGCACGGCGAGCGCAAGGTCTGGGTCGGCGGCGACGCCCCCGTCGTCGTGCAGTCGATGACGAATACCGATACCGCCGACGTGATCGGCACCGCGATCCAGGTCAAGGAGCTGGCGCGCGCCGGTTCCGAGATCGTGCGCATCACGGTCAACACGCCGGAAGCCGCGGCCGCCGTGCCGGCCATCCGCGAACAGCTCGACAAGATGGAGGTCGACGTCCCGCTGGTCGGCGATTTCCACTACAACGGCCACCTGCTGCTGCGCGACTATCCGGAATGTGCCCAGGCGCTGTCGAAGTACCGTATCAATCCGGGCAATGTGGGACAGGGCGCCAAGCGCGACACCCAGTTCGCCCAGATGATCGAAATCGCGATCAAGCACGACAAGCCGGTCCGTATCGGCGTCAACTGGGGCAGCCTGGACCAGTCGCTGCTGGCCCGCATCATGGACGAGAACGCCGCCCGCGCCCAGCCGTGGAGCGCCCAGGCCGTGATGTACGAAGCCCTGATCACTTCGGCGATCGAGAATGCCGTGCGCGCCGAAGAAATCGGCCTGGCGCGTGACAAGATCATCCTGTCGTGCAAGGTGTCGGGCGTGCAGGACCTGATCGCCGTCTACCGCGAACTCGGCAAGCGCTGCGACTACCCGCTGCACCTGGGCCTGACCGAGGCCGGCATGGGCAGCAAGGGCATCGTCGCCTCGACCGCGGCACTGTCCGTGCTGCTGCAGGAGGGCATCGGCGACACCATCCGCATCTCGCTGACCCCGGAACCGGGCGGCGACCGCACCAAGGAGGTGGTGGTGGGCCAGGAAATCCTGCAGACCATGGGCTTGCGCAAGTTCACCCCGATGGTGATCGCCTGCCCGGGTTGCGGCCGCACGACCTCGACGGTGTTCCAGGAACTGGCCGACAATATCCAGACCTTCCTGCGCGAGCAGATGCCGGAGTGGAAGAAGACCTATCCGGGCGTGGAAGCGATGAACGTGGCCGTGATGGGCTGCATCGTCAACGGTCCGGGCGAATCGAAGCACGCGAACATCGGCATCTCGCTGCCCGGCACCGGCGAGTCGCCGGCGGCGCCGGTCTTTGTGGATGGCCAAAAGGTCGCTACACTGCGGGGCGAGCGGATCGTGGATGAGTTCAAGACGATCGTGCTGAATTACGTGCAGAAGAATTATTCGAAGCAGGCTGAAACCATTTAACTGTCATTCCCGCTTTCGCGGGAAGGCGGGCCGGGCAGTGTCCGGCACGACAGTAACGGGAAATTGAAATGTCCGATAAAAAAGAAAAGATTGTCGCCATCAAAGGCATGAACGACATCCTCCCGGCCGACGCGCCGCTGTGGGAGCTGTTCGAAAACACCGTGGAATCCGTGCTGAAGAGCTACGGCTACCAGAAGATCGTCACCCCGATCGTCGAGGAAACCGGCCTGTTCGCGCGCGCCATCGGCGCCGTCACCGACATCGTCGAGAAGGAAATGTATTCCTTCGAAGACTCGATGAACGGCGACCAGCTGACCCTGCGCCCCGAAGGCACGGCCGGCGCGGTGCGCGCCGTGGTCGAGCACAACCTGGCCTACGACGGTCCGAAGCGCCTCTGGTACAAGGGCCCGATGTTCCGCCACGAGCGTCCGCAGCGCGGCCGCTACCGCCAGTTCTTCCAGTTCGGCGCGGAAGCGATCGGCTTTGCCGGCCCGGACATCGACGCCGAACTGATCATGCTGTGCCGCCGCGTCTGGGATGATCTCGGCCTGGACAACATCCGCCTCGAACTGAACTCGATCGGCAATGCGGAAGAGCGCCAGCGCCACCGCGCCGACCTGATCGCCTACTTCGAAGCCAATAGCGAACAACTGGACGCCGAGGCCCAGCGCCGCCTGCACGCCAACCCGCTGCGCATCCTCGACACCAAGAATCCGGCGATGCAGGACCTGGTCAATGCCGCGCCCAAGCTGATCGAATACCTGGGCGGCGAGTCGCTGGCCCATTTCGAAGGCCTGAAGAAGATCCTCGACGCCAACAACGTCCAGTACACCGTCAACCCGCGCCTGGTGCGCGGCCTGGATTACTACAACCGCACCGTGTTCGAGTGGGTCACCGACGAGCTGGGCGCCCAGGGCACCGTGTGCGCCGGCGGCCGCTACGATCCGCTGATCGAAATGGTGGGCGGCAAGCCGACCCCGGGCATCGGCTTCGCGATGGGCATGGAGCGCCTGATCGAGCTGATGAAGGGCCAGGGCGAGCCGGCCGCGCCGAGCCAGTGCGACGTCTACATGGTCCACCAGGGCGAGGAAGCGCAAATGAAGGCCTTCATCCTGGCCGAGCGCATCCGCGACGCCGGCCTGGACGTGGTCCTGCACTGCGCGACCGCGCAGGGCGCCGGCAGCTTCAAGAGCCAGATGAAGAAGGCCGACGCCTCGGGCGCGGCGTTCGCCGTGATCATCGGCGAGGACGAGGTCAAGAACGACGTGGTGGCGGTGAAGTCGCTGCGCGAAGCCGAGGGTGCTGCCCAGCAGACCAGCGTCGCCTTCGACGAGGCGGTCGATTTCATCGTCGACCAGGTCATCGGCGGCCACGATCACGATCACGACCACGTGCACTATCATCCGTAATCCACCCATCCATTAACCAAACACGAAACTGAGTCCATGGCATACGATCTCGAAGAACAGGAACAGATAGCCAATTTCAAGGCCTTCTGGAACCGCTTTGGCAACCTGATCAGCTGGGTGCTGATCATCGCGCTGGGCAGCTACGCCGGCTACAACTTCTGGAATTCGCACCAGCGCGGCAAGGCAGCCGAAGCCTCGGGCCTGTACGACCAGATGTTCGAGGCCGCCCAGGCCAACGACAATGCCAAGGTCCAGCGCATGGCCGCCGACATCGAAAGCAAGTACGACAGCACCGCCTACGCCCAGATGGCTGCGCTGGCCGCCGCCAAGACCGCTTTCGACGCCAACGACCTGAAGACCGCCAAGGCCCAGCTGCAGTGGGCGGTCGACCATGGCAACGACGAGTACAAGTCGATCGCGCGCCTGCGCCTGTCCGGCGTGCTGCTCGACGAGAAAGCCTATGACCAGGCGCTGACCCTGCTGAACGGCGACTTCCTGCCGCAGTTCGCCGCCGAGGTTGCGGACCGCAAGGGCGACGTGCTGGTGGCGCAGAACAAGCTGCCCGAAGCCCGCACCGCCTACCAGGCCGCGCTCGAGAAGATGGACAAGAAGCACCCGGGCCGCCAGATCGTGCAGATCAAGCTGGAGGCGATCGGTGGTGCTGTGCCGGCTGAGAAGGCCGCGGCATAAGAACCACGGTCATTCCCGACGTTTTAACGTGCGCCTTACCGCGCACACGTATTCGTAATTTGTACGTCCAAGAACAAGGCAAAAGAATATGCGTATTACCCGGAAGCTCGTAGGTGTCGGTGTCCTCGCCCTGATGACGGGCTGCTCGACGATCAGTTCCCTGAACCCGTTCGCATCCAAGCCGAAGGGCAACCTGCCGGCGCCGCTGGTCGACCTGAAAGGTTCGATGGCGGTGCGCACCGCCTGGAAGCTGGAAGTCGGCAAGTCCCGCAACTACCAGTTCAGCCCCGCGCTGGCCGGGAATACCGTGATCGCCGCCGGCGGCGACGGTACCCTCGTGCGTGCCGAAGCCGACAGCGGCCGCCAGCTGTGGCGCGTCAAGGCCGGCATGGAACTGACCGCCGGCGTCGGCACCGACGGCAACTACATCGTCGTCGGCGGCGACAAGGGCACGCTGATGGCCTTCGACATGGACGGCAAGCAGCTGTGGAAGGCCCAGCTGTCGAGCGAGATCCTGTCGTCGCCGGTGGTGGGGCAGGGCATCGTGGTGGCGCGCAGCATCGACAATCGCATCGTCGGCTACGACGCCGCGACCGGCCAGAAGAAATGGACCGTGCAGCGCACCTCGCCGCCGCTGACCCTGCGCCTGGCGCCGGGCATGGTGGTGCACGACAAGGATGTCATCGTCGCCCAGCCGGGCGGCAAGCTGCTGTCGCTGCTGCTGGCGACCGGCGCACCGCGCTGGGAAGTCGAAGTCGGCGTGGCGCGCGGCGCCACCGAACTGGAGCGCGTGACCGACATCGGCGGCTATCCGGCGGTGTTCGAGGGCGACGTCTGCGCCGTCTCCTACCAGGGGCGCGCCGGCTGCTGGGACCTGCTGAACGGCAGCCCGCGCTGGACCCGCGACCTCTCGTCGGAAGCCGGCGTGGCGGTCGACCAGCGCTTCCTGTTCGCCAGCGACGACAAGGGCGCCGTCTATGCCTTCAACCGCGACAGCGGCACCAGCGCATGGAAGAACGACAAGCTGGCCTTCCGCCGCCTCTCGACCCCGGTCTCCTACGGCCGCACGGTCGCAGTCGGCGACTATCAAGGCTACGTGCACTTCCTGTCGCGTGAGGACGGCGCCTTCCTGGCCCGTGCCGCCACCGACGGCAGTGCGATCAGTACGACTCCGCTGGTGGCGGGTTCGAACCTGATTTTTCAAACACAAAATGGAACTGTGACCGCCATCGCGGTCGAATAACAATTAAATGAAGCCGGTAATCGCACTCGTAGGACGTCCCAACGTCGGGAAGTCCACCTTATTCAACCGCATGACCCGCTCGCGCGATGCGCTGGTGGCGGACCTGCCGGGCCTGACGCGTGACCGTCACTACGGCGAGGGCCGCCTCGGCGAACGCCCCTTCCTGGTGATCGACACCGGCGGCTTCGAACCCGTCGCCAAGGAAGGCATCATGCACGAGATGGCGCTGCAGACGAAGCAGGCCGTGGCCGAAGCGGACATCGTGATGTTCATCGTCGACGGCCGCCAGGGCCTGACCCCGCACGACAAGACCATCACCGACTTCCTGCGCAAGTCCGGCCGCAAGGTCATGCTGGTGGTGAACAAGAGCGAGGGCATGAAGTACACCAGCGTCACCGCCGAGTTCTACGAGCTCGGCATGGGCGATCCCTACGTGATCTCGGCCGCCCACGGCGACGGCGTGCTCGACCTCGTCAACGAGGCGATCGACGAAGCCGCCACCCTGCGCCCGCAGGAAGAGGCGGAATTCGATCCGGCCGACTACGGCGTCAAGATCGCCCTGATCGGGCGCCCGAACGTCGGCAAGTCCACGCTGATCAACACCCTGGTCGGCGAGCAGCGCGTGATCGCCTTCGACATGCCGGGCACCACCCGCGATTCGATCGAAGTACCTTTCGAGAAGAACGGCAAGCACTATACGCTGATCGACACCGCCGGCATCCGCCGCCGCGGCAAGGTGTTCGAGGCGGTCGAGAAGTTCTCGGTCGTGAAGACCCTGCAGTCGATCTCGGAAGCCAACGTGGTCGTCCTGATGCTGGACGCGCAGGCGGACATCGCCGAGTCGGACGCCCACATCGCCGGCTTCATCCTCGAAACCGGGCGCGCGCTGGTGGTTGCCGTCAACAAGTGGGACGGCCTGACCTCCGACCAGCGCGACCAGGTCAAGAACGACATCGACCGCAAACTCGATTTCCTGTCCTTCGCCGAGACCAAGTTCATCTCGGCGCTCAAGGGCACCGGCATCAATCACCTGATGAAGGCGATCGATACCGCGTATGCCGCCGCCACCGCCAAGCTGTCGACGCCGCGCCTGACCCGCGCGCTGCAGGAAGCGGTCGAGAAGCAGGAGCCGAAGCGCAAGGGCAGCACCCGTCCGAAGATGCGCTATGCCCACCAGGGCGGCCAGAATCCGCCCATCATCGTCATCCACGGCAATGCCCTGGACGGCATCACCGAGCCGTACAAGCGCTATCTGGAGAAGCACTTCCGCGAGACTTTCGACCTGATCGGTACCCCGCTCAGGATCGAACTGCGCAGCGGCAAAAACCCCTTCGCCAAGGAGTGATCGATGCCGGGGGCATCGATCACGCTGGGCACACCGTGCCCACGCGTAGCGCATGTGATTTGCCGGCGTCACGCGTGGGCACCTGCTGCCCACCCTACCGGTTTTTAAGCCAGAATTAACCGTACGAGTACGACAGAAAACGGTAAAACAGGTTACAGTAGGCTTGGAAAAACATTCACAAAGTGAGAATGTTGGCCCAAGCACTTGAAAATCGGCATAGCGCCTCAATTTTTATACGACAACAACACCACGGAGCTGTTATGAGCAACAAAGGGCAACTGTTACAAGACCCATTCCTGAACGCCTTGCGCAAGGAGCACGTCCCCGTTTCGATCTATCTGGTCAACGGTATCAAGCTCCAGGGACACATCGAGTCCTTCGACCAGTATGTGGTTCTGCTCCGTAATACCGTCACCCAGATGGTCTACAAGCACGCCATTTCCACCGTCGTTCCCGCACGCGCCGTCAACCTCAACCTCGAACAAGACGCCGAGTGAGGTCGATGGCTGACGTGTCCGGCAACACCATGCGCGCAGCATTGGTCGGTATCGACTTTGGCCGTGGCGATTTCGCGGCCAGCCTGGAAGAACTGGCATTGCTGGCGCGTTCCGCCGGAGCGGATCCGATCACCACGATCACCGCAAAACGCAACAGTCCTGATCCAGCGCATTTCGTCGGCAGCGGCAAGGCCGACGAAATCGCCCAGGCCTGCCTGGCCGAGCGGATCGAGATCGTCATCTTCAACCACGCCCTGTCGCCCGCCCAGCAACGTAACCTGGAGCGCCGCCTCAATATCCGCGTGGTCGACCGTACCAGCCTCATCCTTGACATCTTCGCCCAGCGCGCCCAGAGCCACGAGGGCAAGCTGCAGGTCGAGCTGGCCCAGTTGCAGCACCTGGCCACGCGCCTGATCCGCGGCTGGACCCACCTGGAACGCCAGAAGGGCGGTATCGGCCTGCGCGGTCCCGGCGAAACCCAGCTCGAGACCGACCGCCGCCTGATCGGCGAGCGCGTCAAGATGCTGCGCACCCGCCTGTCCAAGCTGCGCAAGCAGCATGAAACCCAGCGCCGCTCGCGCGGACGCAACCAGACATTCTCGGTGTCGCTGGTCGGCTATACCAATGCCGGCAAGTCGACCCTGTTCAACACCCTGACCAAGGCCGGGGTGTACGTCGCGAACCAGCTGTTCGCGACCCTGGACACCACCAGCCGCCGCCTCTACCTGGGGCAGGAAACCGGCAACGTGGTGGTGTCCGACACGGTTGGTTTCGTGCGCGAACTGCCGCACCAACTGGTGGCCGCCTTCCGCGCCACCCTGGAAGAAACCATCCATGCCGACCTGCTGCTGCACGTGGTCGACGGCTCGTCACCGGTGCGGATGGAGCAGATCGAGCAGGTCAACGAGGTGCTGCGCGAAATCGGCGCAGACCACATCCCGCAGATCCTGGTCTGGAACAAGATCGATGCGGCCGGGCTCGAGCCCGGGGTGGAACGTGATGAATATGATAAAATCAGCCGCGTTTTTATCAGCGCCCATAGTGGCGCCGGCCTGGATCTGCTGCGCGACGCGATCGTCGAGGCGGCCAGACCCGAGCCCGGTGTGACGCATGCCGACGAGCAGGACGGCGACGATTCCGGCTTCGCGCACGAGGTGCAGCCCGGGACGGCTGAGAATATTCCGAATTCCACCCATGTGGGACCACACTAGCCTATGCTCGTTTCACTCTTCAAACGTCTCGGCATCACCCTGTCACTGAACGATCCCCGCTGGGGCCACAAACCCGGCGACGAACGCAAGATCCAGCAGGGTAAGAACCAGGGCAACGACGGTCCGCCCGATCTCGACCAGCTGTGGCGCGATTTCAATCAGCGCCTGAACCGCCTGTTCGGCAAGCGCGGCGGCGATGGTGGCGGCTATCGCCCGGATGCCCGGGGCGTCGGCGTCACCGCGACCGTGGTCGGCGCCATCCTGGTCCTGATCTGGCTCGCCAGCGGCGCCTTCATCGTGCCGGAAGGCCAGGTCGGCCTCGTCACCACCTTCGGCGAGCTGTCGCACAAGACCGGCGCCGGTTTCAACTGGCGCTGGCCGGCCCCGTTCCAGGCCCACCAGACGGTCAACGTGAGCCAGGTCCAGACCGTCGAAGTCGGCTACCGCGCGAACGTGCGCAACAAGCAGCTGAACGAAGCCCTGATGCTGACCGCGGACGAGAACCTGGTCGACGTCCAGTTCTCGGTGCAGTACAAGGTCACCGATCCGGTCGCCTGGGTGTTCAACAACAGCGACCAGGTCGAGACCATGCGCGATGCCGCCGAAACCGCCGTGCGCGAACTGGTCGGCCGCCGCAGCATGGATGCCGTGCTCGCCGAAAACCGCGACAAGCTGGCCGGCGAAGCGCGCGTCATGGTCGAGCAGATGCTGGAGCGCTACAAGATGGGCGCCGACGTCACCGGCGTGACCGTGCAGTCGCTGGCGGCGCCCGAGCAGGTGGCAAGCGCCTTCGAGGAAACCGTCAAGGCCCAGGAAGACCGGTCCCGTGCCCGCAGCGAAGCCCAGGCCTATGCCGACGACATCGTCCCGCAGGCCAAGGGCAAGGCGGAGCGCATGAAGCAGGATGCCGAAGCCTACCGCGCGACCACCGTGAACACGGCGGAAGGCAATGTCGCCCGCTTCAACCAGGTCGTGGCCGAATACGCGAAGGCGCCGGGCGTCACCCGCGACCGCATGTACATCGACACCATGCAGCAGATCTTCTCCAGCACCAGCAAGGTCATGATCGACGCCAAGACCTCGAACCAGATCTACCTGCCGCTCGACCGCATGCTGAACCAGTCGGTCGCCAACGAGCAGGCGATGGGCAGCCGTTCGGGCCCGGTCATGCCGGCGCCGCAGGGCGCCCAGGGCCAGCCGAACCAGGCGCAGCAGCCCCAGGCCCAGCAGCAGGCCCAGGGTCAGCAAGCGCCGCAGCCGCAGAACCCGCAACAGCAGGTCCAGGCCGTGCCCGCAACGGAGAACCACCCGCTGGAATCGGTGCGCAAGATCGATCCGCGCAGCCGCGATTCCTCGCGTGAAAGGGAGACCCGCTGATGAGCCGTCTGATTTCGATCGTGATCGGGGCGGCCATCGTCCTGAGCCTGCTCGCCTCGAGCTTCTTCGTGGTCGACCAGCACCGCTATGCCGTGGTCTATGCCCTCGGCGAGCTGCGCGAGGTGATCAAGGAGCCCGGCCTGCACTTCAAGCTGCCGTCGCCGCTCCAGACCGTGGTCTACCTCGACAAGCGCCTGCAGACCCTCGACACCGCCGACGGCGAACGCTTCGTGACGGCGGAGAAGAAGGACCTGCTGGTCGACGCCTTCGTCAAATGGCGCATCACGGATCCGCGCCAGTACCTGGGCGCGGTCGGCAGCGGCAACGCCGGACGCGGCGCCGAACGCGTGGCCCAGGTGGTGCAGGTGGCCATGAACGCCGAGATCGCCACCCGCAAGGTCGGCGAAGTCGTCTCCGGCCAGCGCCAGGAGCTGGCGAATGCCCTGCGCGAGCGCGTGGCCGCCAACAGCCGCCAGCTCGGCGTCGAGATCGTCGACCTGCGCCTCAAGCGCGTCGACTTCACCGCCCAGGTCAACAACGCGGTGTTCGAGCGCATGAAGGCCGAGCGCCTGCGCGTGGCCGCCGAGACCCGCTCGACCGGCACGGCCGAAGCCGAGCAGATCCGCGCCGACGCCGAACGCCAGCGCAGCGTGATCCTGGCCGAAGCCTTCCGCAACGCCGAAACCATCAGGGGCGAGGGCGATGCCAAGGCGAGCCAGATCTATGCCCAGTCCTTTGGCAAGAACCCCGAGTTCTACCGCTTCTACCGCTCGCTGGAGGCCTATCGCGCCACCTTCAAGAGCCGCAGCGACGTGCTGGTGCTGGATTCGAATTCCGAGTTCTTCAAGTATTTCCGCGGGCCCGGCGCGGGTAAATGACGTGTGGGCGTGGGCGCGGGGCGCCCACCCTACGCATACTGTAGGGTGGGCACCCCGTGCCCACGAAGCAACGTTAACAATCGCTCCACCCATCTTCCGCGCCAATCCCGGCCGGTTTTCGGTTAAAATCGTCGATTCGGCGCAGAATACGCGTGCAAAGCCGCGTGCTCCGTTGCCCTATCTTTAACGAACCCAATCGCTTTGCCCATGCCTACCTGGCTACTGCCCGAGAATATCGCCGACGTCTTGCCGTCCGAAGCGCGCAAGATCGAGGAACTGCGCCGCCTCATGCTCGACACCTTCCGCACCTATGGATACGAGCTGGTCATGCCGCCGATGCTCGAGTACGTCGAATCGCTGCTGGCCGGCGCAGGGCAGGACACCGACTCCAAGACCTTCAAGCTGGTCGATTCGATGAGCGGCCGCCTGCTCGGCCTGCGCGCCGACATGACGACCCAGGTCGCCCGCATCGACGCGCACCTCTTGAACAGGGATAGCGTCACCCGCCTGTGCTATGCCGGCACGGTGCTGCACACCCGCCCGTCCGGCTTGCACGCGACCCGTGAACAACTCCAGATCGGCGCCGAAATCTACGGCCACGCCGGCCTCGAAGCCGACGCCGAGATCCAGGAACTGGCCCTCGCCACGCTGGCGCTGGCCGGCTTCGAACAGCCGCGCCTGGACCTGTCGCACGCCGGCGTGCTGCGCGCGATCCTGGCCGAAGACCCGGCCGCCAAACGCGACGAGCAGCTGCTGCACGGCCTGCTGAAATCGAAGGACATGCCGGGCCTGGACGAAGCGACGCAGAACCATGCGCAAGCGACCCGCGCCGCCCTGATGGCGCTGCCGAACCTGTATGGCGACGTCGACGTGCTGACCCGTGCAAAAGAAGTGCTGCCGGCGCTGCCGGGCATCACCCGCGCGCTGGCCGAACTGGCGGCGCTGGCCGGCTGTGCGATCGGCCGCGCCCAGGTGGCGATCGACCTGGCCGACCTGCGCGGCTACCAGTACGAGAGCGGCGCCATGTTCGCGCTCTACGTGCCGGGCCTGCCGAATGCCGTCGCCCGCGGCGGCCGTTACGACCACGTCGGCGAAGCCTTCGGACGCGCGCGTCCGGCAACCGGCTTCTCTCTCGACCTGCGCGAGCTGGCGCGGCTGCTGCCGACCGCCGACCGCAAACACGCCATCCGTGCGCCGTGGGGCAATGCGCCCGAGCTGCGCGAAAAAATCGCTGAACTGCGCAAGGCAGGCGAAGTCGTGATCCAGTCCATGCCGGGTCATGAAAACGTACAGGACGAGTTCGAGTGCGACCGTGTGCTCGTCCTCGAACAAGGAAATTGGATTCTCAAAAACTTAGGTTAAGTGATGTCAAATACTGCTAAGAACGTCGTTGTCATCGGCACCCAATGGGGCGATGAGGGCAAGGGTAAGATCGTCGACTGGCTGACCGACCATGCCGCCGGCGTGGTGCGTTTCCAGGGTGGCCACAATGCCGGCCACACGCTGGTGATCAAGGGCCAGAAGACGGCACTCCAACTGATCCCGTCGGGCATCATGCGCGAAGGCGTGGCCTGCTACATCGGCAACGGCGTCGTGGTCTCGGTACCGGACGTGATGCGCGAGATCGACAAGCTGGAAGCTGCCGGCGTCGAAGTCGCTTCGCGCCTGAAGATCTCGGAAGCCTGCCCGGTCATCCTGCCTTACCACGTCGCCATCGACGTCGCCCGTGAAGCGGCCCGCGGCGTCAACAAGATCGGCACCACCGGCAAGGGCATCGGCCCGGCCTACGAAGACAAGGTGGCACGCCGCGCGATCCGTATCGCCGACATGCTGAACGAGACCCGCTTCGCCGAAAAGCTGCGCGAGAACCTGGACTACCACAATTTCGTGCTGACCGGTTACCTGAAATCCCAGGCAATCGACTTCCAGAAGACCTTCGACGACGCGATGGCCCTGGTGCCGCGCCTGCGTCCGATGGTCGGCGACGTCAGCTCGGCCCTGTACGCAGCCCACAAGGCCGGCGGCCACCTGTTGTTCGAAGGCGCGCAAGGCTCGCTGCTGGACGTCGACCACGGCACCTATCCGTTCGTGACCTCGTCGAACTGCGTGGCCGGCAACGCTGCCGCCGGTTCGGGCGTGGGTCCGGGCATGCTGCACTACATCATGGGCATCACCAAGGCCTACACCACCCGCGTGGGTTCGGGCCCGTTCCCGTCCGAACTGCCGACCGACGCCGGCGTCGGCGAGCACCTGTCGCGCGTGGGCCACGAGTTCGGCACCGTGACCGGCCGTGCGCGCCGCTGCGGCTGGTTCGATGCCGCGCTGCTGCGCCGCTCGGTCCAGATCAACGGCGTGACCGGCATGTGCCTGACCAAGCTCGACGTCCTGGACGGCATCGAGTCCCTGAAGCTGTGCACCGGCTACAAGATCGACGGCCGTGACGTCGACATCTTCCCGGTCGGCGCGGAAGAGGCGGCCGCCTGCGTGCCGGTCTACGAAGAGATGCCGGGCTGGAAGGAAAGCACTGTCGGCGCCAAGTCCATGGACGAGCTGCCGGCCGCTGCCCGCGCTTACATCAAGCGCATCGAAGAGCTGGTCGGTGTTCCTGTCGATATGGTGTCGACCGGTCCGGACCGTGAAGAAACCATCGTGCTGCGTCACCCGTTTGCCGCATAAGAACAATAGGAATTACCAAAGCTATGAATACTCCTGCATCGACCGACAAGGATCTGTGGGTCTCCTGGGATGAGTACAACCGCCTGGTCGAGCGCCTGGCGCTGAAGGTCTACGAATCGAACTGGAAGTTCGACATGGTCCTGTGCCTGGCGCGCGGCGGCGTGCGTCCCGGCGACGTGATCTCGCGCATCTTCGACGTGCCGCTGGCGATCCTGTCGACCAGCTCCTACCGCGAAGAATCCGGCAAGAAGCAGGGCGACCTGGACATCGCCAAGTACATGACGATGACCAAGGGTCCGCTGGCCGGCAAGATCCTGCTGGTCGATGACCTGGCCGACTCCGGCGTGACCCTGGCAAAAGTGAGCGAGCACCTGACCGCCAACTACCCGGACGTCACCGAAGTGCGTTCGGCCGTCATCTGGGTCAAGGGCACCTCGTCGCTGGTTCCGGACTACCACCTGGAAGACCTGCCGCACAACCCGTGGATCCACCAGCCGTTCGAAGACTACGATGGCCTGCGTCCGCACCAGCTGTCGGCGTGGATGAAGAAGTTCGAGAAGAACTGAAGACGACGGCGCTCTCGCGCCTTTTAGTCGTCGCCCCCGCGCAGGCGGGGGGCCAAGCTGAATCGGGGCCGCGCGCCCCGATTTTTTTGCCCGTCTTCATGTAAGCTTCATCCATAAAAAATGGAGACGACGATGAAGACGAGCACCAAGCTGCGCACCCTGGCGCTGGCCGTGGCGATCACATGCGCCACCCACCCCGCACTGGCCGCCGACGAGCGCGCCCCGGCCCCGGTATCCGCCTCCGGCATCCCCGCCTTCAGCGAGGAGATGCTGAATCCCGATTTCTGGATCCACCGCCTGCTGGAACCGGACATGGTGCTGCTGAACGCGCGCCAGGCGGCGGCCAAACGGACGCAAGCCTTCGCGCCGGGCGGCGGCTTCATCGACCTGCAGCGCCTGCCGGCGACCCTGGAACGCGCCCAGGTGGCCGACTGGCTGACGCAGGCCGAGCAGGCGACGCCGGTCAAGATTGCGGTCGACGAGGACGGCAAGCCGGTCGGCGCGGCGACCCTGGACGCCGTCCGCAGGAACGGCGCGCCGGAACGGATCGCGGCATCGGCGCCGGCCCGCTACGGCCTCAGCGTGCGCCGCGCCCAACTGCGCACGATGCCGGCCGAACGCAACTTCTACCCGGCCGCCGACAACCGCGATTATGAAAGCCTGCAGGCCGGCGTCCTCTTCCCGGGCGAGCCGGTCCTGATCGCCCACCAGAGCCTTGATCGCAACTGGCTGCTGGTGATGTCGACCCAGGGCCCGGCCTGGGTGAGAAGCAAGGACATCGCCGAAGGCGCGCGCGACGCCGTGTTCGGCTATGCCACCCGTGCCCCGGGCCGGGTCGTCACCGGCGACCAGGTGCGCACCGTGTTCACGCCGGAAGCGCCCGAGGTGTCGGAAGTGCTGCTGGACATGGGTACGGCGCTGCCGGCCGCCGATGTGCCGCCCGGCGAACCGGTGAACGGCGCCAGCCCCTACGCGTCCTGGCCCTTGCTGCTGCCGGTGCGCGGGCAGGGCGGGGCGCTCGAATTCAGGCCGGCCCTGCTGCGCCGCAGTGCGGACAGCGCGCCCGGCTACCTGCCGGTCACCCGCGCCAACATCATCCGCCAGGCCTTCAAACTGCTCGGCGAGCGTTACGGCTGGGGCCACCAGTTCAATGCGCGCGACTGCAGCGGCCTGACCGGCGAGGTCTACCGCAGCATGGGCCTGTACCTGCCGCCCAGCTCCGCCCTGCAGGGCAGCATGCCGTTGTTCCAGCACCGGACTTTTACCGACAAGGACAGCCATGAGGACCGCGTGCGCGCCCTGGCCGAGGCCCAGGTGGGCGACCTGGTGGTCGTCCCCGGCCACGTGCTGATGATCATCGGCCACGTGAACGGCGAGCCCTATGTGATCCAGGACGTGCCTTACGCGGTGTTCAGGGATCCGGCCGGCGGCCAGGTTCGCAAGACGAAACTGAACCAGGTGTCGGTCACGCCGCTGCTGCCGCTGTATGCGGACGAGCGGACCTTGTACGTGGATGCGATGACGAGCCTGGTGCAGCCGACGCGGCCCTGAGGCCGCCGGTCACCAGGCCGGGGCGTGGGCTTACTTGCTGGCCGTCGCCAGGTACTGCACGACCGCCTTCAGCGCCGCCTCGTCCGGAATGCCGGAGAAGGGCATGCGGTTGCCCGGCACTTTTTCCTGCGGCGCGCGCAAGAATTCGGTCAGGCTCTTTTCGTCCCAGGTGATGCCGCTGCGTTTCATCGGACCCGAGAAGCGGAAGCCAGGCTCAAGGCCGGCGGTACGGCCGACGATGTTGTGCAGGTCCGGGCCGACGCCGTTCTCGCCGGCTTTCAGCGAGTGGCAGGCGGCGCAGGTTTCGAAGGTCTTCTTGCCGAGGTCGTCGGCGGCCTGGGCGTGCAGGGAGAAGGCGGCGAGGGCCGCGAACGTGATTGCAGACGAATTGACGAACTTAGGCATCGATGAGCTTTCCTGGATTCTTGACGTAGACTTTCTTGATGATATCGGCTGCCATGTAGGCGATCGCGCCGACGGGACCGGTCGGGTTGTAGGCCGAGTTGTGCGGGAACAGCGAGGCGCCCATGATGAACAGGTTGTCGACGTCCCACACCTGGCCATATTTGTTCGTGACCGAGTTGCCCGGATTCGTGCCCATGATGGTGCCGCCCGTGTTGTGGGTGCTCTGGTACACGGTCGCGTTCCACGAATTGCGCGGCGCCGCCTTGTTCAGGTGAGCAGGGCTCATTGCCTGTGCAATCTTGTTGATGACCTCGGCCGAGTGCGCCGAAATTTTGCGCTCGTTGTCCTTGTAGTCGAAGGTCATGCGCATCAGCGGCATGCCGAGGCGGTTGCGGTAGGTCGGGTCGAGGTCGAGGAAGTTGCCGCGGTTCGGCATCACGCTGCCGGCGGCCGCGATGTTCATCGCGCGCTCGTACCACTTGGCGGTTTCCTCTTTCCACTTGTTGCCCCAGGCTGGCGTACCGCCTGGCACCGGGTGCCATTGGATCGGACGGCCGCCATACTGCACGGTGCCGATGATCGAACCGCCGATGTAGCCGAAGGGCGTGCGGTCGAAGTCCCAGTTGGCGTTGAAGTCGTCGATCAGGGTGCTGGTGCCGCCCGCCGACATGTAAGGGTGGAACAGCTTGTCTTCGAAGAACAGCGTGGCGCTGGCGCCGGTCTGGTAGCAGTAATTCTTGCCGATCAGGCCTTTGCCGGTGGCCGGGTCGTAGACCTGGCCGATGCCGGAGACCAGCATCAGGTGGACATTATTCAGCGCGTAGGCAGTCAGCACGACCATCTTGGCTGGCTGGAAGACTTCTTCGCCGTTCGCCAGGTTGACGTAGGTGACGCCGGTCGCTTTCCTGCCCGAGGCGTCGCGCTCGATGCGGGTGACCCAGGCGTTGGTGCGCAGCTCGAAGGTATTCTGCTTCAGGGCGGCCGGCAGCACGGTCATGTGGGCGCCGCCCTTGGCGTTCGATTCGCAGCCGAAGCGCTCGCAGTGGCCGCAGTACTGGCATTCGCCGAACTTGGCGCCGTCGGGGTTGGTATAGGCGCGCGAGGTGTTCGCGGTCGGGCGCGGGAAGGGGTGGTAACCCATCTTCCTGGCCGTATCTTCGAACAGCTCGCCGGCCAGGGTCTGTTCGACCGGCGGCAGCGGATAGTCGTTCGATCGCGGCGCTTCGAAGACGTTGCCGCCGGCGATCTTCTTGCCCTTGATGTTGCCCGCCTTGCCGGAGATGCCGGCAACCTTCTCGAACTTGTCGTAGTACTTCTCCAGTTCCTTGTAGCTGATGCCCCAGTCCTGGATCGTCATGTCTTCGGGAATGTACTTCTTGCCGTACTTGTCCTCGTAGCGCGAACGGATCTTGAACTCGTCGTCGGTCCAGCGCCAGGTATGGCCGTTCCAGTGCGTCGATGCGCCGCCGACGCCGGTACCCATCAGGTAGGATCCGAGGCGGCGATAGGGAAGCGCGGTTTCCCCGGCGTGGTTGCGGATGGTTTCGGTCTGGTCGGTCGTGTTGACCATCATGCCGTTGCGGATGCCCAGCGACAGTTCGTCGCGCATGCGCGGCACGGTAAAGTCTTCCGACGAGGCCTGCGGGCCGCCCCGCTCGAGGCATACCACGGTCATGCCTGCTTCGGACAATTCCTTGCCCAGGATGCCGCCGGTCCAGCCGGCGCCGACCAGCACGACATCCACTTCATTCATTTTCTTCATTGCGGTTCCGTTGGTGTTTGCTTCAGCTGAGGTCGGCAATGCCGACCGGCTGCGTGCGATACGGTTTGTTCTTGAACTTGACGATGTTCAGCTTGTTGGTGGTGTTCACGCCCGGGTAGCCGATCATCTTCCAGGCCATCTTGTCGCGGTTACCGCCATAGATCGGGTCGGAGAACATGGCTTCATAGAACATCTGCAGCAGCTGCGCGAAATACGGCTTGGCCGGCACGCCGTTCGGCAAGGCGATCTTGCCTGCCTGCAGGTCCTTGAGCAGCTGCTCCCTGGCCTCGGACGGCAGGGCATCGAAGGGCTTCTTGAAGGTCGCCTGGCAGTAGTCGGCCAGGCCTTCGGTGCCGGCGCGGAACAGGGCGGCGGGGGTCATGGCCAGCTGGTAACCCTGGTTGGCACTGCCTTGCCTGAAGGGGCCTTGCAGGTAGAGGCGGTCGCCCTGGCCCCAGTTGCCGGCGAGGGCACGGTCGAAGTAGATGTTCAGGCCCATGTCGACCCCGTTCGGGGTGTACTGGTCGGCCGGGCACATGTGATTGACCAGCGCTTCGACGAATGCCTGCTCGCCGGGACGCAGCCATTCGTAGCCGGCCGGCGCTTCCGCGGCGGCGGCGGGGGCGGCGGGCTGTCCGTTGGCCGCCTGGGCCTTTCCGGTGAGAGGCAGGGAAGCGCTCGCTGCGCCGGCCGCGCCGACCAGTGACTTGATCAGGAAGTCGCGACGCGGCTTGGGTTGGGTAGGGTCGGTCATGCTGTTTGTATCCTGTGAAAACGGAGGACAGGAAGGCCCGGCAGGAAACACCGATGCCTTGCTGTAAATATGAAATTTTAAACGGCCGGAAGAAACAAAATTTCCCTTGGGCATCATAAACCGGTTTTATGCCCATGCATATCGGGTGTTGCGCCGATGCCGACACATACAAATTTTATGTTGCTATGCGGAAATTATTGCGGCATATTCCGGACCTGACAGCGGGGCCTCCCGTTATTGAACACTGGTGCCGTGCGACGGCGGATTGCGTACATGTAAATGATGAAAAACCTCAACATCGGCAAAAAGATTGCGCTCGTCTTCGCAATCGTCCTGCTCTTTTCGATTGCAACTACCGGCGTCGGACTTTGGCAGCTGAACAGGATGACGGCATCGACCAAGGAACTGATGGCCTTGCCACTGGCCAAGGAAAGGCTGGTCAGCGACTGGTACCGCACCATCTACGGCGGTTCGCGCAGGACGCTGGCAATCGCGAAGAGCAGCGACAATGCGCTGGTTGCGTTCTTTGCCGAAGATTCGGCGACGGGCAGCAAGGAAGCCGGCGAAATCCTGAAAAAGGTGAAGCAGCTGCTGACCTCGCCGGAAGAGGCCAAGCTGCTGCAGCAGATCGCCGATGCGCGTGATTTCTACAACGTCCAGAAAGCCGCGGTGACCAAGGCCAAGGAAATGAACGATGTCGAGACCGCAACGCACGTGCTCGAAGAGAAGTTCATCCCGGCTTCGGCCAAGTACCAGGGCTTGCTGCGTGACATGGTCGACATGCAGCGCAAGGCCATCGACGCCAGCGCAGCGCAGGCCGAGCAGGCCGCGGCCGCCAGCCTGCGCATGCAGACCGCGCTGAGCGTGATGCTGGTGCTGCTGGTGGTCGCCTGTGGATGGCTGCTTCGCAGCAGCATCGTCAAGCCGCTCGAAACCGCGATCGGGATCGCGCGCCGCGTCGCCAAGGGCGACCTGACGGCGGATATCCAGGTCACATCCAGGGACGAGGCCGGACAACTGCTGGAAGCGCTGCGCGCGATGAATCACTCGCTGCGCGAGCTGGTGCATAGCGTGGTCCAGGGCGCCGGCAATATCGCCCGTGCGAGCGACGAGATCGCCGCGGGCAACCTCGAACTGTCGTCGCGCACCGAGCAGCAGGCCAGCTCGCTCGAAGAAACCGCTTCGTCGATGGAAGAGCTGACCTCGACCGTCAAGCAGACCTCGGACAATGCGCGCCAGGCCAATCAGCTGGCCGCCTCGGCAAGCGAAGTGGCGGCCAAGGGCGGCGCGGTGGTGCACCAGGTGGTCGAAACGATGGGGCTGATCGATACCTCGTCGAAGAAAATCGTCGACATCATCGCTGTGATCGACGGTATCGCCTTCCAGACCAATATCCTGGCGCTGAACGCCGCGGTGGAGGCGGCCAGGGCGGGCGAGCAGGGCCGCGGCTTCGCCGTGGTGGCCGGCGAGGTGCGCAACCTGGCCCAGCGTTCGGCTGCCGCCGCCAAGGAGATCAAGACCCTGATCGATGCCTCGGTCGGCAACGTGGAAACGGGAAGCGCCCTGGTGGCCAAGGCCGGCACCACGATGGGCGAGATCGTGGCGAGTATCCGCCGCGTCACCGATATCATGGGCGACATCAGCGCCGCCACCCGCGAGCAGACCCTCGGCATCGAGCAGATCAACGAAGCGGTCAGCCAGATGGACCAGACCACCCAGCAGAATGCCTCGCTGGTGGAGGAGGCTGCGGCGGCCTCCGAAACCCTGCAGAAGCAGGCTGCGGACCTGTCCGACGCGATGCGCGTATTCAAGCTGAAAGACATGCCGGCCCAGCCGGCTCAGTCGGTCCGGTCGCCGGCGCCGGCGCGCAAGGCACTGGCAGCCGCGGCGCCCGCAGGTCCGGCGGCACGGGGCCGCAACCCGGAACCGGCTGCGGAGGCGTGGGAAAGCTTTTGACCGGTAAATCGATGGGTACGGATGCCGATCGGTTAAGATTGCAACAAATACCTTGACCGATCCCATGACCCAAAGCTTCTTCCAGACCTTCATCCTGCTCCTGCTCGTTACCGACCCCTTCGGCAACGTTCCCCTGTTCGTCACCGCGCTGAAGGAGGTCGAACCGGCCCGCCGGCCGCGCATCGTGGTGCGCGAATGCGCGATCGCCTTCTTGCTGCTGCTGGTCTTCATGTTCTTCGGCCGGCACTTCCTGGAAGCGCTGCACCTGACCGACATCTCGCTGCGCATCGGCGGCGCGGTGATCCTGCTGATCATCGCGATCCGCATGATCTTCCCGCATCCGGACGGCGTGCTGGGCCGCAGCGAAGGCGGTGAGCCCTTCATCGTGCCGCTGGCGATCCCCGCGCTGGCCGGCCCCTCGGCGCTGGCCACCGTGCTGCTGTTCACCTCGCAGACGACGGCGGAAGTGATGGTCCACGTGGCCGCGCTGGCCGCCGTCGGCCTGGTCTGGCTGGCCGTGTTCCTGGCGGCGGAGCGCCTGCAGAAGGCGCTCGGCGCCCAGGTCATGACCGCCTTCGAGCGCCTGATGGGCCTGATCCTGACGGCGATGTCGGTCGAGATGCTGCTGGGCGGCGTGCGCGCCTTCGTCAAGACGCTCGGCGAGTAAGGCCGCATGCGGACCTCGATGCACCAGCCGCAAGGCGAACTGTCCGAGGTCCTGTACGGGATCGGCTTCATGTCGACCCTCGACGAGCCCTGGCCGCCGCCGCAGCCCCACCTGAACCGCTTTCCGGCGATGGTCCATTGCAGCCTGAGCCTGATCCTCGACGGCGCCATCGCCATGGCGGCGGAGGAGGGCGGCACGCGCGCCCTGTCCGGCCTGCTGGTCTCGGGGCCGCGCACGCGCCCGGTCACGTCGCTGTCGCTGGCGCCGGTGCGATCGCTGTCCGCGATCTTCTATCCCGATGCCTTCGCCCTCCTGACCGGCATCGCGCCGGTCCGTCTGCAGGACCGCGACGAGCCGGCCGCCGGCTGGCTGGACGCCGATTGGGAAGCCTGGCCGCGGGCCCTGGCGGACCTCGACGAGGCCGCGCAGACCGCATGGATCGAGGCGTGGATTGCCGCGCGCTGGCGCGAGCGCCGCGCCGGCTGGGACGCGGCGCTGGGCCGCAGCCTGCGCCGTATCGCCAGCCACGAAGGCGTGGCGGAGACGGCGCGCACGCTCGGCGTCGGCGAGCGCCAGGTGCAGCGCCGCTACCGCGAGCGGATCGGTGTCACGCCGGCCCAGGCGAGGCGCCTGCAGCGCATGAACGAAGCCGTCTACGCCCTGCGCGACCCGGCCGCGCCCAAGGAGACGCTGGCCGCGCTGGCGGCCGAACTGGGCTACGCCGACCAGGCCCACATGGCGCGCGAACTGCGCGAACTGGCCGGCCTGCCGCCTTCGCGCCTGGAAGAAAGTATCGCTTCCGACCGCGATTACTGGGCTTACCGGCTGTGACGCGACGGTCACGATGACGATGTCGGATTCGTACAAGCCTCGCCCCGGCTAGCAGGCCGACAATCATGCCTTCGACAAGCAAGGCATGACATGAAGATCACTTTCCTCACCTATGGCACCGACGGCGACACGCGCCCGCTGGCGGCGCTCGCCAGAGAACTGATCCGGCGCGGGCACGAAGCCCGGCTGCTGGCCGACCGCGCCTGCGCCCCGCTGGCGCGCGAACACGGCATCCCGTTCACGGCCCTGGCCGGCGACATCCGCAAGGCGGTGCAGCCGGGCGGCACGCTCGCCAAATCCATCGACGGCCGCGCCGACATGTCGCGGGTCGCGCGCGCCTGCGCCCGGCTCGCGCGCGAGCACACGACGGCGTGGATGGCGACCGCGCGCACGGCGGCCCAGGGCAGCGACGTGCTGGTGTTTTCCGGCCTGGCGGCCTTCGTCGGCCTGGCCGTGGCCGAGGCCCTCGCCATTCCCTGCATCGGCACCGCGCTGTGGCCGCTGACGCCCACGCGCGAGTTCGGCGCCGCCTTCCTGCGTCCGCGCAGGCTGCCCGGCTGGGCCAACCGGCTGACGCACCAGGCATTCAACAGCCTGACCTGGGCGATGTTCCGGCCGGCCGTGAACGCGGCGCGCAGGGACGTGTTCGGGGCGGCGCCGCGCCGGCGCCTGTGGAAGGGCTATCCGACCCTGTACGGCTGTTCGCCGGCCCTGCTGCCGCGTCCTGACGACTGGCCGGCCGAGGTCGAGCTGACCGGCAGCTGGCAGCTTCCCGCCGCCGCCGGGTGGCAGCCGCCGGCATCGCTGTCCGCCTTCCTGGCCGCCGGCGAGGCGCCGGTCTACATCGGCTTCGGCAGCATGGCGGGCATGGATCCCCAGACGCTGCTGGAGACGGTTTGCGGAATCGCCGCCACCCGTCGCGTGCTGTTCTATCCCGGCTGGAGCGGCGTCGACCTGTCGCGGTTGCCGCCGGACGTCTTGGTGCTGGGCGACACGCCGCACGAATGGCTGTTCCCGCGCACCGCCGCGGTCATCCACCACGGCGGGGCGGGGACCACGCATGCGGCGGCGCGCGCCGGCGTGCCCTCGGTGGTGGTGCCGTTTGCCGGCGACCAGTTCTTCTGGGCCGGGCGCCTGCGTGCGCGTGGAATCGGCCTCACCTGCCCGATGGAGGAATTCGCCGGCGCCGATCCGGCCGCGCTGATTGCCGCCGCCTGCGCGCCGGCCATGCGCGAGCGGGCGCACGAGGTAGCGGAGGAGATGGCGCTCGAAGATGGCGTCGGCCGCGCCGCCGACCGCATCCTGGGCGGCATTGCACGCCTGCCGTTGCCCTAGGGGCGGGCGGGGTGTATCCTGCGCCGGCATCCATCACTACGAAAGAACAAGAACATGAAACAGCTGCTTTCCGTGTGCGCCCTCGGCCTGGCGCTTTCCCTCACCCTGGCCGGCTGCAAGCGCGGCCACGCGCCTTCCGCGGCGCCGTCCGACGCGACCCCGATCGCCATGCAGAAGATCGATACCGTGACCGGCACCGGCAAGGAAGCGGTGGCCGGTTCCACCGTGGTCGTCAACTACACGGGCTGGCTGTACGCGCCGAGTGCCCAGCTGCAGCACGGCGCCCAGTTCGATTCCTCGATCGGCCGCGAACCCTTCAGCTTCCGCCTCGGCGCCGGCCAGGTCATCCCGGGCTGGGACCAGGGCGTGCAGGGCATGAAGGTGGGCGGCAAGCGCACCCTGATCGTGCCTGCCGCGATGGGCTATGGCGAGCAGGGCGCGGGCCCGATTCCGCCGAACAGCAACCTGATCTTCGATGTCGAGCTGCTCGACGTCCAATAAAGCGCTTTACATCGTCGGTTCGTAATTGCTGTGCCAGCGGTGGCCGTTCTGGCGGCGGCTGCAGGCCGTCATCCTGATGCCGGTCTGCAGCGCTTCCAGGCAGCGGGTGGCGCCGGTTTCGCGATTGGTCAGCAGCATCTGGCGCGGCACGTCGCTCAGGCGCTCGATCGTCCATTGCTGGCTGTCGGCGCGGCTGCAGGGCTCCATCACCAGCACGTTCTTGCGGTCGTTCGGGTGCGCCGCCAGGCAGACGGTCTCGCCGTCCGCCACCGTGTGGAATTTGTCGAAGCCCGGCAGCTCGCCGCGGGTGGCGAACCATTGCTGCGTCGGCGATTTATTGCAGGCCATCATGGCGACGTCGGGACCGGCCGTGCCGAGGCAGCGGCCACGGCCGTCGAGTTCGTTCTGCAGGTAGTTGACGTCGGGCGCGGCAAAGGCCGGCGCCGCTGCGGCCTCGAGGAGGATCAGCACTGCGGCGGCAATGAATCGGGCTTGCATGGTGATGTCCTTTCTTTCGGGTTAGTCTGCCTCAACATTAACACGGAGAAAGGGTGAATAGCGTTGTCGCTTGTACAAATACTGCACCTCGGCAATACTAGTGCCACCCTTTCCCAACCAGCAGAGCAAATCCCGATGACTTCCATTCTTTCGCGCGCCGCACTTGCCTTTGGACTGAGCCTGGCCCTCGGTCCTGCCATCGCCCAGGCTGCGGCCATCCCCAAGGCTCCGGTGGCCGCCGCCGCCAGGCCGCTGCAGAAAACCGACACCGTCGTCGGCAAGGGCAAGGCCGCCGCGGCCGGTTCCACCGTGACCGTGCACTACACCGGATGGCTGTATTCGCCCAAGGAGCCGGGCCAGCATGGCCTCCAGATCGACAGCTCGGTCGGCGGCGAGCCCTTCACCTTCCAGCTCGGCGCCGGCAAGGTCATCAAGGGCTGGGACGAGGGCCTGGTCGGGATGAAGGCGGGCGGCAAGCGCACCCTGGTAGTGCCGGCCGCGCTCGCCTACGGCAACAACGGCGCGGGGCCGATTCCGCCGAACGCCAACCTGATTTTCGACGTCAGCCTGCTCGACGTGAAATAAGGCAGCGGCAGCCCCAGCCCGAACCGCAGGCTCCGCGAGGACCTGCGGTTTTTTCTTGTGCATTTACTGTCGGAAAAATTTACAACTGGTAAGTATTCGTGAAGTGCCGTTTCCGTATGTCATTAATTTTTAAGCATCTTTTCTTTCTGGCATAGTTCCTGCATGCACTATCCGCGCGAGCTTACAAAGTGCCGCAGACATAACGCTGTTACTACAAAGGATAAAAAATGCGTAATCGGAAACTGTCGTTCAATAAGCTGTTGGGTATCACCATCGCCACCGGCGCACTCTTCGGGATCAGCGGTGCCGCGCAGGCAGGCATCGCCGGTGCAATCAATACCCCGGTCATTACCGCCGGCGCACTGCCGGATACCCCGGCCGCGCACGTCGATCCGAACGTGTCGTCCTCGAAGTTTTCCGGTGTGGTCGCAATCCAGATCCAGTACGGCAACGATTACTACATCTGCTCCGGCGCCCTGGTCGGCAAACGCCAGGTCATCTCGGCCGGCCACTGCGTCGACCAGTATGGCGACGGCAAGGTCATCGACCTGAAGAATCCGAACAACAGCGTGCTGGTCGCCTTCAACAGCAACGGCACCTACAACTCGATCATCTCGGCCTCGAAGGTCTCGATGAATCCGGATTACCAAGGCTTCAACAACTGCCCGGACGGCAGCAAGGGCTGCGTGAACGACGACATCTCGGTGATCACCCTGAGCAAGGACGCACCGGCCAGCGCCAAGATCTACAAGGTCGCCACCACCGAGCTGGTCGCCGGCTCGCACATCATCATGGCCGGCTACGGCACCTCGGGCGACGGCATCAACGGCCATTACGTCGCTCCGCGCTACGACACCAAGCGTGTCGGCGAGAACGTCACCGACTATTTCGAGGGCGACGACGAGGGCATCAAGAGCGGCAACGAAGTCTATTATGCCGACTTCGACGGCAACGGCAAGGACACCTTCTGCACCTACTTCAACATCTGCACCGTGGCGCTGCCGAACGGCGTCGAAGCCGGCATCGGCGGCGGCGATTCGGGCGGTCCGTCCTTCGTCGAGCTGTACGGCGAGCTGATGGTCGTTGCCAACAACACCTTCGAAACCCGCCTGTTCGCCAGCCAGGTGGCCGGCACCTTCGGCACCCTGTTCGGCGGCATCATCCTGGGTTCCTACGTCGACTACCTGCACCAGGCAACCGACGGCAACATCACCTTCGTTCCGGAACCGGGCAGCCTGGCGCTGCTGGCCCTGGGCGGTGCGATGCTGGGCGGCCTGCGCCGTCGTCGCAAGCAGTAATCTGCACGTGCATGAAGAAAGCGGCCCGCGGGCCGCTTTTTACTTTGGGGGGGGCGATCAAGGCTTACTTGCCCAGAATCGACACCACATTGTCCGCCCCCGGCGCCCCGAAAGCCTGCTGCTTGAGCACATGCAGCTGGTCCCGAACCTGGGCCGCCTTCTCGAACTCGAGGTTCTTGGCATGGTCGACCATGAGCTTCTCGAGGCGCTTGATCTCTTTCGAGATCTGCTTCTCGCTCATGCCTTCGATCTTCGCGGTCTCCTCCGCCTCGGCCATGTTCTTGGCCGCGGCGGCGCTGTAGACGCCGTCGATCATGTCCTTGATCTTCTTGTTCACACCCTTCGGCGTGATGCCGTTCGCTGCGTTGAAGGCGATCTGCTTGGCGCGGCGGCGTTCGGTCTCGTCGATGGCTTTCTTCATCGAGTCGGTGATCTGGTCGGCGTACAAAATCGCGACGCCGTTCAGGTTACGCGCGGCGCGGCCGATGGTCTGGATCAGCGAGCGCTCGGAACGCAGGAAGCCTTCCTTGTCGGCGTCCAGCACGGCCACCAGCGAGACTTCCGGCAAGTCCAGGCCCTCGCGCAGCAGGTTGATGCCGACCACCACGTCGAAGGTGCCCAGGCGCAGGTCGCGCAGGATCTCGACGCGCTCGACGGTATCGATGTCGCTGTGCAGGTAGCGCACCTTGATGCCGTGGTCGCTCAGGTATTCGGTCAGCTGCTCGGCCATGCGCTTGGTCAGCGTGGTCACCAGCACCCGCTCGTCCTTGGCGATGCGGTCGGTGATCTCGCCCATCAGGTCGTCGACCTGCGAGCGCGCCGGGCGCACGATCACCTGCGGGTCGACCAGGCCGGTCGGACGCACCACCTGCTCGACCACGTTGTCGGCGTGCTCCTTCTCGTAATCGGCAGGCGTTGCTGAGACGAAAATGCACTGGCGCATCTTGTTCTCGAATTCCTGGAACTTCAGGGGCCGGTTGTCCAGCGCCGAGGGCAGGCGGAAGCCGTAGTCGACCAGATTGGTCTTGCGCGAACGGTCGCCGTTGTACATCGCGTTCAGCTGGCCGATCATCACGTGCGACTCGTCCATGAACATCAGCGCGTCTTTCGGCAGGTAGTCGATCAGGGTCGGCGGCGGTTCGCCCGGCATCGCGCCGGACAGGTGGCGCGAGTAGTTCTCGATGCCCTTCGTGAAGCCGACTTCGGCCAGCATCTCGAGGTCGAAACGGGTGCGCTGCTCGAGGCGCTGCTCTTCCAGCAGCTTGCCCTGTTCGCGGAAGAATTCGAGGCGGTCGCGCAGCTCGGCCTTGATCGAGTCGACGGCTTTCAGGACGGTGGCGCGCCCGGTCACGTAGTGCGAGCCCGGATAGACGGTGAAGCGCGGGATCTTCTGGCGTACCTTGCCGGTGAGCGGGTCGAACAGTTGCAGCGATTCGATCTCGTCGTCGAACATCTCGACGCGGATCGCGAGTTCCGCGTGCTCGGCCGGGAAGATGTCGATGGTGTCGCCGCGCACGCGGAAGGTGCCGCGCGCGAAGTCCATCTCGTTGCGCGTGTACTGCATCTGGATCAGGCGGGCGATCACGTCGCGCTGCGCGACCTTGTCCTTGGCCCGCAGGGTCAGCACCATCTTGTGGTACTCGTCCGGATTACCGATACCGTAGATGGCCGAGACGGTGGCGACGATGACGACGTCGCGGCGCTCCATCAGCGACTTGGTGCAGGACAGGCGCATCTGCTCGATGTGCTCGTTGATCGACGAGTCCTTTTCGATGAACAGGTCGCGCTGCGGCACATAGGCTTCCGGCTGGTAATAGTCGTAGTAGGAGACGAAGTACTCGACCGCGTTCTGCGGGAAGAACTCGCGGAACTCCGCGTAGAGCTGGGCCGCGAGCGTCTTGTTCGGCGCGAAGACGATCGCCGGACGGCCCGCACGGGCAATCACGTTGGCCATGGTGTACGTTTTACCGGAGCCTGTTACGCCCAGCAGCGTCTGGTACATCAGGCCGTCGTCGATGCCCTCGACCAGGCCCTGGATCGCGGTCGGCTGGTCGCCGGCGGGAGGGAAGGGCTGGTGCAGCTTGAACGGAGAATCCGGGAAAGTGATGACGGTGGGCGCGGGGGAATTTGCGACCGATAGTTCTGCCATGAGTTCAGACCTTTGCTAGAATGGGAATCCGCCTGCGGCACTGCAACATCCAAGCCGCTGTCTATACAACCGCTGCGAACCCAGCCGACAAACCAGAGTTTATCACGATGAATTCCACAGTTCCTGCCAGCATCTTCGGCGCCATCGCCATGGCCCCACGCGACCCCATCCTGGGCATTACCGAAGCCTTCAATGCAGATACCAATCCGGCCAAGATCAATCTCGGCGTCGGCGTCTACTACGATGACAACGGAAAAGTGCCCCTGCTGGAATGTGTACGCAAGGCGGAAGCGATGCTGATGGAACAACCTGCGCCCCGCACCTATCTGCCGATCGAAGGCCTGGGTGCGTATGACAAGGCTGTGCAAGAACTCGTATTTGGGGCCGACAGCGCGGTAATTCAAGAGAAGCGTGCGGTCACCGTGCAAGCCCTCGGCGGCACCGGCGCACTGAAGATCGGCGCCGACTTCCTGAAGCGTTTCTCGCCGGGCTCGGCGGTCTACATCAGCGACCCGAGCTGGGAAAACCACCGCGCGCTGTTCGAAAGCGCCGGCTTCGACGTCAACAACTACAGCTACTACGATCCGGCCACCCACGGCGTGAATTTCGAAGGCATGCTGGCCTCCTTGAAAGCGATGCCGGAAGCTTCGATCGTGGTCCTGCACGCCTGCTGCCACAACCCGACCGGCGCCGACCTGACGGCCGACCAGTGGGGCCAGGTGATCGACGTGGTGCGCGCGAACGGCCTGATCCCCTTCCTGGACATGGCTTACCAGGGCTTCGGCTCGGGCATCGCCGAAGATGGCGCCGTGGTGCGCCGCTTCGTCGACGCCGGCGGCCCGCTGCTGGTGTCGAACTCGTTCTCGAAATCCTTCTCGCTGTACGGCGAGCGCGTCGGCGCGCTGTCGGTCGTGCTGGCATCCAGCGAAGAAGCGGCGCGCGTGATGTCGCAGCTGAAGCGCGTGGTGCGCACCAACTACTCGAACCCGCCTGTGCACGGCGGCAAGGTCGTCGCCACCGTGCTGTCGACCCCGGAACTGCGCCGCCTGTGGGAAGAGGAACTGGCCGGCATGCGCGTGCGCATCAAGGAGATGCGCGAAGAGCTGGTGAAAAAGCTGGCCGAGAAAGCGCCGGGCACGGACTTCGGCTTCGTGCGCCAGCAGGTCGGCATGTTCTCCTATTCCGGTCTGACCAAGGAGCAGGTGGGCAAGCTGCGCGAGGAATCGATCTATGCCGTGGACACCGGCCGCATCTGTGTTGCCGCGATGAATTCAAAGAACATCGATCGGGTCGTTGACGCGATCGCAAAAGTTCTCTAAACTCTTGGCTCTTCCGATTCAGCACGCATGAATTGGAAGAGCAAGTAGGCAATTCCCTGATAGCTCAGTCGGTAGAGCGACGGACTGTTAATCCGCAGGTCCCTGGTTCGAGTCCAGGTCGGGGAGCCAGGTTTCAAGCCTCGGCGAGGCATGCACGGTTGGAAACTCACTCTGTGCAAGTCGCGATGGGGAAGCTATAATAGCAACATCAATTCCCTGATAGCTCAGTCGGTAGAGCGACGGACTGTTAATCCGCAGGTCCCTGGTTCGAGTCCAGGTCGGGGAGCCAGAATTCAGAAGAGGCCGCTTCAGTCGAAGCGGCCTTTTTTTCGTGGCTTGCTCGTGTGGCCGGCTCATTTGATCTACTCTTCCTCTCCGGCGCGGGCGCCAAGCTGTCCGGCGGCCGCTGGAAGCGGCCCGGCAATGCCATGCTCTACTGTGCCACGACCATTTCGCTGGCCGTGCTGGAAACTTTCAACCACATCAAGGCGGGCGGCCTGCCGCTGAGCCGTTATCTGGTGGAACTGTCCATTCCCGATGCGGTCTGGGACAGGGCGCGCCGGCTGGATGCGCCGCCGGTCGGCTGGGATGCCATGCCGGCGGGCAAGGTGAGTCTGGACGCGGGCGACGGCTGGATCAAGGCCAATGGCAGCGCGCTGATCTTCGTACCCTCGGTCGTCGTCAACGAAGAGTTCAACGTGCTCGTCAATCCCGCGCATCCGGACACCAGGCTGATCACGGCCCGGAAAGTCCGGAAGTGGAGCTACGACCCCAGGCTGACGCTTAGTTCTTCTTGCCGGATACCGGCTTGACCTTGCCGGCCGCCTCCAGCGCACGCTGGCGCGCGGTCTCGATATCCGGCGCGGTCGCCAGCGCCACGCCCATGCGGCGGCGCGCGAAGGATTCCGGCTTGCCGAACAGGCGGATGTCCGAACCCGGCACCCGCAGCGCCTCGGCCACGCCTTCGAAGGCGATGCCGGCCTGCTCCAGCTGGCCGTAGATCACGGCGGAGGCGCCCGGCGCGCGCAGTTCCGGATTCACCGGCAGGCCGAGGATAGCCTTGGCATGCAGTTCGAACTCGCTCTGGACCTGGGTCGCCATGGTCACCATGCCGGTGTCGTGCGGACGCGGGCTGACTTCCGAGAACCACACCATGTCGCCCTTCACGAACAGCTCGACGCCGAACACGCCGCGGCCGCCCAGGCTGGCGGTGACCTTGCTGGCGATCTCGCGCGCGCTCTCCAGGGCGCGCGGGCTCATCGGCTGCGGCTGCCAGGATTCGACGTAGTCGCCGTGGACCTGCTTGTGGCCGATCGGCTCGCAGAAGCCGGTGACGATCTCGCCGTTGCCGTTCGACGAGCGCACGGTCAGCAGGGTGATCTCGTAGTCGAAATCGATGAAGCCTTCGACGATCACGCGGCCGGCATCCACGCGCCCGCCGGCGGCCGCGTAGTTCCAGGCGTTCTCGACGTCATCCATGCTGTCCAGTTTCGACTGGCCCTTGCCGGATGAGGACATGACCGGTTTCACGACGTTCGGAAAGCCGATCTCGGCGCAGGCCGCCTTCAGCTCGTCGAGGCTGCTGGCGAAGCGGTAGGGCGAGGTGGCCAGGCCCAGTTCCTCGGCGGCCAGGCGGCGGATGCCTTCGCGGTTCATGGTCAGCTGGGCGGCGCGGGCGGTGGGGATGCAGGTGATGGCACCTAGCGCTTCGAGCTCGGCCAGCTTGCTTGTCGCGATCGCCTCGATTTCCGGCACGACCAGGTCGGGCTTCTCTTGTGCGATCAGCGCGGCCAGGGCTTCGCCGTCGGTCATGTCGATCACGTGGGCGCGGTGCGCGACCTGGTGGCCCGGCGCGTCGGCATAGCGGTCGACGGCGATCACTTCGACGCCGAGGCGCTGCAGGGAAATGATGACTTCCTTGCCGAGCTCGCCGGAGCCGAGCAGCATCACTTTCGTGGCGGAGGGAGACAGGGGCGTACCGAGGATGGGTGCTTTCGTCATTGCAGTGGATGGTGTGGAGGGAAGCGAGCACTATAACAAAATAAAAAAACCTTGCCAGATTCGGTCCAGCGGTTATAATGCGTGCCTCAATTCCCTGATAGCTCAGTCGGTAGAGCGACGGACTGTTAATCCGCAGGTCCCTGGTTCGAGTCCAGGTCGGGGAGCCAGAACATGAAAAGGCCGCTTCAGTGAAGCGGCCTTTTTGCTTTTCGAGGTCACGCCGATGATTTCCTTGAACGATGCCGCCGTAATTGCCGAACACGCCGCCCGGGCCGATGCCGAAGGCTGGCTGCGCCCGCAACAGCAAACCCTGATCCACGAACGCGGCTGGCTTCGCATGCTGGCCCCGCGCGCGGTCGGCGGCGCCGAGCTGCCGCTGCCGGAGGTGGTGCGGCTGGAAGAGGCGATCGCCCGCGTCGACGGCAGCATGGGCTGGACCGTGACCCTGTGCGCCGGCGCCGGCTGGTTTGCCGGCTTCCTGTCGCCGCGCCTCGCAGCCGGGATCCTGGCGACGCCGCAGGTCTGCCTGGCCGGCAGCGGCGCACCGACCGGCTACGCCGACCGCGAAAGCCGGGGAGGAGAAGCGGGCTGGCGCATCGACGGCCTGTGGGACTACGCCAGCGGCGCGCCGATGGCCACCCACTTCACCTTCAACGCGGTTCTGCGCGAGCAGGGCGAGCCGCTGCTGGACGCCGCCGGCAATCCGCGCATCCAGGCCTTCGTGGTGCCGGCCGCGCTGGTCGAGATCGTGCCGCGCTGGCGCAGCATCGGCCTGCGCGCCACCGCCTCGCACGCCTATCGCATGGCCGGGCAATGGATCCACGCCGACCACGGTTTCGGGATCGACCCGGCCAGGGCTTGCGCACAAGGCCCGCTGTACCGTTTCCCGTTTCTTCCCTTTGCCTTCGTCACGCTGGCGGCCAACGTGGCCGGCATGGCGCATCACTTCGTCGAGCTGGCGCAGGAATGCATCGCCCACCGCCGCAACCGCTTCGGCGGGCAGGGCGAGCCCCTGATCGAGGTGCCGGCCGTGCGTGCGCTGCTGGACTCGACCCGTGCTTCGCTCGACGCCGTGCGCGAGCGCTTCTACGCGCGGCTGGATGCGACCTGGGACCAGGTCGTGGGAGGCGCGCCGGTCGGCATTGAGGAGGCCGCGCAGATGCAGGCGCTGTCGATGGAATGGGTGAACGCATCGCGCCGCGCGGTCGATGCGCTCTACCCATATTGCGGCCTGTACGCGGCGCGCGAGGACACGCCCGTCAACCGGGTCTGGCGCGATTTTCACACCGCGTCCCAGCACGCCCTGCTGACCCCGTGCACGAGCACTGGTCAAACGGCAACTGAACCGCTATAATGCGAGCCTCAATTCCCTGATAGCTCAGTCGGTAGAGCGACGGACTGTTAATCCGCAGGTCCCTGGTTCGAGTCCAGGTCGGGGAGCCAGAATACGAAAGGCCTCGTGTGCAAGCACGAGGCCTTTTCCGTTTACGCCTGCAGGATCTCGCGGAAGCTGGCCACCAGCGGACGCAGGTTGATGCGGTGCCACACTACCCACAGCGGGGCGCGGTGACTGAACCAGGGCAGCTCGCGCAAGGTCACCCCCGGCGGCGCCTGGTGGCGCAGGCCCTGCTGCACGATTGCGATGCCCAGGTTTGCCGCCACGAGTCCCATTGCCGTCGTCGGTTCGCTCGCTTCCATCTTGATGTTGGGCGTGAAGCCGGAGCGCACGCAGGCGGCGACGAAGTCTTGATGATGCGTGCCCGTCTCGCGGTGGTGCACGGCGATCCAGTCCTGGCCGTTCAGGTCTTCCGGCTTCAATTCCTTCACTGCGCACAGGGGGTGGCAATCCGGCAAGGCCAGGATCATCGGATCGCTGAGCACCTGCGCGGATTCCAGGTCCGGATCGTCGGCCGGGGGCGGATCGCAGACCAGGGCGATGTCCAGGCTGCGCTGGCGCAGCCCTTCCAGCTGCTCCGATGGGGGCTGGCTGTACAGCGCGACGTGTACCGAGGGCCGGCTGGCGCGCAGGGTGCGCAGGCCGGCCGGCAGCACGCCGGCGTGCATGGCGTTCTCGATGTAGCCGATGCACAGGCCGCCCTCGTCGCCGCGCCCCAGTCGTTTGGCCAGGGACTCCAGGCGGTTGGCGTGAGTGAGAAAAGCCTGCACCTCGGTCAGGAAGGTGCGGCCGTCGCGCGTGAGGCGGATGCGCTGCTGGCTGCGCTCGAACAGCGTCAGGCCCAGCTTTTCTTCGAGCTGGGCGATCTGCCGGCTCAGCGGCGATTGCGAGATGTGAAGCTTTTCGGCGGCCCGTCCCACGTGCTCTTCCTCGGCGACGGTGACGAAATACTGAAGTTGGCGTATGTCCAACATATAAGACCTTTTGAGACTTAAGTGATGCAAATTATGTCTTGGACAGTCTTATGTCGTCAACCTACACTTGCCTTCACTTACTTCATCATCCCAAAAGGAAACCGACATGAGCATCCGTCACAAACTGAAAAGCAAACTGGGCTTCGGCGCCGCACCGCTGGGCAATATGTTCCGCAACATCCCCGACGCCGAGGCGCTGGCGACGGTGGACGCGGCCTGGGAGCAGGGCGTCCGCTACTTCGACACCGCGCCGCTGTATGGCGCCGGCCTGTCCGAGATTCGTCTCGGCGAAGCCCTGGTCGGCCACAAGCGCGACGATTATGTGCTGAGCACCAAGGTGGGCCGCGTGATCCTCGACGAGGTGGAAGACCCGGCTGCCCGCCAGCTCGGCGAGAAGGGCGGTGTGTTCCAGCACGGCCGCCCCAACAGGATCGTCAACGACTATGGCGCCGACGCCACGCTGCGCTCGATCGAGGACAGCCTGAAGCGCCTGAAGACCGACCGCCTGGACCTGGTCTTCATCCACGACGTGGCGCAGGACTTCTACGGCGACGAATGGCTGGCCCGGTTCGAGACCGCGCGTCTAGGGGCCTTCCGCGTGCTGGACCGCCTGCGCGACGAAGGCGTCATCAAGGGCTGGGGTCTCGGCGTGAATCGGGTCGAGCCGGTCGAACTGATCCTGGACCTGAACGAACCGGCACCGGATGTGATGCTGCTGGCCGGCCGCTACACCCTGCTCGATCATGAGCGCGCGCTGCAGCGCGTGATGCCGGCCGCGGCCGCGCGCAAGGTCGATATCGTGGTCGGCGGTCCATACAGCTCGGGCATCCTGGCGGGTGGCACCCACTTCGAGTACCAGAAAGCCTCGCCGGACATCATCGCGAAGGTGGAGCGGATCAAGGCGATCGCGCAAGGCCACGGCGTCAGCGTCAAGGCGGCGGCCCTGCAGTTCGCCCTCGCCAATCCGGCCGTCGCCGCGGTCATTCCCGGCGCCAGCCGTCCGCAGCGCATCATGGAAGACCATGCCGCGCTGAACGAAAAAGTGCCTGCCGCCTTCTGGCAGGAGATGCGTGAACAGAAGCTGGTCTCGGCCGATGCGCCGCTGCCCGGCGATTCGAAGGAGTAAGAACATGGCCAATACCATCGCAAGCATCGAACTTCCGGTGTCCGCGCAACGCGTGTGGCAACTGATCGGCGGCTTCGACGCGCTGCCCGACTGGCTGCCCTATATTCCGCGGAGCGAGTGGAGCGAAGGCGGGCGCGTGCGCACGCTCGCCAACCCGGCCGGCGACGCCATCGTCGAAAGGCTGGAAGCCTTCAACGACAAGGAGCGCAGCTACAGTTATTCGATCCTGAAGGCGCCTTTCCCGGTCACCGGGTATTACTCGACGCTGCGGGTCAGGCCGGCAGGCGAGTCGGCGGCCGTGGTCGAGTGGTCGGGCAGCTTTACGCCGGCAGGGGCCAGCGAACAGGAAGCCACGCAGCTGTTTTTCGGCATCTATATGGACGGGCTGGCAGCCTTGAAGGAGAAGTTGTTGCGCCAGGACGCCGATGGGCCGGTAAATTCATCGGCAAGCCAGGCCCTCTCCAGCAGACCTTGCTCAAGCCTTTTATAATCGGTCTTTTGTCGCGGACCGGTCATGAAAAGCGCAGTAAATACAAATGCTTACGACAAGACCGCGGCGCCGCAGGACGGTCTTTCCGGCGCCCAGCTCATCTGGGCCGTGATCGTCCTGTCGCTCGGCGTCGGCATGTCCGCGCTCGATACCGCCATCGCCAACACGGCGCTGCCGGCCATGGCCCAGCAGCTGCACGCCAGCCCGGCGGATTCGGTGTGGATCGTGAATGCCTACCAGCTGGCCATGGTCGCAACCCTGCTGCCGGTGGCGGCGCTGGGCGAGACCATCGGCTACAAGCGGGTCTATATCGCGGGCATGGTCATCTTCACCGCCGCTTCGCTGGCCTGCGCGCTGGCCTGGTCGCTGCCGGTCCTGATCGCCGGGCGCCTGTTCCAGGGCCTGGGCGCGAGCGCCCTGATGGGCGTGAACTCGGCGCTGATCCGCACCGTCTATCCGGCCAAGCTGCATGGACGCGGCTTCGGCAACAATGCGCTGGTGGTGGCGATCGGCTTTGCCATCGGCCCCAGCCTGGCATCGATCATCCTCAGCGTCTCGTCCTGGGAATGGCTGTTCGGGATCAACGTCCTCCCCGGCGTGCTCGGCTTCTTCCTGGCCCGTAAAGCCTTGCCGGAATCGCCGCGCGCCAGCCACAAGGTCGACGGCGTGGCCGGCCTGTACAACGTCGCCGCCTTCGGCATGGCCATCCTGGCGCTGGGCGATGCGGCCCACCGCGTCGGCATGCGCACCCTGTTGCCGGAGACCGTGATCGCATTGTTCTTCTTCTTCCTGCTGATCCGCCGCCAGAAGGGCCACCCGGCGCCGCTGCTGCCGGTGGACCTGTTCCGCCTGCCGCTGTTCACCCTGTCCACGCTGACCGCGATCTGCACCTTCGCGGCGCAGGCGCTGGCCTTCGTCGCGCTGCCGTTCTACTTCGAGAGCCAGCTCGGCCGCACGCCGGTGGAGACCGGCTTCCTGCTGACGCCCTGGCCGGTGATGGTCGGCATCATGGCGCCGGTGGCGGGGCGCCTCAGCGACCGTTATTCGCCGGGCCTGCTGGGCGGCGTCGGCCTGATGATCCTGGCGGCCGGCCTGGCCCTGCTGCTGGGCATGCCGGCTTCGCCTTCGGCCTTCGACATCGGCTGGCGCATGGCCGTGTGCGGCGTCGGATTCGGCTTCTTCCAGGCGCCCAACGTGAAGGCGATCATGGCCAGCGCGCCGCCCTCGCGCAGCGGCAGCGCCAGCGGCATGGTGGCGACCGCGCGCCTGATCGGGCAATCGACAGGCGCCGCGCTGGTGGCCTTCTGCCTGACCGTGTTCCACCTGCGCGGCACCTGGTATGCGATCGCCATTGCGGCGGTGTTTGCGGCGGCGGCCAGCATCGCCAGTTTTTCGCGGCTGGTGGTGGCTGCGCCAGCGCGTTAATGCGCTCGTCGTGCCGGGCATTGCCCGACCCGACTCTTTAAACGGCGGTGCACGCCTCGATATGAAGGGCATGGCGCGCCGTTCCCGCATTCCCGACACCCTTGACACCTCCCCGGAGCCCGAGGGCGAGGCACTGTGCCCGCTGTGCGGCCGGCCGCTGGGCGTCGAGAACATCGACCGGCACCACCTCGTTCCCAAGTCCCTGAAGGGCAGGGAACAGTTTCCGATCCACAAAATCTGCCACCGCAAGATCCACTCGATCTTTTCCGAACGCGAACTGCTGCGCGCCTATCACACCTGGGATGCACTGAAGGGCCACGAAGACATCCGCTCCTTCATCGGCTGGGTCGCGAACAAGCCGCCCGGCTTCTACACCCGCACCTTCACGGCCAACAAGAAGCAGGGAAGAAGATAAGCAGCTAATGGCTATATGGCAACATCGGCATAAATAGTCGGGTATCCCTGCTGCATGGACGTCGCCATCAGCGTGCCTGGTGTAAAATTAAAGCTTACTATTTTGCAATTCGCGTCACATTTTGCCCACCTTACCGCAGTTGCAATGACCCGAGACGAATCCAGCGCCTGCTCCGTCCTCCTCATCGACGACGAACCCTTTGCCGAAGACATCATCTCGCATGGCCTGAAAGGCTGTGCGCCGCATACCCTGCGCTTCGCGAGCCGGCCGGAGATGGCGGTCGAACTGGCGCGCGAGATCGGGGCGACGGTGGTGCTGGTCGACCTGCGCATGCCGGAGATCGACGGCCTGGAAGTCACGCGGCGCCTTCGCGCCGACAAGGACACCGAACACATTCCCGTGATCGTGCTGTCCTCGGAAGATGATCCGGACATCAAGGCCAAGGCCTTCGCGGTCGGCGCCAACGACTACCTGGTGAAGTGGCCGGATCCGCGCGAACTGGTGGCGCGGGTGCGCTACCACAGCGACGCCTTCGTCGCGCGCCGCCAGCGCGACGCCGCCTTCGTCTCGCTGCGCCACAGCCAGGAGCAGCTGGCGGCCAGCCAGTCGGCCCTGTTCCAGGCCCAGAAGATGGAGGCGATCGGCCAGCTGACGGGCGGCGTGGCCCACGACTTCAACAACGTGCTGCAGATCGTCGGCGGCAACCTGCAGCTGCTGAAACTGGTCGGCAACCTGAACGATGCCGGCAAGGCGCGCGTCGACATGGCGCTGGCCGGGGTCGAGCGCGGCGCCAAGCTGTCCTCCCACCTGCTGGCCTTCGCCCGCCGCCAGCCGCTGCAGGCGGTGGTGATCGATCCGGGCCACCTGCTGCGCGAGATGGACGACATGATGCGGCGCGTGCTCGGCCCGCGTGCGCGCGTGGTCACCGAGATCGAGCACCGGCTGGGCAGCACCCTGGTCGACCCCAACCAGCTCAACAACGTGCTGCTGAACCTGGCCATCAATGCGCGCGACGCCATGGGCGGCAGCGGCACGCTGACGATCCGCGCCGCCAATGCGGGGCCGGACAGCGACTTGCCGCCGTCGCTGGCGGCCGGGCATTACGTGATGATCGAGATCCTTGACACCGGCAAGGGCATGGCGCCGGACGTGCTGGAACGCGCCTTCGAACCCTTCTTCACCACCAAGCCGACCGGGCAGGGCACGGGGCTGGGCCTGTCGATGGCCTATGGTTTCGTGAAGCAGTCGGGCGGCGAGATCGTGCTGCAGAGCGAGCCGGGCAAGGGCACCAGCGTGCGCATCTGGCTGCCGCGCAGCGAAGCGGCGCCAGCCATGTTCGAGGACGTGGCGGCTGCGCCCCTGCTGGGCGGGCCGGAAACGATCCTGGTGGTCGAGGACGAGGAAGACGTGCGCAGCGCCACCTGCGGCATCCTGTCGGCGCTCGGCTACCGGGTGCTGGAGGCGCCGGATGCGGCGGTGGCCAAGGCGATCGTGGAAAGCGGCGAGCAGATCGACCTGGTGTTCAGCGACGTCATCATGCCGGGACCTGTCAGCAGCCTGCAGCTGGGGGACGCGGTGCGCGCCCGGCTGCCGCAGGCGCAGATGTTATATACCTCGGGATATGCGGAAGGCGTGCTGGCGCACGAGGGCAAGCTGGATGCGAGCGTCAACCTGCTGCAGAAACCCTATCATCCGGATGCGCTGAGTGCGCGTATCCGTCATCTGCTGCGGCGCCGGGCAAGCTGACGCCTTTGTCATGCGTGGCCCCGTTCATTTATTCGGCTTGATGTATTTCTGCGAACCCGGCGGCGGTTCGTTCAGCACCGCCCAGAAGATCCCGAGGTCGGCGATCGCGCGCACGAACTCCGTGAAATCGACCGGCTTGACCACATAGGCGTTCACGCCCAGCTCGTAGCTGCGCACCAGGTCCTGTTCTTCCTTCGACGAGGTCAGCATCACCACCGGCAGCGGCTTCAGGCCGTCGGTGGTGCGGATTTCCTTCAGCACCTCGAGGCCGTCGACCTTCGGCAGCTTGAGGTCGAGCAGCACCACGGCAGGGTTGCCGGCGGTACGCTGCGCGTGTTCGCCGCGGCGGTGCAGGTAGTCGAGGGCCTCGGCGCCGTCGCGCACGACAATCACCTGGTTGGCGAGCTGGCTCTTGGACAGTGCAATCAGCGTGAGTTCCAGGTCGTTCGGATTGTCTTCGACGAGCAGGATGGGTTTGAGCATGCGTTCCTTGAGGACTCTTTCAGTAAATTCAGTTGCTTGAAACATGTTTTGGAATGGCAAAGGAGAAGGTCGCGCCTTCGCCCTGTACGGAATTGGCCCACACCCGGCCATTGTGCCGCTCGACGATGCGGCGCACATTGGCCAGGCCGATGCCGGTACCCTGGAAATCTTCCATGCGGTGCAGGCGCTGGAACACGCCGAACAGCTTGTGCGCGTATTCCATGTTGAAGCCGGCGCCGTTGTCGGCCACATGGAAGATCGTCTCGCCGGGCGTGTCTTCGGCACTGACGCGGATGATGGCCGGGTCCTTCTTCCCGGTGAACTTCACGGCGTTCGACAGCAGGTTGAGCATCGCCAGGTGCAGGAAGGTCGGGTCGGCGTAGGCCGCCGGCAGCGGGGCGATGTCCCATTCGAGGTTGCGGCCGCGCGTTTCCAGCGCCAGCTTGTCGATGCAGGCGGCCACCAGGTCGTTCATGTCGACCGTGGTCGGGCGCAGCGAGGCGCGGCCCATCTGCGAGAAGGACAGCAGGTCGTCGACCAGCTTGCCGGCCATGCGCGCCGCCTCCTTGATGTTCTTGAGGAAGCGCTGGCGCTGTTCGCCGTTCTCGCTGCCGGCCGATTCGATCAGGAGGTCGGCGAAGCCGACGATGTGGCGCAGCGGCGCGCGCAGGTCGTGCGAGACCGAATAGGAGAAGGCTTCCAGCTCCTTGTTGGAACGGGTCAGCTCCTCGGCCAGTTCGGCCATCTGCTCGGCGCGCTCGAGGGCGATGCCCAGCAGGGCGGTGCGGAATTCCAGCGCCAGTTCGATCTCGCCGCCATGCCAGGGCATGCTGGTGCCGTGGATGGTCTCGCGCCAGGCCTGGAAGCTGGTGCGCGGCGACAGCTGCAGCGGAGTGCCGGCGGCCGGGCCGCCGGCCGCCGCCTGCACGAGCTTGTCGTGCGGGTTGCCGGCCCATTCGATCGTGTGCACGTATTCGGCGCGAAACCACAGCAGGTAATGCTTGTGGATGCGCGAGATCGGCATCGCCAGCAGGCCGCTGGCGTTGCGCACCATTTTTGCCGCCTCGGGCCAGGCCGACGATAAGTTGTCGGTGTGGTAGGTGTCGCCGTGGCCGTGCACGGCCAGCCAGTCGACCAGGCCCAGGATATCGTCCTGCTCGGGCGTGTCGCCATAGGTCAGCACGCGCTCGTCGACCACGACCGCGACGCCGGTGGCGCGCGCGAAGCGCAGCAGCTCGGGGAAGACGCTCGACAGGTTCTCGATGAAATCGCTGCCCTGGGTCAGGCCGGCCAGCATCGACACCATGATGCGGCGCAGGTCCAGGCGGAACTGCAGCTCGTGGGCATCTTCGCGCGATTCGATGCACAGCGCGAGCAGCTGGCCCAGCTGCTCGCAGGCGGTGCGCTGCTCGAAGGGTACCGGGGACGGCCCCTCGTTGTGGCAGGAGATCAGGCCCCACAGCTTGCCCTTGACCATCAGCGACACCGACATCGAGGCCAGCGTGCGCATGTTTCGCATGTACTGCAGGTGCACCGGCGAGACGCTGCGCAGCACCGCGAACGACAGGTCGTTCGGCTTGCCGGTGACCGGATTCATGGCCGGGACCAGCGGCGCCGGCGTGTAGTTGGCGTCCTGGATCAGGCGGATCGGCGACAGCGCGTACAGCTGGCGCGCCTGGACCGGGATGTCGGAGGCCGGGAAATGCTGGCCCAGGTAGGAAGCGTAGTCTTCCTGCCTAGCCTCCGCCATCACGTGACCGTGGCCGTCGCGGTCGAATTTGTACACCATCACGCGGCCGAAACCCGTCACCGAGCGCACGTGGTGGCAGGCCAGCCGGGCCAGCGATTCCACGCACTCGGCACTGTTCACTTTCTGCAGGAAGTCGCCGATCAGCGAATACAGGTGGCGGAAATCGGCCGTGGCGGCGCGTTCGGTCGGTTCGAACTCGAGGATGGTCAGCTCGTCCCAGCGGTGCCCGAGCACGTCGAAATGGCGGCCATTGCCGATCGTGACCGTGCCCACGTAATAGGGACGCGAGCCCAGATTTTCCGTCAGTTCCGGCGCCAGGCGGAGGGCGGCCGCTTCGCCGGTCACCTCGGCGAGCGGGCGGCCGACGGCTTCCTGGACGCCGAAACCGGTCCAGTCGCCCAGGTTGGCGCTGGCCTGCAGGATTTCCAGGCCGTCGGACAGGGTCAGCATGAAGCCGTGGGGCTGGATGCTCCCGGGTGTGCGAATCGGCTCCCTGTCGCAGGCCGACAGGTCGAGTACGGGGGCGGAAGAGGCCGGATTCATGTACGTGGGATGATGTAAAACTTAAATTTCAACTCCGCCATTTTACATTGAATGCCGTGCGGTACCCTTCTTTAGGTATTCTGGCAATGTTGCCCATGCGGCGATAAGACAACGGTATGACTAATGCAGAATTGTGAAATCCCTTGTTACGCGTGCGGGCTGGGCGAACAGGCTGGGTGTATCATGAAGTGGATTTGGATCAATGAATTTGTGCCTCTGACACGAGTGGCAAGCCATGAGCGAACACATGCAGGAAAAGAAAATCTTGTCGGATGAGCGGCGCTATCAGTACCTGATTTCCGGTATCAACGACTACGCGATCTACATGCTCGACCCGCAAGGGCACGTGAGCAGCTGGAACGCGGGCGCGAACCGCTTCAAGGGCTATGTGGCGCAGGAGATCCTCGGCCAGCATTTCTCGCGCTTCTACACCGAGGCAGACCGGGAATCCGGTCTGCCGGCGCGCGCGCTGAAGACCGCGCTCGAGCAGGGCAAGTTCGAATCCGAAGGCTGGCGCGTGCGCAAGGATGGCAGCCGCTTCTGGGCCCACGTGGTCATCGACCCCATCTACAACGAGGAAGGGGTCCTGCTCGGCTTTGCCAAGGTAACCCGCGACGTCACCGAGCGCAAGGAGGCCGAGGACAGGCTGCGCGAGAGCGAGCAGCGCTTCCGCCTGCTGGTGCAGGGCGTGACCGACTATGCGATCTACATGCTGTCGCCGGAAGGAACGGTCACCAACTGGAATTCGGGCGCCGAGCGGATCAAGGGCTATACCCAGGACGAGATCGTCGGCAGCCACTTCTCGCGCTTCTACACGGCCGAGGACCACAACGCCGGCGTGCCGAAACAGGCGCTGTCGACCGCCGCCGAGACGGGGCGCTTCGAGGCCGAGGGCTGGCGGGTGCGCAAGGACGGCACCCGCTTCTGGGCCCACGTGATCATCGACGCCATCCACGACGACGAAGGCAAGCTGGTGGGTTTTGCCAAGATCACCCGCGACCTGACCGAGAAGAAGCGCATCGCCGACGCGCTGGAAGCCGCCAACGCCGCGCTGTACCAGGCGCAGAAGATGGAGTCGATCGGCCAGCTCACCGGCGGCGTCGCGCACGACTTCAACAACCTGTTGTCGGTGCTGTCGAGCGGCCTGGAAGTGCTGGCGATGCAGCGCGGCGAGGGCAGCGACACCCGCACCATCGAGAGCATGCGGCGCGCGGTGGACCGCGGCGCGCGCCTGACCCAGCAGCTGCTCGCCTTCGCGCGCCAGCAGCCGCTGCAGGCCGAGACCCGCAACCTGAACCGCATCGTCACCGGCTTCGAATCCGTGCTGCGGCGCGCCGTCAATGCCGGCATCGAGTTCGAGGTCGACCTCGACCGCAACGCACACAGCGCGGTGATCGACAGCGCGCGCCTCGAGTCGGCCCTGCTGAACCTGGTGGTGAACGCGCGCGACGCCATGCCGGAAGGCGGCCGCATCGTCATCGCGACCCGCAACGTGACGCTCGGCCACCACGAGGGGGGCAGCCTGCCGGCCGGCGACTATGTGCGGATCTCGGTCAGCGATACCGGCACCGGCATGCCGCCCGACGTGGTGAGGCGCGCCTTCGAACCCTTCTTCACGACCAAGGAAGTGGGCAAGGGCACCGGCCTGGGCCTGTCCCAGGTCTACGGCTTCATCAAGCAGTCGGACGGCGACGTGGTCATCGAGAGCAAGCAGGGCGAGGGCACCACGATCTCGATCTACCTGCCGGCGGTGGTGTCCGAGGCCCACGAGGACAAGCGTGCGCATGTCGAGCGCGTGCTGATCGTCGAGGACGAGCCGGACCTGATGGATGTCGCCGCCTCGCTGTTCACCAGCATGGGCTACGACGTGGTGACGGCATCCAGCGGCCGCGAGGCGATCGACATGATGGAGCAGCTCGATGTCGACATCCTGTTCACCGACGTCGTCATGCCGAACGGGATGGACGGCCTCGAGCTGGCCAGCTACACGCGCACCCATTATCCCGGCACCAAGATCATGCTGGCCTCCGGCTATCCGCTGCCGGCGCTGAAGCAGCGCCATGGCCAGGACCTGAACGAGTTCGCCTTCGTCAACAAGCCCTACCGGCTGTCCGACCTGGCGCGCACCCTGCGCACGGCGATGTAGGCGGAGCGGGCGCGACGATGGTCCTGCATGTCGAGACGCCGCTGCTGCCCTCGGGCGCCATGGCCACCCGGCCCGGCCAGTCGGTGTGGCTGAAGATGGAGGCGCTGCAGCCTTCCGGCTCGTTCAAGCTGCGCGGCATCGGCCACGCCTGCGAGCAGTACGCGCTGCGCGGGGCGCGGCGCTTCGTCTCGTCCTCGGGCGGGAATGCCGGCATCGCCGCCGCCCACGCCGGACGCCGGCTCGGCCTGCCGGTGACCGTGGTGGTACCGGAGACGGCCAGCGCCAGGGCGCGCGAGCTGATCGCGCGCGAGGGCGCCGAAATCGTCGTCCATGGCGCCTCCTTCCAGGAAGCGAACGCGCTGGCGCAAGCGATGCTGGGCGCCACCGACGCCTTCATCCACCCCTTCGACGACCCGCTGCTGTGGGAGGGCCACGCGAGCATGATCGACGAGGTGGCGCGCGCCGGCCTGATTCCCGATGCGGTGGTGCTGTCGGTCGGCGGCGGCGGCCTGCTGTGCGGCGTGGCCGAAGGTTTGCGGCGCCATGGCTGGGATGCGGTGCCGGTCATTGCCGTCGAGACCGAAGGCGCCGATTCCCATGCGCGCTCGCTGCGGGCCGGAGAGCGCATCGAACTGCCGGCCATCACCAGCATCGCCACCTCGCTGGGCGCGCGCAAGGTGTCGGAACAGGCTTTCGAACTGGCGCGCCGCCGTCCGGTCGAGCCGGTGGTGGTGAGCGACCGCGAGGCCGTCGAGGCCTGCCTGCGCTTCATGGACGACCATCGCGTCGTGGTGGAACCGGCCTGCGGCGCCTCGCTGGCGCTGGCCTATCGCGCCGGCGAGAGGCTCGCTGCTTACGAGCGCGTGCTGGTGGTCGTGTGCGGCGGCGTCACGGCCACCGTCGAACAGCTGCAGCGCTGGGGCCGCGAGCTGGCTGCCTGAATCGTGGGCACGGCGTGCCCACCCTACCTTATTCCAGGCCGAAAATAATGTCGCAGATGCGGTCGTAGACCGGATCGGCCGACGGTCCCGGGTTAGGCCAGTTCAGGATGTCGAAGTGGTCGTAGCCGTCGTAGGTGCCGAGGTAGTTCCAGCTGCCGCGCACGGCCCGGCCGTCGTAGTCGCGCACCGGATGGCCGGCGGGCGCGCGCATGCTCACCGTGTTGACCACGCCGTCGCTGGCGAACCAGCTGCCGTCGATCCGCACTCTCCCGGGCGCCGACTGGGTATAGGAACCCATGCCCGGCTGCGCCAGCGAACCCGCGATGAACTCGCCCGCGAACAGCTTGAAATAGGGGATCATGTCGTCGCGTGGATACTGGAACCGGCTGCTCTGGATCGGTGCCAGCACGCGGTCGCTGCCGTTGCAGCACCAGGCGCCCGCCACCGTCGCCCGCGTCCCCAGCGAAAACCAGTAGACCGAGGGAGAGGTCTGCGCCCAGCGGTTGAATTCGCGCGCGCCGTCCGGCGCCAGCTCCCAGTGCGCCAGGCGGCTGTCGAGGATGTCGCGCAGCGGACTGCGTAAATTCGGCAGGACGTCCAGCACGGCGTCGCGCAGGGTGGTGCCGTTGTGCGGCGCCGAGATCGTCACCGCGCTCGACACCCAGCCGGCCTTGCCGCCACGGTAAAGCTCGCCGCCGCCTTCGTCGCCGTCGGGCGAACCGTGTTCCAGTAGCTGTACCAGGGCGCGGATCGTGGTGCCGCCCTGGCTGTGGCCGATCAGGTGGACCGGGTGCGCCGCATCCCATTGTGGATAGAAGGCGAGGGGATAATCGTGCGGATTGTTGTCCGGATCGGCGGCCCAGCACTTGCCGGCCGGCTTTTGCGGCTGGCCGGGATAGCCGTGGCGGGCGACGTGGGTGGCGCCGTAGTCGACGCAGCCGCCCTTGATCTGGGCGTACAGTTCGGCGGCGCGGTCCCAGTTCGAACTGATCGCGCCGACGCCGGCCGTGTAGACCGCATGCGGCCCCTTGTAGCGCTGCATGCGGGCCGCGATGTCGTGGTAGCCGCCCCAGTACAGGAAGCGACTGAAGGGAAAGGTATCCGGCCCGAAGCCGAGGAAGCCGTGCACCAGTACGACAGGATGGTTGTTGGCGGCCCCGGCCGTTGCACTGCCCAGCAGGCAGGCCAGGGCCAGCAGCGCTCGGGTGCTTGTTGTGTTAAACGACGGCATGTAGCTCTCCCTTGGTGGCGGACGCTACATTGTCGAATTGGTATTGGGTAGGGGGTTTGCGCGGTACCAAACGTCGGCCTGCGCCCTCAAACGTCGTCCCCGCGAAGGCGGGCACGACGTTTGCACTTAATTCGCTACAACCGCGGTACCACCCATCTGCGCAGTACCCGCCGAATCGGCCGCGGGCGCCGGCACCGGCGTATTCGATGCCGTGACCGCGGCCTTCTCGGCCAGGTCCGGATTCCACACCACGTGCTCGTCGACGGAATACAGGCGGCACGGCTTGTCGCTCTTGGCCGAGCAGGTGGCAAGGGCGCGCGCTTCCGGCGCTTCGCCTTCCTCGGCCCAGCACCAGGCGCCGCTCGGCGACACCGCGAAGGCGCGCGGGGTCATCTTGGTCAGGTATTCGGCATAGGCGCGCTTGCCGTTCTCGCTGAGGAAAGGCACGGCCTCGACGTCCTCGATCTTTGCGAAATTGGTTGCTTGCGGCATCGGTGGCTCGGGCACCTTGTAGACCACCTTGGTCGGCATGCCGACGCGCTCCAGGAACTGCATGGTGTCGGCCAGCCAGACTTTCTCGCCGTCGCGGCTGGCCAGCATGCCGTGCGCATCGCGCTTGAACGCCGCGTACTCGACCAGCTGGGCCTTGCCGCCGGCCTGTTCGAAGGCGTCGTGCATGCGCGCCACCAGTTCCGGGCCGAACAGCGAATCGTTCTGGCCGTACATCCACAGGCTCGGAATCTTGTTCTGCGAACCGTATTCGGCAAAGGCCGAGACCAGGGCCGAGCGCCAGCCGCAACCGTTGCTGTCGTCGCGCAGGCCGCCGGCAAAATTGATCAGGCCGCGCACGCCCGGCAGTTCCCGGGTGCCCAGCGCCATGGTCGCGAGGCCGCCGTAGGACTGCCCGGCCACCACGATGCGGTCGGCGTCGATCCATTTCTGCTCGCGGGCGTATGCCAGGGTGTCCATGATGTCCTCGGCCTGGATGTAGCCGTTGGCCGTCATGTCGCAGCCGCGGTCGCGGTAGCGGCCGGTCGAGTTGGCGAAGCCCTGGCGCATCGGCACCATCACCGCGTAGCCGCGGGCAACGAAGGCATGGGCCATGTGATAGAAGCGGTCGCGCGGCTGCAGGTTCGGGTGCCCCGGATCCTTGCCGTGGTTGATGATGATCAGCGGGAAGGGGCCCGGGCCGTTCGGCGAGAACACCGTCGTTTCCAGGCGCGCCTGATGATTCTTGCCGGCCGGGATCAGGATGATGTGCTCGTTGATCCGGTAGTCGAGTTGCAACTCCTGCTCGACGGAAAAGCCCGGCAGCATGGCCAGCCCGATGATCAGTGCGGACGTAAGGTGGCGAACAGAAGCGCGTACTCTAAACATGGAAGACTCTGGGAACAGCGGCCTTACGGATGCATCCGGCAAGAACCAATTGCTTAGGGGAATAAATTGATTCTAAGCACTGTAATTTCTCAGAGCAATATCCGAATAACCAATTCGCGCATTAAATCTTTGTGTGTGGCCAGATTTGTCAGAACAGGCAGATAATTAGAATGTCCAACGATTGGGTGGCCCCATGGTTACTTTCGATGAACGGCTCAATGACCGCCTTGGCGAATTGTTCACCCAGGCCCTGCAAGGCGGTGGACGCGCATGGAACAAGGCGCTGGAACGCCAGTTGAAGCCTTACGGTCTGACGGTGGCCGGCTGGAGCGCCATCGCCGCGCTGGCGGAGCTTCGGCGTGGCGTCGGCGAGCATGAGGCACCAGGACCCTCGCAGACGGCCCTGGCGCAGCAGCTCGGCGTCGATGGCGCCACCCTCGTGACGACCATCGACCGCTTGACCGCCGCCGGCCTGATCGAGCGGGTCCCGAGCCAGCAGGACCGGCGGGTCAAGCTGGTCGTGCTCACGCAGGAGGGCCGGGAGATGGAGGACAAGCTCAGGGAGCACGCCGATGCCATGCGGCGCGAGGCACTGGCGCATCTCAACCCCGGTGAAGTGGCGATGGCCGTGAACGTGCTCGAGCAGTGGCAGCAGGTGCTGGAGAGTGCATGAGCGATAAATATGCGCCGCGCGAATGGCACCCGGACGAACGGCCGACCATGCCTGGCGGCCCATCCTTCCCCAGGCATTCCACGCCGCGCCGCATCGCCTATTTCCTGGTCGGCAGCCTGGTCAGCCTGACCGGCGGTCTCGGTAATGCGCTGGTGACGGTCAACCTGGTCAACCTGCAGGGCGCGCTGGGCGCCTTTGCCGCCGAGACCAACTGGCTGCCGACCGCCTATGTCATGACGAATGTCTCGATGAACCTGCTGCTGGTGAAGTTCCGCCAGCAGTTCGGCCTGCGCGCCTTCACCGAATTCTTCCTGGTGCTGTACGCGCTGGTGACCTTCGCCCACCTGTTCGTGAACGACCTCGGTTCGGCGATCGCGGTGCGGGCGGCGCACGGCATGGTGGGCGCCGCGCTGTCCACCCTGGGCCTGTACTACACCCTGCAGTCATTCAAGAAGGAGTGGCGGCCGCGAGGCATCATCATCTCGACCGGCATCTCGCAGCTGGCGCAGCCGATCGCCTACCTGTTCTCGACCCGGCTGCTGGAAGTGGCCGAATGGCGCGGCCTCTATTTGTTCGAGCTGGGCCTGACCCTGGTGACCCTGGGCGCCGTGCTGTGGCTCAAGCTGCCGCCGGGCGACCGCTTCCGGGCCTTCCGCCCGACCGACTTTCTCACCTTCGCGCTGTTCGCACCCGGCATGGCGCTGCTGTGCGCGGTCCTGACCTTCGGCCGGGTGCTGTGGTGGACCCAGGAGCCCTGGGTCGGCGTGGCGCTCGCCGTGTCGGTGGTCCTGCTGCTGGCGGCCGTCGCCGTCGAGCACAACCGCAAGAATCCGCTGCTGAACCTGCGCTGGCTGACCAACGGCATGATCGCGCGCCTGTTCATCGCGATGGTGCTGGTGCGCGTGGTGCTGTCCGAGCAGAGCATCGGCGCGGTCGGCTTCCTGCGCATGGTCGGCCTGAACAACGACCAGCTGCAGACCCTGTTCCTGGTGGTGCTGGTCTGCACCCTGCTCGGCATCGCCATGTCGGCCCTGGTCTACAACCCCAGGCACCTGATGGCGCCCCAGGTGGTTGCCCTCCTGATCATGGCCATGGGGGCCTGGATCGACTCGCACGCGACCAGCCTGACACGCCCCGAAGAGATGTACGTCAGCCAGGGCCTGCTGGCCTTCGGCGGCGTGTTCTTCCTCGGGCCGCTGCTGCTCACCCTGCTGGGTACGGTGATCACGAATCCGGCCAACCTGATCACCTTCTCGGTGCTGTTCGGCCTGACCCAGAACCTCGGCGGCCTGCTCGGTTCCTCGCTGCTCGGCACCTGGCAGGTGATGCGCGAAAAATTCCACTCCTCGAACCTGGCCGATGAGCTCAGCAGCCTCGACCCGCTGGTGGCGGCCCGCATCCAGCAGGGCGCGGCGGCCTATGGACGGGTGCTGGCCGATCCGTCCTCGCGCACGCGGCAGGGCATTGCGGTGCTGGGCCAGACCGTCACCCGCGAAGCCAACATCCTCGCCTACAACGACGTGTTCCTGGCGATCTCCATCCTCGCCGCGTTGCTGGCGGCCTGGATCTTCGGACGCGCGCTGTGGCTGACCTATGTGGCGCCGCCCGCCGCGGCGCCGCCGCCGTCGTCCGCCCCCGAGACGGTGACCGACTCGCCGATCGCCAACGCCGCCGGCGAACCGCCCGAGCCGACCGCCGACGGCACCATCCGCCCGACCTGATCCTTTGAATACGACGACAATATGGCCGAGACCACTACCAACGCTTCCCAGGACAAATCGAACCGCCACGTGATCGCCAGCGGCGCCGTGTTCGCGCTGATCGCCCTGATCGGCGTCCTCATCGTCCTGTACGCCTGGGACCTGCCGCCCTTCCGCAGCACCATCCAGAGTACCGAGAACGCCACCGTGCGCGGGCAGGTGACCATCATCAGCCCGCAGCTGTCCGGCTACATCGTCGAGGTCGACGTCCAGGACTTCCAGCATGTGCGCCAGGGCCAGCTCCTGATGCGCATCGACGACCGCATCTACAACCAGCGCCTGGAGCAGGCGCGCGCCCAGCTGGCGACCCAGCGCGCGGCGCTCGCCAACTTCGCCCAGAGCCAGCAGAGCGCGCGCGCCACCATCTCCCAGAACCAGGCGGCGGTGGCGAATGCGGCGGCCCAGGCCCAGCGCGCCCAGGCCGACCTGCGCCGGGTCGAGGAACTGGCCGCCGACGGTTCGCTGTCGGCGCGCGAGCGCGACGCCGCCCGCGCCGCCCACGCCCAGGCGGTGGCGCAGACCGCGCAATCGCGCGCCGCGCTCGAGATCTCGCGCCAGAGCCTCAAGACCGTGGACGTCAACCGCGCCTCGCTGGAAGCGGCGGTGGCCAACGCCGAGGCGGCCGTGCGCCTGGCCGAGATCGACCTCGCCAACACCCGCATCCTGGCGCCGCGCGACGGCCAGCTGGGCCAGGTGACGGTGCGCCTGGGCGCCTTCGTCAACGCCGGCGCCCAATTGACCGCCCTGGTGCCGCAGACCATGTGGGTGGTGGCCAACATGAAGGAAACGCAGATGGCCGACGTGCGCCTGGGCCAGCCTGTCAGCTTCACCGTCGACGCCCTCAACCACGCGAAGATGCGCGGCCACGTCGAGCAGATCTCGCCGGCCACCGGCTCCGAGTTCTCGGTGATCACGCCGGACAACGCGACCGGCAACTTCGTCAAGATCGCCCAGCGCATCCCGGTGCGGATCAGCATCGACCCCAACCAGGAACTGGCGGCGCGCCTGCGGCCTGGCATGTCGGTGGTGGCCAGCATCGATACCGGTGCCCCCGCCGCCGCGCCGAAAGGGCAGCAGCGATGAGGCGGGCCGTGCGTGCATCGTTCGCCTTCGGCGCGGCGATCCTGCTGCTGGCCGGCTGCCGCATCCAGGTGCAGGACCGGCCGGCGTCCTCGCTGGAAGTGCCGGCGGCCTGGCGCACGCCCCTGCAGGTGGGGCCGAACGCCGCCGTCGAGCAGGAATGGTGGCGGGCCTTCGGCGACCCGGCGCTGGACGCCCTGGTGGCCCAGGCGCTGGCGCGCAACGGCGACCTCCGCAGCGCGCGCTCGCGCCTGCAGGAATACCAGGCCCGCATCCAGGTGGCGCGCTCGGCCCTGGCCCCGAACCTGTCCGTCAGCGTGGGGCCGACCCGGGCGCGCAGCATCGGCCCCTTCGGCACGCCGATCGAAACCACCAGCGTCACCGGCAACGTGCAGGCGGCCTACGAGATCGATCCCTGGGGCCGGCTGGAGGCCGCGACCCGGGCGGCGCGCTTCGATTACGCGGCCCAGCAGGCGGCGGCCGAGGCGACCGCGCTGTCGGTGGCGGCCAGCACCGCGTCCGGCTACCTGAACCTGCGCGGCCTGGATGCCCAGCTGGCGCTGGCGCGCCAGACCCTGGCCTCGCGCGAGCAGTCGCTGGCGCTGGCGAAGCGTCAGTTCGAGGTCGGCTACAGCTCGCGCCTGGAACTGTCCCAGGCCGAGGCCGAGTACCGCGCCACGGCCGCCGTGGTGCCCCAGCTGGAACGCTCGATCACCCAGCAGGAGAATGCCCTGGCCCTGCTGGCCGGCGCCAATCCGGGACCGGTGGCGCGCGGCGCCGGCCTGGTCGCGCTGCGGGCGCCGGGCATCGCGCCGGGCCTGCCGTCCGAACTGCTGCGCCGCCGGCCCGACATCGCCCAGGCGGAAGCGGCCATCGCCGCCGCCGACGCCAGCCTGGCCGCCGCCCGCGACCAGATGCTGCCCTCGCTGCGCCTGACGGCATCGGTCGGCGGCTATGCGCACACGCTGCCCGACCTGCTGGGCGCCGGCACCACCTTGTGGAGCGTGGGCGGCAGCGTGCTGGCGCCGCTGTTCGACGCCGGCCGCCTGCGCGCCCAGGCCGAGATCTCGGCCTCGCTGCGCGACCGCGCCGTGTTCGCCTACGAATCGGTGGTGCGCAACGCCTTCGCCGAGACCGAGAATGCGCTGACGGCCGTGCAGCGCCTGCGCGAGCAGCTCGACCAGACCGAGGCGCGCCGGGTTGCCACCGCCGAGGCCCTGCGCATCGCCCACAACCGCTACCGCAACGGCTACTCCTCCTACCTGGAAGAGCTGGACGCCCAGCGCAACGCCTTCAGCGCCGAAACCGCCGTGCTGCAGTTGCGCGCCAGCTGGCTGGCGGCGCACGTGGACCTGTACCGGGCGCTGGGGGGAGGCTGGCGCGTGGCACCATGAATCACCAATCGCATGGATGGAGGGGAGCATGATCAATGTGGGAATCATCGTGGGCAGCACCCGCCCCGGACGCAAGGCGCCCGACGTGGCGCGCTGGGTGATGGAATGCGCGGCCGCGCGCGGCGACGCCGCCTTCGAACTGGTCGACATCGCGGACTTCGGCCTGCCGCTGCTGGACGAGCCGGTGCCGCCGTCGATGGGCCAGTATTCGCAGCCGCATACGAAGGCCTGGGCGGCGAAGATCGCCGGGTTCGACGGCTTCGTGTTCGTCACGCCGGAGTACAACCATGGGACGTCCGGCGCGCTGAAGAACGCCATCGACTACCTGTACAAGGAGTGGAACAACAAGGCGGCCGGCTTCGTCGGCTACGGCAGCGCGGGCGGCGCGCGCGCGATCGAGAACCTGCGCCTGGTGATGGGCGAGCTGATGGTGGCCGACGTGCGCGCCCAGGTGATGCTGTCGCTGTTCACCGACTTCGAGAATTTCACCACCTTCAACCCGGCCGAGCACCACGAGCGCGCGGTCGAGACCATGCTCGACCAGGTGGTGCGGTGGAGCGGGGCGCTCAAGCCCCTGCGCAAGGACGATCCCCCGGTGCCGGAGCCGGACAATATGCCGCCGCGCGGGGAGCGGGTGGGCGGCAGTTTTTGATGTTTCGTCCGCCGGGCGGAGAGTACAATCGCCGCCCATGACACCTTCAGCTTCCCGGCGCGCCACCTGCGCCGCCTGCCTGCGCGCGCGGAGCGCCTGCATCTGCGGCTTCGCGGCGCCGCTCGCCAGCCGTGTCGAGCTGCTGGTCCTGCAACATCCGCTCGAGGTGCATCACGCCAAGAACAGCGCGCGGCTGCTGCACCTGTCCCTGCCGTCGAGCCGGCTGCTGGTCGGCGAGGCGTTTGCCGCCGCCGAGCTGGACGCGGCCCTGCATGCGGACGGACGCAGGCCGCTGCTGCTGTACCCGCACACCCCCGGCGAAGCCGCGCTCGGCCTGCCGGCGCCGCCGCCGCTCGATCCTGCCGGCTTGGCGCAGCCGGAGGCGCTGCGCCTGGTGCTGCTCGACGCCACCTGGCGCAAGAGTCGCAAGATGCTCTACCTGAACCCTGCGCTGCAGTGCCTGCCGCGCCTGGCTCTGCAGGAACTGCCGCCTTCGGCTTATCGGATTCGCAAGGCCCATGCGCCGGACCAGCTGTCGTCGCTGGAAGCGGCCGTGCATGCGCTGTCCCGCCTCGAAAACCGGCCTGAACACTACACTTCGTTGCTCGACGGATTCGATCGGTTTGTGGAACAACAATCCCGTCTATTTCGCGCTTGAACCAACAATAAAGCAGGTGTACGATACTGTATATCCATACAGTACTCGGGAGCGCCATAGTGAATCGCCAACAAGCTTGGGCAGAAGACGTGGAATTGCAAGGCCAGGTCATGATCCCCCCGCGGCCGCTCGCGCCGCACAAGGGCCGTGGCGCCGTGTCGAACCTCCAGGGCCGTTACGAAGTCCACGGCCGCGAGCGTTTCGACGACGGCTGGACGGTCCCGGGGCTGAAGGATGAAGGACCGGCCGCGCCGAAGACCATTGTCACGGATGAGTTTGCCAAAACCATCCTGACCCGCAATGCATCGCCGGACATTCCCTTCAATGTCTCGCTCAATCCCTACCGGGGATGCGAGCACGGCTGCATCTATTGCTTCGCACGTCCCTCGCACAGCTATCTCGGCCTGTCGCCCGGCCTCGACTTCGAAAGCCGCATCTTCGCCAAGGTGAATGCGGCCGACCTGCTGCGCCGCGAACTGGCCCGCCCCGGCTATGTGCCCGAAAGCATCGCCATCGGCGTCAACACGGACGCCTATCAGCCTTGCGAGCGCGAACGCGGCATCACGCGCGAAGTGCTGCAGGTGCTGGCCGAGTGCAAGCACCCCTATGGCCTGATCACCAAGTCGGCGCTGATCGAGCGCGACGTCGACCTGATCGCGCCGATGGCGGAGAAGGGCCTGGCGGCGGCCGCGATCACGCTCACGACCCTGGACGGCGAGATCGCGCGCACCCTCGAGCCGCGCGCGGCCGCGCCGGCACGCCGCCTGCGCGCGATCCGCACGCTCACCGAAGCCGGCATCCCGGTCAGCGTCAGCGTGGCGCCCATCATTCCCTTCATCACGGAACCGGAGATCGAGCGCATCCTCGAGGCCGCCAGGGACGCCGGCGCGGTCGGCGCCCACTACGTCGTGCTACGCATGCCGTGGGAAGTCAACCCGCTGTTTCATCAATGGTTGTACGCTCATTTTCCAGACCGGGCTCAACGCGTCCTGAATCGCATGAAAGATATGCGCGGCGGCAAGGAATACGATAGCGATTTCGGCAAGCGCATGACGGGCGAAGGCGTGTGGGCCGACCTGATCCGCCAGCGCTTCACCAAGGCGGTCAAGCGGCTCGGCATGGACGGCTTTAATGGCCGCTTCAGCAAGATGGACGGCACGCAGTTCCGCCGCCCGCTGGTGGTGCCCTCGGCCGCGGCCTGCCAGCGCCGCGACGAGGACGTCACCCAGCTCGACCTGTTCGGCGGCGTGCCGGCGGCCGAGGCGGGCGGCAAGCCGCAGGGCGGGAAGGCCAAGGCGAGCCCGCAGATGGACCTGTTTTGAGTTAGGATGGCGCCTCGCATCTTTCTGGGATGCAAGTAATTCATTACGATCACGGGATTCATATGGAAGAGCAGGGCAGCGCAGCAGGCCGGATCAGGCGGGTGGTGTTTGTCGGTGCGGAATCGACCGGCAAATCGACCTTGTGCGAATACCTGGCGCGCCAGTACGGCAGCGTGGCCGTGCCCGAGATCGGCCGCTACATCTGGGAAGACAAGGAAGGCCAGCTGGATGCCGGCGATTATGTCGACATCGCCCTGCGCCACCGCGAGGCCGAGGACGAGCAGATGCCCTACGCCAGGTGCTACCTGTTCGTCGACACGAATGCCCTGACCACCTTGCTGCTGGGCCTGGAATTCGGCCAGGTCGGCAAGCCGGTCCCGCCCGAGCTGCTGCGCTGCGCCGACGAATGCCGCGAGCGCTATGCGCATACTTTCGTCTGTGCCGACGACATCCCCTATGAGGAGCAGGCCGCGCGCGAGAACGAAGCCTGGCGCGGGCGCATCCACCAGCTCGTCCTGGAGGACCTGGAGGCGCGCGGCATTCCGTATACCCTGGTGAGCGGCAGCGTCGAGGAACGCGCGCTGCAGGTACGCCGGGTGATCGAGGGCGTGGTCTGACTGCGGGCCGCTGTAAACGAACAAATCCGCCCGAGGGCGGATTTGCTTTATTGGCGTGTCAACTTATTTCTTCACGCATTCCATACTTACGATGCCATCTCGAATTTCAACTTTGATGTTCCTGTTGACGCTGTTTCGAGCGTCATCCATGGACTGAATTGTGTTGTTCGCGGCTTCGCAGGAGTCCTTGCACGTGAACTCCTGCATAAAACGCCACCGTACACAACGGGACGATAGCTATCCTGAATACCAAGTTTGCGTGATCGCATCAAGCACGAGGACCAAGCCGAGTGTTGTTGCGCCGTCATTCGGAATGCATATTTGATAAAAAAAGTTTCCCTTTTTATACAATTTTTCTTAGGATCCTTGTATGTTTGTGTTGCTGATGCATTCCGATACACAGACCAGGTCCCATGCCAAGCAACGTCCCGCTCTACAAATACCGTGCGCTGTTGTTGTCGCAGAGTTTCTTCATCAAGGACAACGCTGCCGAGTTGCGGCTCCACGCCCACAAATATGACTTCGACATGGCTTTCTTCAGCGAAGTCAGCGAGTTCGTGGCGGCGGTGGAGGGCGATGCCGGCAACGGCCTGTTCGTGATCGATCTCGATGCCCTGCACAATATGCAGGCCGACATGCAGGACAGGCGCAAGACCCTGATGCTGGGCGAGCTGCTGCAGCGCCTGCCGCCGGGGCGCGAATACGTCTACCTGCAGAGCTCGCGCCAGGGCGGCCGCTACCTGCTGCAGCAGAAACTGGTCGACTCCCACTGCCTGGCCTATGCCGAAAAGCCGATCGCCAACGACGTACTGGTCGACAAGCTGTTCAATCTCTTCGTCCAGCAAAAGCGCGGCGAGCTGGTACGCCTGCTCCACCTGGGAGAAGCCGGCGGATTCGACGAGGATTGCCTGCGCCAGGCGCGCATCGAGCTGATCCCGCACGATCAGGCCCAGACCCTGCACCTGCGGGTGCGCGAGCTGCAGCCCGACCTGGTGCTGGTCAGCGATGCCGAGTTCGCGCGCACCGATTCCCTGGCGCGCGTACTCAAGAAAAACATCGAAGCCGACCCGGTGCGCGAGATCGTGCTGCTGCAGCGCCAGCCGGACGCCGCCCTGATGCAGCGCGCCCTGGCGAACGGCTTCGACGCGGTGTTGCCGGCAGGCGACCCCGGCCTGCTGTGCGCCCAGCTGGTCAACCGGGCCAGCAAGATCCGCATCAGCAAGGACCTGATTGCCAAGGACCGCGCGACCGGCCTGCTGAACAAGGTCGGCCTGCAGAAGAAGGCCCAGGAACTGATCCGCCAGGCGGCGCGCGAGGAGTGTCCGATGGCCTTCGGCGTGATCGACATCGACAAGTTCAAGACCATCAACGATAGCTGGGGCCATTATTTTGGCGACATCGTCATCAAGCGCCTGGCGGTCTGCCTGGCATCCCACCTGGGCGAGCGCGACCTGCTCAGCCGTTTCGGCGGCGAGGAATTCGTGATCGTGTTCTGGGATTGCACACTGGAGCGCGGCTGGCACCGGCTGAATGCGATGCGCCAGGCCTTCGGTCTGCTGCCTTTCGAGGTGCGTTCGGGCGACGTGCGGCGCTTTTCCTTCAGCGGCGGGATGGCCGCCTATCCGGCCTGCCAGACGGAGAACGCGCTGTTCCTGCGCGCGGACGCCATGCTGTACGAGGCCAAGCAGGGCGGGCGCGATCGTATCTGTCCGATGCCTTCGGCCTGATTATCTTTCGTTGGTGCTTGCGGCCATCAGCTCCATGGTGTCGGCGGCCCCCATCCTGCGCGCCGCGTCGAGCATGGAATTGCCGTCGGCATCTAGCCGGAAGGGATCGGCGCCGCGCGCCAGCAGCAGCCGGGCGATGTCGGCGCGGTTGAACATGGCGGCGAACATCAGCGTCGTCTTGCCGTTCGGGCCGGCGGTGTCGACCTGGGCGCCATGGCTGAGCAGCAGGATGGCGATCCGCAGATCTCCCTTGAAGGCGGCGCCGTGCAGCGGGGCCTGGCCGGCATCGTTCATGAGGTCCGGATCGGCGCCGTGGTCCAGCAGGACTTTCGCGGCATCGTGGTGGCCGTGGTAGCAGGCCAGCATCAGGAGGCTGTCGCCGCGCTCGTTGCGCAGGTTCGGCGGCAGGCCCTGGCCCAGCAGGGTGGCGAGTTCCGCGGCCTCGCCGGCGCGGGCGAAGCCGAATACCCGGCGCACGAAGGCGAGGGTGTCCTCGTCGAGTTCGTCGCTTGACGGCGGCCGTGTCGGTGCTGGTTGCATGCGGCGATTAGACCACAGACGCCGGAATCGGGGCGCAGGATCAGCCGTGGAACGCTACCAGGTGGCGCTCGATCTCGAACACGTGTTCGTCGGGCTTGCCCAGTTCGCGCAGGGCCCTGGCCAGCTCCAGCAGGTACTCGCTGTTCGGTCCGCTCGGTCCGCGGGCGCCGGCGATCTGGCGCGCGATCTCGCGCTCGCTGGCCGGGCCCAGGTAGGCCGCGTTCTCGTGGGTGGCGATGTAGACCAGGCCCTCGGCCGAGCCGCCGTCCTCGAAATGGATGTCGGTGGCGAGGCGCAGGTAGCCGTTCTTTTCGCGGTAGTCGAGGTGGGCGAATTCCTCCGGCGTGACCAGGTAGGCCATGCCGTGGCAGAGCGCGCCGGCTTCCGGCACCAGGGTCACCACGCGCCCGGGCGCCGGCTCGGTGCCGCGGTGGTCGTGCGAGCCTTGCCAGAAGCGCCGGGTCCAGCCGGCGATGTGGGCCGGACGGCGTTCGAGGAAGGGGAAGTCGGCCTTGAAGATCAGCGAGCCATAGCCGAACAGCCACACGCTGGCGTGGCTGTCGAAGCGCTTCATGGTCCGGTTGATGTCGATGGTGTTATGGGACATCCCGCCATTCTAGCGCTTACCGGGGCAAGCCCTTGCCGACGTAATCGAGGAAGAAGGCGACGAAGGCCTCGGCCGCCGGCGACAGCGAGCGCTGTCCGCGCGTATAGATGAAGAAGCGGCGTGTCAGTACCGGCTCGGCCAGCGGCCGGGTCAGCAGGCCGTGGCGCCGCACCAGGGCCGACGCATAAGGCATGCAGATCGTCACGCCGAGGCCGGCCGCCACCATCGCCAGCGCGGTCGTCATGAAGGTCACCTCGTGCTCGGGCTTGAGGGTCGCTTCGCGCAGGGACCCGTCCATATCGGCCAGCAGGCGCTCGGTGAACTGGCCGCGCAGCGAGATGAAGGGATAGCCGGCCAGGTCGTTCCAGGTCAGCTGCCCGCGGCTCTCGAGCGGATGGCCGGGCGGCAGCACGGCTTCGAAAGGCATCTCGAGCAGCGGCCGCGCTTCGAGTTCCGGGGTGTCGTCGCGCTCGGGACCGATGCCGCAGTCGACCTCGCCGGACAGCACCCGCGCGCCGACCTGCTCGACCCCGCTGTCGGCCAGGCTGACCTTGATTTCGGGGTGGCGCACTCGCCAGGCGGCGATGGCCTGGGGCAACAGGGTACATGCCATCAGCTGGGGCGCCGCGACTCGGACGATACCCTTCCTGAGTTGTGTATGATCCGCAACGTTAGCAAGCGCACGGTCGAGATCGTCGATCATCTGGCTGAATAGGGGGTAGAGCTCCTTGCCCATTTCCGTCAGTGCGATTCGACGCGTACTGCGATCAATCACCCTCGCGCCAAGTGTTTGTTCTAGTTCTTTGATCAAACCGGACAAAGCTGACTGTGTCACGTGCATGTATTGAGCAGCAAGCGTAAAGTTACCAGTCTTGGCCACAGCGACGAAGGCGCGCATCTGGCGCAGGGTGGGATTCATCAGATAGTCCGATAAATAGGTCGAAAAATATTGTTTGTATGATAGTACGTTTTCATTTTTAATTACGGCAATATTTGTCGCTGAGGAATCTCATGAAATTTGCCACTCTGAAAACCGGCGGCCGCGACGGCACTCTCGTCGTCGTCAGCCGTGACCTCGTCACCTGCCAGGCCGTCCCCGGCATCGCGCCCACCCTGCAGGCCGCGCTGGACGACTGGGACCGCGTCGCGCCGCAACTGCAGCGGGTGTACCAAGAGCTGAACCAGGGCACGGCCCAGGACGCCGTCTCCTTCCTGGAAGAGGAATGCGCCTCGCCGCTGCCGCGCGCCTACCAGTGGGCCGACGGCTCGGCCTACATCAACCACGTCGAGCTGGTGCGCAAGGCCCGCGGCGCCGAGGTGCCGCCGTCCTTCTACAACGATCCGCTGATGTACCAGGGCGGTTCGGATTCCTTCGTCGGCCCCTGCGACCCGATCGCGGTGCTGTCCGAGGACTGGGGCGTCGACCTGGAAGCGGAAGTGGCGGTCGTCACCGGCGACGTGCCGATGGGTGCGAGCCCGGAACAGGCTGCGCAGGCGATCCGCCTGGTGATGCTGGTGAACGACGTCTCGCTGCGCAACCTGATCCCGAAGGAGCTGGAGAAGGGCTTCGGCTTCTTCCAGTCGAAGCCGGCCAGCGCCTTCTCGCCGGTGGCCGTGACGCCGGACGAGCTGGGCGAGGCCTGGCGCGACAGCAAGCTCTGCCTGCCGCTGCTGGTGACCCTGAACGGCCAGCCCTTCGGCCGCCCGAACGCGGGCGAGGACATGACCTTCAGCTTCGCCCAGCTGGTCGCGCATGCCGCCAGGACGCGCGAGCTGGCGGCCGGCAGCATCATCGGCTCCGGCACGGTGTCGAACAAGCAGGGCGGCCTGCACGGCTCGAGCATCGCCAACGGCGGCGTCGGCTACTGCTGCCTGGCCGAGCTGCGCATGTATGAAACGATCGAACAGGGCGCGCCCCAGACGCCGTTCCTGCGCTACGGCGACACGGTCCGCATCGAAATGCAGGATGCGGCCGGCGCGAGCATTTTCGGGGCGATCGACCAGGAGGTCGCCCACTATCACGGGAGGAAGGAATGAAGCTCTATACCTATTTTCGCAGCTCGGCCGCCTACAGGGTGCGTATCGCGCTGAATCTGAAGGGGCTCCAGTACGATGCTATCCCGGTGCACCTGCTGCGCGGCGGCGGCGAACAGCTGCAGGAGCAGTACCGCGCCATCAATCCGAGCGGCCTGGTGCCGGCTTTTCAGGACGACTACATCACGCTGACGCAATCGATGGCCATCCTCGAGTACCTCGAAGATGCCCATCCGAAGATGCCGATCATGCCGAAGGACGCCACCGAGCGCGCCCGCGTGCGCGAGCTGGCCCAGATCATCGCCTGCGACATCCATCCCGTGAACAACCTGCGCGTGCTGCGCTACCTGGTGCACGATCTCGGCGTGACGGAAGAGAAGAAGGCGGAGTGGTACCGTCACTGGCTGGTCGGCGGCCTCGAGGTGCTCGAAAAGCACCTGGCGCGCGACCCCAGCGCCGGTCCGCTGTGCCATGGCCACAAGCCGACCATCGCCGATTGCTTCCTGGTGCCGCAGGTCTTCAATGCGCAGCGCCACGGCATCGATGTCTCGATCTATCCGAACATCTCGCGCATCAATGCGCTGTGCGTGCAGATTCCCGCCTTCGTGGCGGCGCATCCTTCGAACCAGCCGGACGCGGAGTAATCCCGCGCCGGCCGGCGATTGACGGCTCAGTGCCGGGTCTGCGATCCGGCCGTCGAGCGGTCCGGTCTCGACGGCTTCGATACCTCTTCCAGGGCGTGGTCGACGCCGGCCGAGTGCTTGGTCGCCATATCCCCCAACGACACGATCCCGACCACCTCATGCGAGGCCTGGTCGACCACCGGCACGCGGCGGATCTGCACGTCGCCCATCTGGCCGAGCACCTCGTCGACGGTCTGGTGCGGCGAGCAGGTGCGCACGTCGGTGCTCATCACGTCGCCGACGCGGGTGCTGCCCGGCGCCTGGCCGGCGGCGGTGGCGCGCACGGTGATGTCGCGGTCGGTGATCATGCCGACCAGCTTCTGGCCGTCGAGCACCGGGATCGAGCCGACGTTCAGTTCATCCATCATCTGGGCGGCGCGCTGTATCGTTTCCTGCGGCGAGATGCTTTGCACGTCGCGGGTCATCACATCCTGGATCGTTTGCATGGGGGGTCTCCCTGGGTTGCGAAATGCTGCCGATGATGCACCGATTTGCGAAACCCGGACGCCAGGTTGACGCGCGGAACGGCCCGTAAAAAAGCTACAATCTGAGCCCTTTTCAGCTTGCCGAGCCCAGCCATGCCGAATACCGCGATCCCCGCGCCCATCCTCGATGCCTTCGACCTTGCCGACCCCTCGTGGCGGCCGCACCTGGAAGCCGGCCTGCGCGCCATGATTGCGCTCGACCCGGCCTATCTGCCGGCGCTCGCCGCCGACGACTACCTGCCGACCGGCGGGCGGCTGTTCGCGGCCTTTTCCCTGCCGCTGGGGCAGGTGCGCTACGTGCTGGTGGGCGAGGGGCCGTACCCGCGCCCCGAGAGCGCGACCGGCGTGTGCTTCATGGACGGCGCGGTGGGCGGGCTGTGGTCGGACACCGGCCTGTCGAAGCCGGTCAACCGCGCGACCTCGCTGCGCAACTTCATGAAGATGCTGCTGGTGGCCGACGGCCAGCTGAGCATGGCCGACACCGGCGGCGCGGCCCTGGCGCCGATCGCCAAAGCGGCCCGCGAAGGCGCTTTCATCCAGACGCTGCCGGCGCTGCAGGACAAGCTGGTCGCGCGGGGCTTCCTGCTGCTGAACGCTTCGCTGGTATTCCGCAAGCACGTCGCCCCGGTGGTCGACGCCCGCGCCTGGCTACCGTTCCAGCGCGCCGTCTTCGCCGCGCTCGGGCAGTGCGAGCCGAAGCCGACCCTGGTCCTGTGGGGCAAGATCGCCGAGCAACTGAAGAAAGTACCGGAAACCGAAGGCTTCCCCCAGATCCACGCCGAACACCCCTACAACCTGAGCTTCATCGGCCACGAAGGCATGCACAAGCTGTTCGGCCCGATGCAACTGCTGCGTCCCTAATTCGGGGTCAGAGCACTTTTTCGATCAAATGTTCTCTGGAACCGTCGTTGCGCGATTGCGCCGGTATCAGCGCGGAAGTGCCGGGGACACGGGGGGCGATTGCCTGTGAGCTTTTGTCGGGAAAAGTGCTCTGACCCCGAATTTTGGGAGTGTGGTGGTTTTGGGGCCGCCAAGACAAAGGCTGCCGAATGCGCTATACTTGACTAATTCAATCAACTAATCAGGTTTTTATTCTTGCTAATGCGGGAAAGGAACTTGAGGCGTTGAAGAGAAGCAAGATTTTAACACTGTTTGGATACCAACCCGGGGTTGTGATGCGTCTGACCACCAAAGGCCGTTTTGCTGTTACCGCGATGATCGATCTTGCCCTGCGCCAGGGCAATGGTCCCGTCACGCTGTCGGGCATCAGCCAGCGCCAGGCCATTTCGCTGTCCTATCTGGAGCAGCTGTTCGGCAAGCTGCGCCGGCACGAGATCGTCGAGTCGGTGCGCGGCCCGGGCGGCGGCTACAGCCTGGCGCGCAGCGCCGACAAGGTGACCGTGGCCGACATCATCATCGCCGTCGACGAGCCGCTCGATGCGACCCAGTGCGGCGGCAAGGAAAACTGCCACGGCGCCGATGCCGCCAGCGGCACGCGCTGCATGACCCATGAACTCTGGGCCACGCTGAACGCGAAGATGGTCGATTACCTCGATTCGGTCACCCTGCATGACCTGGTCGAGCAGCAGAAACAAAAAGAATCGAAGGAACAGAACGTGGTGGTGATGCACCGCCACGCGTCGCCGGACAACACCGAAGCAAAGCATATTGGAGTGAACTGATGAACGCGCCCCTGGACAAAAAAATCGAGCAGAGCTTCCAGACTGCACCGCATTTCCCGATCTACATGGACTATTCGGCGACCACGCCGATCGATCCACGCGTCGCCGACGCCATGATTCCCTTCCTGCGCGAGCAGTTCGGCAATCCGGCCTCGCGCAGCCACGCCTACGGCTGGAGCGCCGAGGCGGCGGTCGAGGAAGCGCGCGCCAATGTCGCCGCCCTGGTCGGCGCCGATCCGCGCGAGATCATCTGGACCTCGGGTGCGACCGAATCGAACAACCTGGCCCTGAAGGGCGCCGCCAACTTCTATAAAACGAAGGGCAAGCACATCATCACCGTGAAGACCGAGCACAAGTCGGTGCTCGACACCGTGCGCGAACTGGAGCGCGTCGGCTTCGAGGCGACCTACCTGGAGCCGCAGGACAACGGCCTGGTCTCGCTGGAACAGCTGGAAGCGGCGATCCGCCCGGACACCATCCTGGTCTCCGTCATGCTGGTGAATAACGAGATCGGCGTGATCCAGCCGATCAAGGAAATCGGCGAACTTTGCCGCAAGAAGGGCGTGATCTTCCACTGCGACGCCGCCCAGGCCACCGGCAAGGTCCACATCAACCTGGAAGACCTGAAGGTCGACCTGATGACCTTCACCGCGCACAAGACCTACGGCCCGAAAGGCGTGGGCGCCCTGTATGTCCGTCGCAAGCCGCGCGTGCGCCTGGAAGCGCAGATGCACGGCGGCGGCCACGAGCGCGGCCTGCGTTCGGGCACCCTGCCGACCCACCAGATCGTGGGTATGGGCGAAGCCTTCCGCATCGCCAAGGAAGAGATGGATGCGGAGATCGTGAAAGTGAAGGCGCTGCGCGACCGCCTGGCCAAGGGCCTGATGGAGATCGAAGAGGTCTACATCAACGGCGACATGGAACACCGCGTGCCGCACAACCTGAACGTCTCGTTCAACTTCGTCGAAGGCGAGTCGCTGATCATGGCGGTCAAGGATCTCGCCGTGTCGTCGGGTTCGGCCTGCACCTCGGCCTCGCTGGAGCCGTCCTACGTGCTGCGCGCCCTGGGCCGCAGCGACGAACTGGCGCACAGCTCGATCCGCTTCACCATCGGCCGCTTCACGACCGAGGAAGACATCGACTTCGCGGTCAACCTGCTGAAGTCGAAAGTCGGCAAGCTGCGCGAACTGTCGCCGCTGTGGGAAATGCACAAGGACGGGATCGACCTGAATTCGATCCAATGGGCCGCACACTAATCACCGCATACGAATACAAGGAGCACTGACATGGCATATTCCGACAAAGTCCTCGACCACTACGAAAACCCGCGCAACGTCGGCTCGTTCGACAAGAACTCCGACGACGTCGGCACCGGCATGGTCGGCGCCCCGGCCTGCGGCGACGTGATGAAGCTGCAGATCAAGGTCAACGAAGCCGGCGTGATCGAAGACGCGAAGTTCAAGACCTACGGCTGCGGTTCGGCGATCGCTTCGAGCTCGCTGGTGACCGAATGGGTGAAGGGCAAGTCGCTGGACGAAGCGCTGTCCATCAAGAACACCCAGATCGCCGAAGAACTGGCGCTGCCGCCGGTGAAGATCCACTGCTCGATCCTGGCAGAGGATGCGATCAAGGCCGCCGTGGCCGATTACAAGCACAAGCACGCTACCGAACAGGCGTAAATCCGTAGGGTGGGCGCGGCGTGCCCACCCTGCCGAAGCAGCAAACGTAATTCAAGCTGGAGAATACTGATGGCAATCACCCTGACCGAAAAAGCCGCGAAGCACATCAACCGTTACCTCGAACGCCGGGGCAAGGGTGTCGGCTTGCGTTTCGGTGTGCGCACGACCGGCTGCTCCGGCCTGGCCTACAAGCTGGAGTATGTCGACGAGCCGGCGGACGAAGACAATATCTTCGAATCGCACGGCGTGAGGGTCTTCGTCGATCCGAAGAGCCTGCCCTATATCGACGGCACCGAACTGGACTTCGCCCGCGAAGGCCTGAACGAAGGCTTCCGCTTCAACAACCCGAACGTCAAGGACAACTGCGGCTGCGGCGAATCCTTCCGCATCTGAGGCAAGCAGACCCGCGATGCAGAACCACTTCGAGCTGTTCCAACTCCCGGCCAGGTTCGACGTCGACATGGACGCCCTGGATGCGGCCTACCGCGAAGTCCAGGGCCGGGTCCACCCGGACCGCTTCGTCAACGCCAGCGACGCCGAGAAGCGCGTCGCGATGCAGTGGGCGACCCGCGCCAACGAGGCCTACCAGACCCTGCGCAAGCCGATGCTGCGCGCGCGCTACCTGTGCGAGCTGAACGGCGTCGACCTGCAGACCGAGTCCAACACGGCGATGCCGATGGACTTCCTGATGCAGCAGATGGAACTGCGCGAGGCCCTCGGCGATGCGAGAGCAAGCAAGGATGCCGAGGCGCTGGACGAACTGGACGCTCAGGTACGCAGCGAGAAGAAGAGCCGGCTGGCCCAGGTCGGCAAGCTGCTCGACGCCGGCGACTACGGCCAGGCCGCGCAGGGCGTGCGCGCGCTGATGTTCCTCGATAAGTTCGCCGACGAATTGCATTACGCGTTCGAAGCGCTCGAATCATAACGTGGGCACGAAGCGCCACACCAAGTGGCCCGGCAGGCCAGCGCAGCGCGGTACATAAAAACAAACAGGTAACACGACCATGGCACTACTGCAGATTTCCGAACCCGGCATGTCGACCGCACCGCACCAGCACCGGCTGGCGGTGGGCATCGACCTGGGCACCACCAACTCCCTCGTCGCGACCGTCCGCTCCAGCATTCCCGAAGTGCTGAGCGACGAAGACGGCCGCGCGCTGCTGCCATCGATCGTTCGCTACCTGCCGAACGGCCACGCCAACATCGGCTACAAAGCGATGGCGGCCCGCACCACCGATCCGAAGAACACCATCGTCTCCGTGAAGCGCTTCATGGGCCGCGGCCTGAAGGACATCGCGCACGTCGAGAACCTGCCGTATGACTTCGTCGATGCTCCTGGTATGGTGCAGGTCAAGACCGTGGCCGGCGTGAAAAGCCCGGTGGAAGTCTCGGCACAGATCCTGGCGACCCTGCGCCAGACCGCCGAAGACGCCCTCGGCGACGAACTGGTCGGCGCCGTGATCACCGTGCCGGCCTACTTCGACGACGCCCAGCGCCAGGCGACCAAGGATGCGGCCCAGCTGGCCGGCCTGAACGTGCTGCGCCTGCTGTCCGAGCCGACCGCGGCCGCCATCGCCTATGGCCTGGACCACGGCAAGGAAGGCGTGTTCGCGGTCTACGACCTGGGCGGCGGCACCTTCGACATCTCGATCCTCAAGCTCTCGAAAGGCGTGTTCGAAGTGCTGTCGACCGGCGGCGATTCGGCCCTGGGCGGCGACGACTTCGACCAGCGCCTGTTCTGCCACATCACCCAGCAGGCCGGCCTCGCGCCGCTGTCCGACGAAGACACGGCGACCCTGATGGTCAAGGCGCGCCAGGCCAAGGAACTGTTGTCGACCAACGAAGAGACGACTGTCGAGGCGATCCTGAAGTCGGGCGAGATCGTGCAGGTATTGGTGAGCGCCAGGACCTTTGCCGAGATCACCCAGCCGCTGATCGCCAAGACCATGAACGCGGTGCGCAAGGCCATGCGCGATGCGAACGTCAGCGTCGAAGACGTCGACGGCGTCGTGATGGTGGGCGGCGCGACCCGCATGCCGCACGTGCGCCGCGCGGTGGGCGACTTCTTCAAGACCATCCCGCACGCGAACATCGACCCGGACAAGGTGGTGGCGCTGGGCGCCGCGATCCAGGCCAATCTGCTGGCCGGCAACCGCGCGGCGGGCGACGACTGGCTGCTGCTGGACGTGATCCCGCTGTCGCTGGGCATCGAGACCATGGGCGGCCTGGTCGAGAAGATCATCCCGCGCAACTCGACGATTCCCTGCGCCCGCGCCCAGGAGTTCACGACCTTCAAGGACGGCCAGACGGCCCTCGCCGTGCACGTGGTGCAGGGCGAGCGCGAGCTGGTGCTAGATACCCGTTCGCTGGCGCGCTTCGAGCTGCGCGGCATCCCGCCGATGGCGGCCGGCGCGGCGCGCATCCGCGTGACCTACCAGGTCGATGCGGACGGCCTGCTGTCGGTGTCGGCGCGCGAGACCCGCTCGGGCGTCGAGGCGCACATCACCGTCAAGCCGTCCTACGGCCTGGGTGACGACGAAGTCGCGCGCATGCTGCAGGATTCGTACAACTCCGCGCAAGTCGACATGGTGGCGCGCGCGCTGCGCGAAGAACAGGTCGAGGCCGAGCGCATCCTGCTGGCCACGCAGTCGGCGCTGGACGCCGACGCCGACCTGCTGAACGACGAGGAACGCGCCGCGGTGGCGACCCTGGAGCAGGGCGTGCGCGACGCGCTGGCCCGCTCGGCCGACGAGGCGCTCGGCGTGGACGAGCGCCAGCACAAGCTGCACGACGCCGTACAGGCGCTGGCCCACGGCACCGAGGAATTCGCGGCGCGGCGCATGGACAAGAGTGTGCGCAAGGTGCTGGCCGGTAAATCGCTGGATCAGGTGTGATGGATCGTGGGCACCCCGTGCCCACGTCAAGCAATAAAACAAACGAGGTAAAAGAAGTGCCACAAATCGTCATCCTCCCCCATCCCGTCTTCTGCCCCGAAGGCGCCGTGCTCGAAGGCCAGAGCGGCAAGTCGATCTGCGACACGCTGCTCGAAAACGACATCGAGATCGAGCACGCCTGCGACCGCGTGTGCGCCTGCACCACCTGCCACGTGATCGTGCGCGAAGGCTTCGACTCGCTGAACGAGCAGGAAGAAAAGGAAGAGGACATGCTGGACAAGGCCTGGGGCCTGGAGCCGAACTCGCGCCTGTCCTGCCAGGCCATCATCGCCGATGAGGACCTGGTGGTCGAGATCCCGAAATACACGATCAACCACGCCGCAGAGAATCACTGATCGCCTGAACTGGAGATTGCCATGAAGTGGACCGACGTCGCCGCCATCGCCGAGGCCTTGTACGAGACCTACCCGGACGTCGACCCGCGCACGGTGCGCTTCGTGGATCTGCACAACTGGGTCGTCGGGCTGGAAGGCTTCGACGACGACCGCGCGCGCGGCGGCGAGCGCGTGCTGGAAGCCATACAAACGGCCTGGATAGATGAAGCAAGCTAAAAAAGAAGGCGCCCCGAAGAAGCCGGCGCCGGCCGCGCAGTCGGTTTATGAACTCCTCCCCGAGGTCAAGCCCGGGCAGTCGATCGAGCTGCTCAAGGAGCTGCACATCCTCACCCGCGACGGCAAGCTGAATCAGGACAGCCGCCGCAAGCTCAAGCAGGTCTACCACCTGGTCCAGTTCATCGAGCCGCTGGTCGGCGACGTACTGGAAAAGCAGGGCGAGAGCAAGCATGGCGTGAGCCTGGTCGACCATGGCGCCGGCAAGTCCTACCTCGGCTTCATCCTGTACGACCTTCTCTTTAAAAACAAGGCGGCGGGCGAGGGCGGCCACATCTACGGCATCGAAACCCGCGAAGAGCTGGTGCAGAAATCGACCGAGCTGGCGGCGAGACTCCAGTTCGGGGGCATGTCCTTCCTGAACCTGTCGGTGGCCGAGTCGACCGACTCGGGCAAGCTGCCCGCGGCCATCGACGTGGTCACCGCGCTGCACGCCTGTAATACCGCGACCGACGACGCGATCGACTTCGCCTTGAAGAAGAAGGCGAAGCACATCGTGCTGGTGCCCTGCTGCCAGGCCGAAGTGGCATCCGTGCTGCGCAAGAACAAGGGCAAGGACCTGGGCCGCAGCGCGCTGACCGAGATCTGGCGCCACCCGATCCACACCCGCGAGTTCGGCAGCCAGATCACCAACGTGCTGCGCTGCCTGCAGCTGGAGGCGCACGGCTACCAGGTGACGGTGACGGAACTGGTGGGCTGGGAGCACTCGATGAAGAACGAGCTGATCGTCGCCACGTATAAAAACCTGCCGCGCAAGCGGCCCGCCGAGCGCCTGCAGCAGGTGCTGGCCGAAGTGGGCCTGGACGAGATGGCCCAGCGCTTCTATACCGGCGAACCCGCCGTCTCCACCAACGACTGATAGCCAGAGACTCATGAGCGACCGACACGAACACTGGATCGACCTGCGCAGCGACACCGTCACCCAACCATCCAGCGCGATGCGGGCCGCAATGGCTGCGGCCGCCGTCGGCGACGACGTGTATGCCGACGACCCGACCGTCAACCGCCTGCAGGACTTCGCGGCCGAGCTGTTCGGCTACGAGGCCGGCCTGTTCGCAGCCTCCGGCACCCAGACCAACCTGATCGCGCTGATGACCCACTGCGGCCGCGGCGACGAATACCTGGTCGGCCAGGAAGCGCACACCTACAAGTACGAAGGCGGCGGCGCCGCGGTGCTGGGCAGTATCCAGCCGCAGCCGATCGCCAACCAGGCGGACGGTTCGATCGCCTTGTCCGACATCGCGGCCTACATCAAGCCGGACGATATGCACTTCGCGCGCACGCGCCTGCTGGCGCTCGAGAACACCATCGGCGGCCGCGTGCTGTCCCAGGATTACGTGCTCGCCGCAACCAGGCTGGCCCACGACAAGGGCCTGGCCACCCACCTGGACGGCGCCCGCGTCTGCAACGCCGCCGTCAAGAACGGCATCAGCCTGCGCGCAGCAGTCGAAGGCTTCGACACCGTCTCGGTCTGCCTGTCGAAGGGACTCGGCGCGCCGGTCGGTTCGGTGCTGCTGGGCCCCAAGGCCTTCATCGAGCAGGGCAAGCGCTGGCGCAAGATGCTGGGCGGCGGCATGCGCCAGGCCGGCGTGATCGCCGCCGCGGGCCAGTACGCGCTCGAGCACAACGTCGAGCGCCTGGCGGACGACCACCAGAATGCCGCCGACCTCTCGAGCGGCCTGGCCGGGATCGAACAGCTGCGTGTCACCACGCCGCAAACCAATATCTTCTACGTCGAGATTCCGGAAGCCGCCGTGGCCGGGCTGCGCGAGCACCTGGCCAGGCAAGGCATCCGCGCCTCGATCGGCACCCACACTCGCCTGGTAACCCACCTGGACATCAGCAAAGAGGACGTGCAAAAGACCATCGCCGCGTTCAAGGACTTCTTCCAATGACCGAAGACGGCATCCGCCTCGCCAAGCGCGTGGCCGAAATCCTTCCCTGCTCGCGCGGGGAAGCCGAGCGCTACATCGCCGGCGGCTGGGTCAGCGTCGACGGTGAAACGGTCGACGACCCGGCCACGCGCGTGACGTCCGCCCAGCAGGTCGTGCTGCTGCCGGGCGCGACGCCGGTCGAGCCGCCGCCGGTCACCATCCTGCTGCACAAGCCGGCCGGCCTGCACGGCAAGGCGGCGCTCGATTCCCTGCAGCTGGACACCGTGTTCGACGCCGGGAAGGGCCAGCGCGTGCTCAAGCGCCACCTCACCAAGCTGACGCCGGCGATGCCGCTGGAAGCCATGGCGAGCGGCCTGGTCGTGTTCAGCCAGGACTGGCGCGTGCTGCGCAAGCTGGGCGAGGACGGCGACCGCATCGAACAGGAATACGTGGCCGAGGTCACCGGCGCCATCGCCGAGGATGGCCTGGCGCGCCTGAACCGGGGCGGCCGCCCGAACGCGCCGATCAAGGCCAGCTGGCAGAGCGAGGCGCGGCTGCGCTTCGCCGGCAAGGGCATCGTCCCGGGCCAGATCGAGGCACTGTGCGGGGAAGTCGGCCTGCAGGTGACGGCCCTGCGCCGCCTGCGCATCGGCCGCGTGGCGCTCAGCAGCCTGCCGCTGGGGCAGTGGCGTTACCTGAAGGATAGCGAGAAGTTTTAGAGCGTCCGACAAACGCCCCCATGGCTGCGTTGCATCGTCTCGCCGTACTAGCGTACTGTCTTCGACGGTGTGCCTTGCCCTGAGGGGTTTGTTGGACGCTCTTAAGCGCCCGCGGCCTGGGCCGTATCGGCGGCCGGCTTGGCGTTCGCTTTCGGCAGCTGCACCAGGCGGGTGCCGGCCAGGCGGTCGTGCAGGAACTGGCGGTCCTTGTCGAGGAAGGCCGTGAGGCCCCAGGCGACGACGCCGACGGCGATCGCGGCCGAGATTTCGGTCTTCCCGTGCAGGCCGAAGGCGGCGCAGACCATTAGCGCCGGCAGGAACCAGCCCCAGGCCAGCAGGTAGCGCAGCACGGCTGTGCGCAGCGGCACGCGGGCCTGGCCGTCGCTGGTGAGGCGCAGGCGCCAGGTCTTCATCGCCAGCGTATGGCCGCTGTCGGTCCAGCACCAGACGAAGTAGGCGCCGGTCACCAGGAAAAGGAAGAGCTTGAGGCCGTGCTGGGCCAGCGGCGCGTGGCTGTTGCGCGTGACGAGCAGGTAGAGGGCGACGGCCAGCATCTCGACGGCCAGCAGGAGGAAGGTCTCGTAGACCATGACGATCAGGCGGCGCTTGACGGTCGGGGTGCTGCTGGCGGTGTCGCTCATCGGATCGGGCTCGAAGCTGGACTCAGGCGTTGTTCGGAGTAATGCCCCAGTTGGCCGGCACCGGCTTTTCCTGCTGGGGCGGATTGGCCGGCTGGGCGGGCTGGGCCGGTTGCGGCGTCGCCGGTGCGGGCACCGGCTGCTGCGGCGTCGCCGGCACCGCCACGCAGGGCGGGGTCGCGGAAACGGCGTTCTTGACGGTCCCGGCAGGACAGGAGGTCGCGCCCTGGCCGAGCGGCGCCACGGCCTTGCCGCTGGTCTGGCTCGGCACCACCGAGGTCGACTTGCGGCCGGCGGCCGAGGCGGCCAGTTTCTTCTTCTGGTCGTCGGGCAGTTGCTGGTAGCTTTCCCAGCTCGCGGTTTTCTGTTCCGGCGCGATCTTGCGCGCACGCGCATAGGTTTCGCGCGCCAGTTCGCGCTGGGCGGGCGTGAGCTTGGCCCATTCGCGCATGCGATCATGGACGCGCTGCTGTTCTTCCGGCTTCATGCTGGCAAAGCGGTTGGCCAGCTGCAGCCATTTCTGCTTGCGCACACCGTCCATCTGGTCCCATTCGCCCTGCAGCGGCTGCAATGCCACCTGCTGGGCCGGGCTCAGCGAGCGCCACAGCGGCTTGTCGCCGGTCTTGTGGGCGTTGACAGTCCCGGGCTTGGCGGGATGGGCGGTGGCATCGGCGGCGGCGCTAGCAGGCGTGGCGTTGCCCGCGTCCGGCGTGCCGAACAGTTCGTGCTGATGGCTGAACAGCAGCACGATGGCGGCGAATGCGGCGGCGGCGCCGGCGGCAGCGACTTTACCCTTGTTTGCCGTCATCAAAGCTGGGCCTTACTGTGCGCGTTGCGGCGCTTGCTGCTGTTGCTGGGCCAGGTAGGCGTTGAAGCCGTGGTCGGTGTAGGCGGTGAGCGGCAGGTCGTCGGACAGCACGGCGGCGTCCAGGTCCGCCAGCTCGGCCACGCGCTGCTCGCGCTCGACGTGGTAGACGCCGACCATGCCGGCAACCATCGCCAGCAGCGGGGCGACCACGGCGGCGCGCGCCACCCATTGCATCGAGAACAGCGAGCGGACATCGAACAGCGGACGCTTCTGCTGGCCGCGAACCGGCGCCTGCGCGTCGGCCTTCTTGCGCGACAGGGCAAGGGCGCGTGCAGCCGCCAGCCGATCGGTGGTCGAGGCCGGCAGGTTATCGAGGTTTTCGTTCAGCGCATGGCGGATTTTGTACGCCAGGTTGATGTCGTCGGTGTTCATAGTTTAATTCCCTTGGCCCCCAGGGCTTTCTGCAGGGCATGCGTGGCGCGAGAACAATGTGTCTTTACACTGCCCTCGGAGCACCCCATCGCTTCGGCCGTTTCGGCCACGTCCATGTCCTGCCAGTAACGCATGAGGAAGGCTTCCCGTTGACGCGCCGGGAGCTTTTGTATCTCCTCGTCGATCAGGCGCAGGGTTTCGGCGCGTTCGACCTGGTCCGCGCTCGACTCGGCGGCGGCGGTCCCTTCCTCGGCCTCGTAAGAGGCGAGTATATCAAAGTCTTCATCGTCCTCATCCCGCCGCCCGAGGCTTCCGAACAGACTGATCCAGGTGTTGCGGACCTTCTCGCGGCGGAAATAATCGAGGATGGTGTTCTGCAGGATGCGCTGGAACAGCATCGGCAGTTCGGCCAGCGGCTTGTCGCCGTATTTTTCGGCCAGCTTGATCATGGCGTCCTGAACGATGTCCAGCGCTGCCTCGTCCTTGCGGACCGCGTACGCAGCCTGCTTGAAGGCGCGCCGCTCGACACTCTCGAGGAAGTCGTTTAGTTCTTTGTCAGTGGCCATGCGATGAAGGGTCGGAAAACCTTCGAATGCTAGCAAAAATTACGGCTGAGCGCACTGTAAAATAGAAGAATGAACACATTGCGCGTCCTGGGAAAGGCAAGCTCGATCAATGTTCGCAAGGTCTTGTGGACCTGCGCCGAACTGGATCTTCCATTCATCCGCGAAGACTGGGGCAGCGGTTTCCAGTCCACCCAGCAGGCGGAATTCCTCGCCATAAACCCGAATGCCATGGTGCCAGTGATCGTCGATGCGGACCTGGTCCTGTGGGAATCGAACACGATCTGCCGCTACCTGGCCGGGCGTTACGGCAAGAACGAGTCGCTGCTGCCTGCGGAACCAGCCGCGCGGGCCAGGGTCGAGCAGTGGATGGATTGGCAGGCGACCGATCTCAACAACGCCTGGCGCTACGCCTTCATGGCCCTGGTGCGCAACAGCCCGGCCCACGCCGATGCGGCCCAGGTCGAGGCCAGCGTGGCGCAATGGCACCGGCACATGGGCATCCTCGAGCGCCAGCTCGACAAGACCGGCGCTTTTGCCGCCGGCCCGGAATTCACGCTGGCCGACGTGGTGCTGGGGCTGTCCACCAACCGCTGGCTGATGACGCCGATGGCACGTCCCGATTATCCGGCCATCGAAGCGTATGTGGCGCGCCTGCGCGAGCGGGCGGGATGCCGCGAGTTCGGCATGAACGGGGTTGCCTGACCCCGGACGGCCCGTGGATACGCTTGGGCAGGATCGTCAGGGAGACGCAACTGCGAGGTGTAAAAGTCTGCCCGGGAGCATGACGTTTATGAGGCCTTGCCCGCATCGACATACGCTTCCAGTTTTACGTTGATCCAGTCGACTGGCTTGCCATTTTCTTCGCCTTTTGTCGACGAGAGCCCGAAACGGAAGAGTTTTCCGATAAAGCCATTCTTTTGATAATCCTCTGCGGCTTCCAGATTCTTCTGGCCAAGCTTATTTGGTTCCGCTTCAATTTCTCGTGTTCTTGCCAAGGCCCTTGCTTCGAACCTTGCCGGCCTCAAGACGAGATGATGAAGAGGTCTCTTCGCTACCGCGGTCGGGTGCTTGCCTTACCAATTGCCACCGGCTGCGGCGCTGGAATACGTCGGCGGCTGCCGCCCCTATCCGGAATCTGGAGCGCGCGACCTGGAAGCTTGCAGGGGGCAGCAGTTCGTCCCTTGCGAACCATCGGGTGCCGTCGAGCGCTTCTGTATCCTCGCAACGCCACCAACCGCTTGCCGGACAGGGAGCGCCGGTGGCAGCGAAGTTCCCGACCGGCGTCGTGGGAGCGGTTTGGCTTGTGGCAGGCACATGGATGCTTTCTTTTGAAAGCCCCGGCTCCGCCAGCTGGATTGCCGGTACTACCCGTGCTTGATTTCTTCGATCGAGGAGCATCCAGCAGGTAGGCTGGTCAAGTTGGTAGCTCGACTGTTCCCTGCGGAGCTTGTCCCACAGCTTCTGTGGTTGGAGCAGCAGCGCCTGTGGCATGCGTTGGCCTTTTTTCAGGAACTGGCGCTGGCCTCCTGCCACTTCAGCACGTTTTCTGCCATCCTTGCATTGCCACCAGCCGGTTTCGGGACAAATGTCTCCTGCAGATGCCGTATCGCCCGGCTTGGAGCCGGGTGCTTGTTCAGGTTTCGCCGTCGGCGCGGTACTGGTCGGACGCACCCGGATACTGGACGAGATCTTGTCCCATAGCTGGATCAGGGCTTCTTCGCCCAGGAAGCTGATGACGGGCCGGGCGCCTGCATTGACGGGGTGGCCGGTCGACATTTCGAGGTGCATGAATGGGACGAAGACGTTATCGCTCGTGCCATTCACTTCCCAGTTGAAGCCGAAGGTATGTACAAAATTCAGCTCTGTCCATTTTTCCGCTACTTCATCGCCTTCAATCCCGCTGATACTTCGCTTGCCCTTCCTTAATTTATTCATGAGCGGCTTCTGCCACAAAGGCATTTCCGCGTCCACAGCCGTGTCGCGCTCGAGGCGTCCTTCCTTATCCGGTTTTGTTCCTGCGCGAGTATTCAATGCCAAGGCTAGATCCGGATGATCCTTGAAGCCCGCAAACATCACCACGCCTTCGGTATAGTCGGCTGGTAAGGGGTCCAGCAAGATGCCGGGGCCGAAGCAGAATCCGGCGGCAGTGGGTATTTCGTTCGCCGGTACCAGCCTCAGCTGGTCGAGAAGCATTGGTAGGTTGCCGATCTTACTGGGATCGTAATCATCGGCGATGAAGTCGAAGCTCGTTCCCTTGGCGTGAACATAGGCTTCCAGTTTGACGTTGATCCAATCGACCGGTTTGCCGTTTTCTTGGCCTTTCGTCAAATTTCGTCCGAACCGGAAGAGCTTTCCGGTAAAACCATTTTTCTGATAATCCTCTGCGGCTTCCAGATTCTTCTGGCCGAGCTGGTTTGGCTCGGCTTCTATTTCTTTTTGTCTTGCCAAGACCCGTGCTTCAAACTCCTGTTGGGTTTCCTCCTGGGCTGAAATCCAGAATCCTTTCATGTATGCGCGGCCGTAGGAAAAGTCCATGGACTGCGGCAGATCGATCAGGAACCTGCCGATGCAGGCCGTCTTCATCTGTTGCGTCAGTTTTGCCACCGAATAGCGGTCCATCATTGCAGCCCCTATGCCGTAAAGAAGATAAATCCCGTAGAGTGTCGCCAGGACACCGATCAATGGATGCGTCTTCTTGCGCGTTTTATCCATTCTTTCCGAGTTCCTGGACAACTTTGGCGATGCAATAGCAGGTCAGCAGGATAGCGTCGTGATGCTTGTAGCTTTCCTGATGGCGGTAGCCCTGGGTGGCGAACAACTGCCTGACCTTGCCGCCCGGGCCCGCGCCGGACTGTTGCGATACCGTGTCGTCACCGGCCGACTCCTGTTGCTCGACCGAGAAGGTGAGGGTGCGTTTGCCTTCGACCTGTACGGTCCGTGCGCCGTCCGGCGCATGGCCCAGGTATTTTGCCGTTCGAATATTCGACATCGTTACCGGCCCATGTGGCCCGTTGGACGGCTCATGCGCCACCCAGCGGATCTGGCCATATGCAGGATGAGCCTGGTCCGCGCCGTAAAAGGCAAAGCTTGTGGGATGGTAGTAATCCGCCAGCCAGTCGTGAAATTTTTCTGCGGTGTCGATGGCGTCACGGACTCTTTTTCCAACTCCCCCAAACAAGTCTTGGTACAGATCAGCGGGGTTAGTGAGAGCAGGATTGATCAATCCGTACCATGAATCCATGTCGCGATACAGATCGTAGGGATTCGGCTGCGATTCGTTCGGCAGGCTCAGGCAATCGTTGGTCGCCTCGCGCCGCGCGTTCGGTGCGGGAGTCCGGGCCACCCGGACATGCAGCCAGGGCCGCGGGTAGAGCTTGTTCGGCAACAGCTCGAGAGCCCCCGGCGCAACAGACAACACAGGCGTCGTATCCTCGGGCCGCCTGCCGGCGATGTCGGCGAATTTACCCGCCTTGTAGTTGTCGAGCGTATCGTTCGCCGGGTTGTCGCATTCCGTGCCGCAGGCCAGGCGGCGGTAAGCCAGGGGCGCGCCCAAGGCCGGCATGACGCCGTGGATCACACCCAGGATCTTGTCCGGAATGCGCTTGGCGCAGGCACGCCCGACCAGGCCGCCCATGGAATGGGTAACCAGGATCACCTTGTCGCATTCGTGCTTGCGGGTTCGCCACCATTTGACGATCTCGTCGATGCGCCGCTCGAGACGCCTGGCCGATTTGCCGCAGGACTGGAGCCAGTTGTAGCCGCAGGCGTAGATCGGGTACTGGTACCCGGCGTATGTTTCGAGTTCGCTTTCCGTCAGGGGCGCTACCGAGCGCACGCCCCAGCGCCGGAGCGGCTCGCTCTGCATGGCCTGCATGACTTCCTTCCAGCGGGTACGGATGTGTCGCTGGTTGAGCGCATCGAATCGAAAGGTCATTTCAAGGTGGCTCTGCAGTTCGAACAGCAGGTTCCCGTACGAACCATTGAAGATCTCGCCCCAGCCGCGCTCGCGCATGACGCTCTGCTCGAGATGGCAGTGAGGGATATCCAGGTCGCCGGTATCGTCGACTTCTACATAGTCTGGATGCAGGAGGAGTTGGCGTGCTCTCGGACTTCGCTTCTTCCATTCGTTCGCATACAGCAAAGCAGCCGCATCATTGTTCGGCGGCCGCCAGGCCGGCTCCCCCGGCTTGAGCGGGTAACCCGGCGGCAGCTTCACATCGCGCCTGACACGCAGATTCGTTCCCATCGTTCCTGGAATAAATATGACTGGAACAACCTTGTTCGAACCTTTGTACACCAGGCCGCGCGTCTTGAAACTGGTCGGCGTCAGGACAGTGCGCACACTGAGGCTGCCGTCCTCGTTGATTACGGGATCTTTCAAACGACGCAATGGATCTGTCATCTTTGGCTTCACATAAAAAGCTGTAATGCTGGCATGACCAACGGGCGGCACTTCTGCTCGATTCCGACTGCGGCGGGACACACGATAGATCGCCAGCAAAGGAACGATCGGCGCAATGTGCATCGCACAAGTTCATTGCGTCGCGTACCTTTTTCTTTCGAAACTTTGAGGAGATGAGTGCAGTAGGGAATCTAAAAGAGGGATAAATCCGGGCATTGGCCCTGTGCAAGACAAGCTGGCAACTCGTCATCTAGGGATCGCTTGTATTGCTGGGTAAGGGATGAATGCCTGAGCACGGCAACATTTCACGCGCCGCGTGTCGATATGAAAATTTCGAAAAAGAAAATCCTTTTTTAACTTGACCAGAATGGTGCAACGCAGTAATGTAACTAACGCTTTGCAACCCCGAAGCCCACGGTCAGGCAGGACCGGCACACAAGGCCGCTCCCGCATGACGCGCTTTCACATGTAGGCAGTTTGCTCCAACCCGCGCCAAAAGCGCGAGAGACACGCATTCCGCACACAGAAACTCACGCTGAACGAGTTTGCGCCCAGCGCCGGTTCGTAAGTCATCTACGGGTGGCTGAAAGATCGACGTGACCGCAGGAAGAAGGGAAGCATGAGCACTGTTGCGTGACACGTATCTCGTCAGGAACGAGCATCCGATCAATCTCCCTATGGGTCTTGAAAGGAAACGTAATGAGTCACGATTCGGCAGTTCCCATCACGGGCGCTGAGATACTGGTCCGTTGTCTGGCGGAGGAGGGCGTGAAACACGTCTTCGGCTACCCGGGCGGCGCGGTCCTGTATATCTACGACGCCATCTTCAAGCAGGACAAATTCCAGCACATCCTGGTACGCCACGAACAGGCGGCCATCCATGCGGCCGACGCCTATTCGCGCAGCTCGAACCAGGTCGGCGTGGCCCTCGTCACGTCCGGTCCGGGCGTCACGAATGCCGTCACCGGCCTCTCGACCGCCTATATGGACTCGATCCCGATGGTGGTGATTTCCGGCCAGGTGCCGACCCACGCGATCGGCCAGGACGCGTTCCAGGAGTGCGACACGGTCGGCATCACCCGGCCTGTGGTCAAGCACAACTTCCTCGTCAAGGACGTGCGCGACGTCGCCGCGACCATCAAGAAAGCCTTCTATATCGCCCGTACCGGCCGTCCCGGTCCCGTGCTGGTCGATATCCCGAAGGACATCAGCATGCAGAAGGCCCTGTACGAGTATCCGCGCGAGATCGAGATGCGCTCGTACAAGCCGGTCGACAAGGGCCATGCGGGCCAGATCCGCAAGGCCGTGCAGCTGCTGCTGTCCGCCGAGCGCCCGATGATCTATACGGGCGGCGGCGTGATCCTGGCGAACGCCTCGAACGAGCTGAACCGCCTGGTCGACAAGCTCGGCTATCCGGTCACCAACACGCTGATGGGCCTGGGCGCCTACCGCGCCTCCAGCGGCCACTTCGTCGGCATGCCTGGCATGCACGGCACCTATGAAGCGAACATGGCGATGCAGCATTGCGACGTCCTGATCGCGATCGGCGCCCGCTTCGACGACCGCGTGATCGGCAACCCGAAACACTTCGCCAGCAACCCGCGCAAGATCATCCACATCGACATCGACCCGTCGTCGATCTCGAAGCGGGTGAAGGTCGACATTCCCATCGTCGGCAACGTCAAGGACGTGCTGGTCGAGCTGCTGTCCCAGCTCGACGCCGCCGAACAGAAGCCGAATGAGCAGGCGCTGCAGAAGTGGTGGGGCCAGATCGGCGAATGGCGCTCGCGCGAATGCCTGCGCTATACGCCGTCCGACGAAGTCATCAAGCCGCAATCGGTGGTCGAGACCCTTTGGCAGGTGACCGGCGGCGACGCCTTCGTCACCTCGGACGTCGGCCAGCACCAGATGTGGGCTGCCCAGTACTACCCGTTCAACCAGCCGCGCCGCTGGATCAACTCGGGCGGTCTCGGCACCATGGGTGTGGGCCTGCCGTACGCGATGGGCGTGCAGATGGCGAACCCGGGATCCACCGTCGCCTGCATCACGGGCGAGGGCTCGATCCAGATGAACATCCAGGAGCTGGCGACCTGCAAGCAGTATCACCTGACGCCGAAGATCATCCTCCTGAACAACCGCTTCCTGGGCATGGTGCGCCAGTGGCAGGAACTCGACTACAACTCGCGCTATGCCGAGTCGTACATGGATGCGCTGCCCGATTTCGAGAAGCTCGCCGAGGCCTACGGCCACGTCGGCATGCGCATCGAGAAGCCGGGCGACGTCGAGGGGGCCCTGCGCGACGCCTTCGCCATGAAGGACCGCCTGGTGTTCATGAACTTCATCACCGACCGCAGCGAGAACGTCTGGCCGATGGTCAAGACGGGCAAGGGCCTGTCGGAGATGCTGCTGAGCTCGGAGGACCTGTAATGCGCCACATTATTTCCGTCCTGCTCGAGAACGAAGCGGGCGCCCTGTCGCGCGTGGTCGGCCTGTTCTCCGCACGTGGCTACAACATCGAGACGCTGACCGTGGCGCCGACCGAAGACCCGACGCTGTCGCGCATGACCATCGTGACCACCGGCTCCGACGACATCATCGAGCAGATCACCAAGCACCTGAACCGCCTGATCGAGGTGGTGAAGGTGGTCGACCTGACCGAAGGCCAGCACATCGAGCGCGAGCTCATGCTGATCAAGGTGAGGGCGGTCGGCAAGGAGCGCGAAGAGATGAAGCGCACCGCCGACATCTTCCGTGGCCGCATCATCGACGTGACCGAGAAGACCTACACGATCGAGCTGACCGGCGCCAAGAGCAAGCTCGACGCCTTCATCGATGCCATCGACCGCGCTTCCATTCTGGAGACCGTGCGTACGGGCGGCAGCGGCATCGGGCGCGGCGAACGGATTTTGAAAGTTTAAACGTCAAGGCGTGGGCGGAGTGCCCACCCTGCGGTAGGGTGGGTACTCCGTGCCCACGCACTACATACCACACACCAAAACACAGGACACAAAAATGAAAGTTTTCTACGACAAAGACTGCGACCTCTCCCTCATCAAAGGCAAGAACGTCGCCATCATCGGCTACGGCTCGCAGGGCCACGCCCACGCCCAGAACCTGTCGGAATCCGGTGTCAACGTCACCGTCGGCCTGCGCCGCGGCGGCGCTTCCTGGACCAAGGTCGAACAGGCCGGCCTGAAGGTCGCCGAAGTCAACGAGGCAGTCAAGGCTGCCGACGTCATCATGATCCTGCTGCCGGACGAGAACATCGCCCAGGTCTACAAGGAAAACGTCGAGCCGAACGCCAAGCAGGGCGCCGTGCTGGCCTTCGCCCACGGCTTCAACGTCCACTACGGCCAGGTCGTGCCGCGCGCCGACCTCGACGTGATCATGGTCGCACCGAAGGCCCCGGGCCATACCGTGCGCGGCACCTACACCCAGGGTGGTGGCGTGCCGCACCTGGTTGCCGTCTACCAGGACAAGTCCGGCGCCGCGCGCGACATCGCGCTGTCGTATGCGATGGCCAACGGCGGCGGCCGCGCCGGCATCATCGAGACCAACTTCCGTGAAGAGACCGAGACCGACCTGTTCGGCGAGCAGGCCGTGCTGTGCGGCGGCGCCGTCGAGCTGATCAAGGCCGGTTTCGAGACCCTGACCGAAGCGGGCTACGCACCGGAGATGGCCTATTTCGAGTGCCTGCACGAGCTGAAGCTGATCGTCGACCTGATCTACGAAGGCGGCATCGCCAACATGAACTACTCGATCTCGAACAACGCGGAATACGGCGAGTACGTGACCGGCCCGCGCATCGTGACCGAAGACACCAAGAACGCGATGCGCCAGTGCCTGAAGGACATCCAGACCGGCGAGTACGCCAAGTCCTTCATCCTCGAGAACAAGGCCGGCGCCCCGACCCTGATCTCGCGCCGCCGCCTGAACGCCGAGCACCAGATCGAGCAGGTGGGCAGCAAGCTGCGCGCGATGATGCCGTGGATTGCGAAGAACAAGCTGGTGGATCAGTCGAAGAACTAAGTCAGCCAGGAAGGTCATCCCCGCTTTCGCGGGGATGACGCTACTGTCCGCATGAACGACGGTAATGAATTGCAACCGTTTGCAATATTCCATTACATAAATACGCGCCCACCCCAAAACACGCTATCGTTCCGCCTGTAACCAATCAGGAGAACAACAATGCGTCCGTCCCCCCTCATTCTCGCCATCAGCATCGCACTGGCTACCGTCCCGGCCCTGAACGCCCAGGCCCAGAACGCACCCGCCGCAGTCGCGACCACCAGCGGCACCCTGGTCATCGTCCCCGCCTACGGCGAAGTCCGTCATGCCAATGACGAAGCCACCGTCACCTTCTCGGTCGAAGAGCAGGACAAGGACCGCGCCGCCGCCACCGCCCGCGTGAACCAGAAGATGAAGCAGGGCACCGAGATCGTGCGCCGCGAGGATCCGCGTGCGGAGCTCAAGACCGTCAACTACTACAGCTATCCGGTGTATCCGGAAGTGCCGGACACGCCGCGTCCGATGGCCAACCAGCAGGCCGCGCGCCGGGTGCCGATCGGCTGGCGCGTCGGCCAGTACCTGGAAGTGAAGACCCGTAGCCTCGACAACCTGCCGAAGACCGCCGCCGCGGCCCAGAAGGTGCTGGGCATCACCAACATCGACTACCACCTGAGCCCGGAGCTGACTCGCAAGCTGGACGACGAGCGCATCGCCGCCACCTACCGCAACCTGAACGAGCGCGTCGCCTCGATCGCGCGCGCGATGGGCCGCAACGTCAACGATGCCGTCATCGATACCGTCGACTTCGAAGGCAGCGGCAATTACGTGGGCGGGCAGGGCGATGTGGCCGCGGCGCCGATGGCCATGATGCGCGCCAAGCACGCAGAAGCCGCCGAGATGCCCGAGCCCAGCTTCGAGCCGGGCGAGACCCGTCTGCAGATGCGCCTGGTGGGCAAGGTGAAATTCCGGTAAGCGTATCGGTTCGCTAACACCCGTGCGCGGCCATATAATGGCGTGGTCCGCGCCCGCGCGCGCTGTTACCGAATAACAATACTTATGCCAACATTTCCACGCCGCAGAAAGAGCGGCGCACCCAAGACCTCGCGCTTCGGCCGTTTCAGCCGCTTCAGCCGCGCTCCGCGCAAGACGGACGCGGCGGCCCGCCCGCGGCGCGGCATCTACCTGCTGCCGAATGCCTTCACGACCGCCGCCCTGTTCGGCGGTTTCTACGCGATCGTGATGGCGATGAACCAGCGCTTCGACCAGGCTTGCTGGGCCGTGTTCATCGCCATGGTCCTCGACGGCCTGGATGGCCGCGTGGCCCGCCTGACGAACACCCAGTCGGAATTCGGCGCCCAGTACGATTCGCTGTCCGACATGGTGTCCTTCGGCGCCGCGCCGGCCCTGGTGATCTACGAATGGTCGCTGCGCGGCCTGGGCAAGCTGGGCTGGATCGCCGCCTTCGTCTACTGCGCCGGCGCCGCGCTGCGCCTGGCCCGCTTCAACACCAATATCGAAGTCGTCGACAAGCGCTTCTTCCAGGGCCTGCCCAGCCCGGCCGCGGCGGCCCTGGTGGTCGGCTTCGTGATGATGATGACCGATCCCGAGATCAACATCAGCCCGCGCCAGGCCGACTGGATCTCCTGGTGCATCGCGCTGTTCGCCGGCCTCACCATGGTCACCAACGTGCCGTTCTACAGCTTCAAGGACGTCAACTTCCGCAAGTCGGTGCCCTTCATCGTCGTGTTCCTCGTCGCGCTGGGACTGGCCCTGCTGGCGATCGACCCGCCGAAGGTGCTGTGGCCGCTGTTCGTGCTGTACGGCCTGTCCGGCTATGCCGTGTACCTGTGGCGCCTGGCCAAGGGCAAGCCGGTCAGCATCGTGCAGACCGAGGAAGAGCCGCTGGATCCGAGCGAGCGACGCTGATCCGCGCGCCCGATGGTATGCTGAAGCCATGACTACCGATTCCGACATTGAGCTGTCCGGCCCTTTCCAGGCCAAGGACGGCAACGGCCGTACCCTCGACGTGAAAGCGATCCGCATCTTCGACGAGGGCTACGGGATCATCGACGTGTACGTGGAGTTCAAGGCCCAGCTCGAGCCCGGCGCCCACAAGGATCCGGTGCTGCTGCGCCAGATCGTCGACCGCCTGCGCGCGGTCGGCTACAAGGGGCCGGACTTCGGGCTCAGCGATCCCGGCCTGCAGGAAAGCCGCCTGATCGTGCTCGAGGCGCCCGAGGAGTTCGCCGCCTTCGCCAAGAGCCGCGGCTGGAAGAACCTGGCCGAGGATTTCGACGACGAGTAATTTCGGCCCGCCGGCCTAATCCCGCAGCGTGCGCCACTCCTGCTGCGTCGCCGGCTGCTCGTGCTGCGGGCAGCTGGTAATCCTCTGCTTGCCGTGCTTTTCGATCATGTCGATGCTGGTGGCGGGCGAGCGGTCCGTGATGCAGTAGGTGCCGTTGCCGGTGATGACGCGCGAGCGGCGCGCGCCGTCGCCGGTGTCGTTCACCAGCGATTCCACCTTCGGCGCTTCCCAGATCCTGCCGGGCGCCAGCGCGGCGGCTTCCTCCATCTTCCTGCGCATGCGGATCTGCGGGCTGTCCAGCGGGGCGCCGATATACGGCCTGTTTTCCTTGCGCAGCGCCTTGTCGATGCCGCCGATGTCGCGCCTGGCGCGTTCCATGATCTGTTCGGCGCTCGGCTTCGTTGCGGCGGGCCGGGATGGCGCCTCGGCGCTCGTGCTGGATGGCGGAGCCATGCTGTCTGCCGGCGCCGCGAGCGGTGGTGATGCCGGCAAGGGCGGCAGGGTGATGGCGGGGGTGGGGAGGTGCGGATGCCGTGCGGGAGCTTCCTTGCGCGGTGGGGCGTCCTCGTCCTTCGGCGCCGTCGCCGTCGGAGGCCGCGGTCTCGGCAGCGGAATCCATACGGTGCGGCCGCGCGTCTCGTCATCCGGGCGGGCCGGCGCCGGCAGCGTGCGCAAGGCCTGCCAGCCGATCAGCAGCGCCAGGTGCACGAAGGCTGTCAGCAGCAAGCCCAGGCGGCGGTCGGTGGCAGCTGTGTTGTAGGCAAGGTTCATGCAGAAAAAGTATAGCGGCCGCCGGGCGCCGCTTTCTCACACATCCTCACCGTCCGCTTAACCCGGCCTTAAGACTCAGCGGTGCCGGAAGCGGTCGTCGTACATCGGATCCGGCCCGTTCAGCATCTGCCGCACGACACCCTGCTGGTCGAAGTGGACGTTCATCATCGAATTCCACACGCCCGCTTCCTTGTAGCGGTAGGACCAGACTTCGTAGTTGTGGAAGGCCACGCGCGAGATCTCGGCCGGGCGGCCGAAGTTGCGCAGGATGTCGTCCTTGGTCCACTGGTCGACCTTCACCTTGGCGAAATTTTCGCTGGTCAGCACCTGCTCGTAGGAGAGCAGGTGGCCGTCCGGCCCGATGCGCGCCATGTGCTGGAACTGGCCCATCGGCTGGCCGCGGTACTCCAGCACCTGGCCGCCGTCCGGCTCCGGGTAGCTGGCGGCCGGCTGGCCCAGCGCGGCCGTGACCTCGGCCAGCGGCGCGCCGACCGGCGGCGGCTGGCGGAACAGCGGGGCGCAGGCGGACAGGGAGAATGCGAGCGCCGCCGCCAGCGTCATCGTCCCGATCGAATGCTTCATTGCTAGCCTCCTTGTGCAAAGTGCAGCCGGCGCTCACAGACCCTTGTAACGGTCGTCGAGCAGCGGGTCCGGGCTGTTGAACACGCGCAGCACCGTGCCGCGCGCATTGAAGCCCACGTTCATCACCGAGTTCCACACGCCTTTTTCCTTGTAGCGATAGGACCAGATCTCGCCTTCCTCCAGGCGCGAGCGTACGACCTCGGCCGGGCGGCCGAAGTTGCGCAGGACGTCATCGCGGTTCCAGCGGCCGACCTCGATCCTGGCGAAGTTCTCGCTGGTCAGCACCTGCTCGTAGGAGATCAGCCTGCCGTCGGCGCCGATGCGCGCCATGTGCTGGAACTGGCCCATCGGTTGGCCGCGGTATTCGAGCACCTGGCCGCCGGCCGGGTCGGGGTAGATTGCATCCGGCTTGCCGAGCCTGGCCGTGACTTCGGCCAGCGGCGCGCCGACGGCGGGCGTCCGGCGGATCATCGGGGCGCAGGCGGAGAGCGACAGGATCAGTGCGAGGGTAGCGGCGGTGTTGAGCGTTTTCGTCATCGGTTTATGCATTCAAAGTCCATGAGGCATGCCAAAACGGCAATGCCGGTCCCCCACATTGTATAGCGAAGCCGAAGAATTTCTGGCTTCACCCGGCGTTTTCAAATATACTTCCCGGTCTTGGCCTCAAGGCCAGGTTTCTTAACAACTCACGGTGCGCTGGGTTCCGACTCTTGCACCGCATGTGAAAGGTAACATCATGACCGTAGAAAACATCAACAAAGCCGCCATCATCGCGGACAACGCACGTGGCGACAAAGACACCGGTTCGCCGGAAGTCCAGGTTGCACTGCTGACCGCCCGCATCAACGAACTGAACGGCCACTTCAAAGAGCACCAGAAGGACCACCACTCGCGCCGCGGCCTGATCATGATGGTCAACCGTCGTAAGAGCCTGCTGGCTTACCTGAAGCGCAAAGACCTGAACCGCTACCGCGACCTGATCGCCAAGCTCGGTCTGCGTAAGTAATCTACGCATTGAGCCAATCGGCTTGATCACGAAATGCCTGCGTCAGTTCGGCTGCCGCAGGCATTTTGTTTTTCTGCGTTTTGGCGTTTTTCGGGGTCAGAGCCCGGTTCACTCGGGTGGGCCCTGACCCCGAAAAGCGCCAACTGACTTGCAGTAAAGGCTATCGAAGCCAGATGGCCCGTGGTGAGGTGAACGACAGCGCCTGAAAATCTGTCGGCAAATAGAAAGGGATTACCCATGTTTAACAAAGTTACGAAAACCTTCCAGTACGGCGACCATACCGTGACCCTGGAGACCGGCGAGATCGCTCGCCAGGCTTCCGGCGCCGTCCTCGTGTCGGTCGAGGACACCGTCGTCCTGGCAACCGTGGTGGCGAAGAAAGACGCCAAGCCGGGTCAGGACTTCTTCCCCCTGACGGTCGACTACATCGAGAAGAGCTACGCCGCCGGCAAGATCCCGGGCGGCTTCTTCAAGCGCGAAGGCCGTCCGTCGGAGAAGGAGACCCTGACGTCGCGCCTGATCGACCGTCCGATCCGCCCGCTGTTCCCGGAAGGCTACCTGAACGAAGTCCAGGTCATCATCCACGTGCTGTCCGTGAATCCTGAGATCGATCCGGACATTCCGTCGATGATCGGCGCCTCGGCCGCCCTGTGCGTGGCCGGCATCCCGTTCAGCGGCCCGATCGGCGCCGCCCGCGTCGGCTACGCCAACGGCCAGTACATCCTGAACCCGACCACCACCCAGCTGAAGACCTCGCAGATGGACCTGGTCGTCGCCGGCACCGAACACGCCGTGCTGATGGTCGAATCCGAAGCCCAGCAGCTGTCGGAAGAAATCATGCTGGGCGCGGTCGTCTACGGCCACGAGCAGATGAAGGCAGTCATCGACGCCATCCACGCCCTGGTCGAAGAAGGCGGCAAGCCGGAAGTCGAGTGGAGCCCGGCACCGAAGAACGAGACCCTGATCGCACAAGTCGCGCAACTGGCAGAAGCCAAGGTCCGCGACGCCTACCAGACCCGCGAAAAATCGGCGCGCCAGCAGAAGCTGAAGTCGCTGTCGGGCGAAGTGATGGCCGGCCTGTCCGAGCAAGGTATCGAAGCGGATGCGGCCGAAGTCGGCAACATCCTGTTCGACATGGAAGCCAAGGTCGTGCGTTCGCAGATCCTGGACGGCGAGCCGCGCATCGACGGCCGCGACACCCGCACCGTGCGTCCGATCTCGATCCGCACCAGCGTCCTGCCGCGTACCCACGGTTCGGCCCTGTTCACCCGCGGCGAAACCCAGGCCCTGGTGATCGCCACCCTGGGCACCGGCCGCGACAGCCAGAAGATCGACGCGCTGATGGGCGAGTACACCGACGACTTCATGATGCACTACAACATGCCTCCGTTCGCCACCGGCGAAACCGGCCGTGTCGGCACCCCGAAGCGCCGCGAAATCGGCCACGGCCGCCTGGCCAAGCGCGCGCTGGTCGCCGCACTGCCGGCGCCTGAAGAGTTCAGCTACTCGGTGCGCCTGGTCTCGGAAATCACCGAGTCGAACGGTTCGTCGTCGATGGCTTCGGTCTGCGGCGGCTGCCTGGCGCTGATGGACGCCGGCGTGCCGATGAAGGCCCACGTGGCCGGCATCGCCATGGGCCTGATCAAGGAAGGCGGCAAGTTCGCCGTCCTGACCGACATTCTGGGCGATGAAGACCACCTGGGCGACATGGACTTCAAGGTGGCCGGTACCGCCAACGGCATCACCGCGCTGCAGATGGACATCAAGATCCAGGGCATCACCAAGGAAATCATGCAGGTGGCGCTGGCACAAGCCAAGGACGGCCGTCAGCACATCCTGGCCGAGATGCAGAAGGCCATGCCGACCGTGAAGACCGAGCTGTCGGACTTCGCACCGCGCCTGATCACCATCCGCATCAACCCGGAAAAGATCCGTGACGTGATCGGCAAGGGCGGCGCAGTCATCCGCGCGCTGACCGAAGAAACCGGCACCCAGATCGACATCACCGACGAAGGCATCGTGACCATCGCGTCGGTCGACGCCGCCGCCGGCCAGGAAGCCAAGCGCCGCATCGAAGAGCTGACCGCATCGGTCGAAGTGGGCAAGACCTACGACGGCACCGTGCTGAAGCTGCTGGACTTCGGCGCCATCGTCCAGGTCATGCCGGGCAAGGACGGCCTGCTGCACATCTCGCAGATCGCCAACGAGCGCGTCAACGCCGTTGCCGACTACCTGAAGGAAGGCCAGCAAGTGCGCGTGAAGGTCCTCGAGACCGACGAGCGCGGCCGTCTGAAGCTGTCGATGAAGGCTGCCGCCGCGGATGACGCGGCGGCGGGTGCGGCGCAGTAAGCTGCGTGCTCCCTCGGCCGCTTCCGCGGCCTGCCAAATGAAAACCGCCAGTGCGTGAGCCTGGCGGTTTTTTCTTTCTGCGCTGTTTGATGCGTTTGAACTCCGCACAGGAAATCCGGCGTAAGAATGCCTCGCATTGCCCGACGATTGTGCATTGTGCGCCAGGGGGCACTGCGAGGAGCGCCACATGGCTGACAGCACCGTTTACGATCAATTCGAGCAGCTTACTCCGGACGAAAAGTCGTATATCCTTAGTCATCCGCATCATGCCGTCGCCATCAGGGAATCGAGATATCTGGAGTTTATCGAAACCAAGCGGTGGTTTGGGCGTAATGGTCGTAACGATAAGTCGGATGCGTTTCGCCATTGCTTCTGGTCAGCACTATTGGCGCGCGAAACAGGATACGAGAACGCGTTGAAATTCACGACCGCACACGAATCCTCTCCTGCTAACGATCCCGCCGAAAAAGCCATGGATTTGCACAACAACCGCGTTGGCCTTGGCATAGGGAAAGGTAATCGCACGGACCAGCAGCTTGCGGCCATGTGCCTGTCTGCCTTGAGGGCGGGCAGGCTGAAGGTGTTAAGCGGAGGCTGAACCATGCGCTTGTTCCTGATCGCCAGCCTGTTGTCGCTCGCCGTGGCCGGCTGCTCCGGTCATTCGGTCGAGAAGCAGGCAAAGCAGCTAGGAAACCGCGAATTTACCGCACAGGCGTGGCAAGGCGCCACCCAGGAAGAGCGCGGTGAAATGCTGGCTTCGCTGCTCGACAAACATCGGCTCGTAGGACACCCGGCCAAGGAAGCAGTGGCTCTATTGGGGAAGCCGACAGGTTATTACGAATACGACGAAAATCCCGCCTATTTCGTCGGTCCCGGAACGGTCAAGAGTGAGTTCGGAGACGGCTACCTGCTGGTCTTCCTGACCGACAAAGCAAGTGGGCGCATCACCGATATCCGCCTGATTCCACGGACTTAGCGTCCAGTCGATAGGCCACTCCGGCGGCCGGCCACATGAAAACCGCCAGTGCGTGAGTGAACTGACCCCGCCGTTGCGGCGGAATGATCAGGTCTCCGCCTTCGTCTCCGCGAAGTGGGGAGGCTAGACCCGGGTCGCCTTGCACCCCGATTTGCATGGGTTTGGTCTTCCATTCCGCGTTCTCGGCTCCCGTCTCGACCCAGGTCATGGCCTTGATAACCTTCCAGTCGAGAGGGTGGAATCCAGGGCTGCAGCCTAGATGGCGATTGTAGTCATCGATTGCCGTTTTGATTGGAGTCCTTGACGGCGCCCCGCAGACCGCTTTTCCACTTTGCGAGCGCTGTCATCGATGCTTGCTCGGCCATGTGCTTCTCCTTTTGAAGGCGACAACGCACGATGATGGCGTGACAACGCGTGGTTTGAGTTGTTGCCGGGCAAGCAAAGGCAATTCGTGGATTTTTCTTCGGCGCTTAGGATTTTATTGGCGCTCAGGCCAGTTCCGGATGATGCTCCCTGAGCCAGCCCCTGACATGCGCGAGCAGCGCCTTCGCCTGCGCCTGGGCATCCTCGACTGCGCCGTCACTGACGGCGGCGCCTTCATAGTCGTCGCAGTTGCGAAGCTGCCGCAAATCGTCGAGTTCGACCATGGTGCCCTTGTCGAGGCCGACGGCGACCGGCAGGGACTGGATCGCGGTCTGGTGATGCCCGGGCTTGCCGGTCGAGGTGCGATAGCCGTTCGCCAGCAGGCCGGCGATGGCGCATTGCATGACGCACTTGTAGGCGGCGTCGAAGCGGTTTTCGTTGCTGATCGCGGTGACGGCGGCATCGTCCAGATTGCGCTCGGCTGCCGCCAGCAGGCGCTGGATGTCGCCGCGGTCGGGGCGGGCCTCGTCGAGGCTGCCGATTTCCAGCAGATTTTGTAAACTCATCTTTATTGTCCGATTGAAATAGTCTGATCCGGCAGAACCGGCTCGTAATGCTTGAGCATTCGCGACTGTAGCACCCCCGGCAGGCGCTCCCGGTTCGGTACGCAATCGTATCGTGTCGCGAAGGCAAGGAATGGTATAGTTAGTCATTTATTTAACAGAATGCCCTTGCTGTGACATAAAGGGGCTCAATCTTCCAAAGCCAAAGGAACCAATGATGACCACTCAGGACTACGCGAACCGCATCAGCCAGCTCATCCAGGAACACGAGGCCGATATCGGTGCGGAGTGGATGGCGCAGCTGGAAGCGCTGACGGTCCGCTCGAACGTGGTCTCGAAGGAGCAGCTGCGCAAGCACTGCCAGCAATTCCTCACCGCCTTCAGCAACGGCACCCGCGGTGGCGAGCTGAACAATATCGAACATCGTTCCTGGGACGAGGTGCGCGACCTGCTGGCCGAGATCTCCTCGACCCGCGCCAGGAACGGCTCGACCCCGAGCGAGACCGCAACCTTCGTGTTCTCGCTCAAGCAGCCGCTGTTCGCGCGCCTGAACGCCGGCTTCGCCAACGACCCGGCGGCCCTGGCCAACGCTTCCTGGACCATCGGTACGCTGCTCGACAAGTTCGGCCTGTACACCATCGAAGTGTTCCAGCGCGCCCGCGACCAGATCATCGTGCGCCAGCAGCAGGAACTGCTGGAGCTCTCGACCCCGGTGGTCAAGCTGTGGAACGGCATCCTGGCGCTGCCGCTGATCGGCACCCTGGATTCCGCGCGCACCCAGGTGGTGATGGAAAACATCCTGCAGAAGATCGTCGACACCGGCGCCTCCATCGCGATCATCGACATCACCGGCGTGCCGACCGTCGACACCCTGGTCGCCCAGCACCTGATGAAGACCATCGCCGCGGCCCGCCTGATGGGCGCCGACTGCATCATCAGCGGCATCCGCCCGCAGATCGCCCAGACCATCGTCCACCTCGGCGTCAACCTGGAAGACGTGACGACCAAGGCCAGCCTGGCCGACGCCTTCGTGGTGGCGCTCGAGCGCACCGGCACCTCGATCGTGAAGAAGGGCTGAGATCCGCATGGAACGCATCCCGATTCTCCGCATGGGCGACCTGCTGCTGGTGACGATCCAGGTCGACATGCACGACCGCCTGGCGATGACGCTGCAGGACGACCTGACCGAGCGCATCGTGCGCGATAATGCGAAGGGCGTGCTGATCGACATCTCGGCGCTGGACCTGGTCGACTCCTTCATCGGGCGCATGATCAGCAATACCGCCGCGATGGCGCGCGTGCTGGACGCCCAGACGGTGGTGGTCGGCATGCAGCCGGCGGTGGCGATCACGCTGGTGGAGCTGGGCCTGACCCTGCACGGCGTGAAGACGGCACTCAACGTGGAAAAGGGCATGACCCTGTTAGGAAAGACGCACTTTTGATGAGCGCAGCTCTCAATCACGCAGTGACTTTCGAGACCGCGCTCCTGGAGCGCGACAGCCGGTTGCGCACCGCGCGCACCACGCTTCCGCTGCGCTCCGACGAGGACGTGGTGGGCCTGCGCAAGCAGGTGCGCGAGCGCGCGGTGGCGATCGCGCTGTCGTTGGTCGACCAGACCAAGCTGGTGACGGCGGCCAGCGAACTGGCGCGCAACACGATCAAGTACGGCGGCGGCGGCGAGGTCCACCTCGACGCGCTGGAAGACGGTTTCAAGCGCGGGATCGGCCTGATCTTCGTGGATAATGGGCCGGGCATTCCCGACCTCGACCAGGCGCTGCGCGACGGTTTCACGACCGGCGGCGGCCTGGGCCTCGGACTGGGCGGTTCGAAACGCCTGGTCGACGAGTTCGCAATCGATTCCCGCGCAGGAGAGGGCACCGCAGTGTCTGTGGTCAAATGGAAACGCTGATCAGTTCGCTGTTACCGCAGCTCGTCTTCCCGATCAGTCACGCCAGTGACATCGCGGCCGCCCGCCGCGCGGGCCAGAAGCTTGCCGGCGAGCTGGCCTTCGACGAGGTTCAGGCGGGCCGGCTGGCGATCGTGGTCACCGAGGCCTGCACCAATATCCTCAAGCACGCGGGCGAGGGGACCCTCTACCTCATGCGCGCGCAGTCCGGCGCTTCGATGCCGGGCATCGACGTGCTGGCGGTCGACAACGGTCCCGGCATCCATGACTTTTCCAGCAGCCTGCGCGACGGCGTGTCCACCGCCGGCACGGCCGGCACCGGCCTGGGCGCGCTGCAGCGCCAGTCGGACGAGTTCGACGTCTGGTCGATGCCCGGCCGCGGCGCCGCCTTCTTCATGCGCCTGTGGCGCGGCAGTCCGCCGCCGCGTCCCTGCGGGGTCGAGGTCGGCGCGTTGTGCGTGCCGATGGGTGGCGAGGAAGCCTGCGGCGACGGCTGGGCCGTGAGCTGCGACCTCGACGGCGCCACCCTGCTCGGGGTCGACGGCCTGGGCCACGGTCCGGAAGCGGCCAAGGCCGCGCACGCGGCCGTGCATGCCCTCGAGCGCAAGCCGGCCTCGGCGCCGTCCGAGGTGCTGCACACGGCCCACGAGGCGCTGCGCATCACGCGCGGCGCGGCGCTGTCGGTGGCGCGCATCGACTACAGCGGCAACGACATACGCTTCGCCGGCATCGGCAACGTCAGCTGCGTGGTCCACGACGGAGCGGCGCGGCGCGCACTGGTGTCGCACAACGGCATCGTCGGCGCCAATATGCGCAAGGTGCAGGAGTTCACCGCCGACTGCCCGCCGGGCGCGATCGTGATCCTGCATTCGGACGGCGTGCAGACCCAGTGGGACCTGAGCGATTATCCCGGCCTGTATGCGCGCACGCCGGTGCTGGTGGCCGGCATCCTGATGCGCGACTTCATCCGCCGCCGCGACGACGCCATGGTGCTGGTCGGCCGGCGCCGGGGAGAACACACATGAACAACCAGCGCATCCTCGGCGTCAGCCTGTCCGCCGACCAGGACGTGGTGCTGGTGCGCCAGCGCGCGCGCCAGCTGTCGGCGCTGCTCGGCTTCTCGCAGCAGGACCAGGTGCGCATCGCCACCGCCGTGTCGGAAGTGGCGCGCGGCGCCTGCCAGCTCGCCTTCGGCGGGCGCGCCACCTTCCAGATGCGCGAATGCGGCGGCCGCCAGTGCCTGCAGATGATGATTTCGGCAGGCGGCGACACGCCTGCCGGCGCCTCCCTGCCGGACGACGCGGTGGTGACGGCGCACCGCCTGATGGACGAGTGCACGATCGCGAAGGACGCGCGCGGCATCCCGACGGTCACGATGTGCAAGGCCTTGCCGTCCCAGGTCCGGGTCGACGCGGCCCGGCTGGCCGAGTTGGGCGCCCAGCTCGCCAAGGACAGCCCGGTCGCCAACAGCTACCTCGAGGTGCACCAGCAGAACCAGGAACTGGTGGCTACCCTGGCCGAGCTGCGCGAGCGCCAGGAAGACCTGCTGGAGCTGACCCGCGAGCTGGAGGACACCAACCGCGGCATCGTCGCGCTGTACGCCGAGATCGAGGACAAGGCCGAGCGCCTGCGCCGCGCCGACGAGATGAAGTCGCGCTTCCTGTCGAACACCAGCCACGAGCTGCGCACGCCGCTGTCCTCGATCCGGGCCCTGGCCCAGCTGTTGCTGGCCCGCCTGGATGGCGACCTGACGCTGGAACAGGAGCGCCAGGTGAAGTTCATCGAGAAGGCCGCCAACGACCTGTCCGAGCTGGTCAACGACCTGCTCGACCTGGCCAAGATCGAGGCCGGCAAGGTCGAGGTGCAGCTGGCGCCGGTGGTGGCCGACAACCTGTTCCGCGCGCTCAAGGGCATGCTGCGGCCGCTGGTCGACGAGGCCCGGGTCGAGCTGGTGTTCGAGGCGCCGGACTTCGACGAGCCCTTCGAATCGGACGAGGGCAAGATTGCCCAGGTGCTGCGCAACTTCATTTCGAACGCCCTCAAGTTCACGGAACAGGGCCAGGTCCGCGTCCGCGCGGTCCGCGACCTGGAATGCGATACCATCACCTTCGCGGTGGCCGACACCGGGATCGGCATCAGCCCGGACAACCTGCAGCTGATCTTCGAGGAATTCAGCCAGATCGAACACCCGCTGCAGCGCCGCAGCAAGGGAACGGGCCTCGGCCTGCCGCTGTGCCGCAAGCTGGCCGATCTGCTCGGCGGCCGGGTCGAAGTGGAGAGCGAGGTCGGTATCGGCTCGACCTTCAGCCTGGTACTGCCGCGGCGCTTCCCGCAAATCGATGGATAGACGATGACGAACTCCACCCTGATCCTGAATGTCGACGACAACGACGGCGCCCGCTACGCCAAGACGCGGATCCTGCAGAGCGCCGGATTCGAGGTCGTCGAAGCCACCAACGGCACCGACGCGCTGGCGGCCGTCAAGCGCGGCGGGATCGCGCTGGTCCTGCTGGACGTCAAGCTCCCCGACATCAACGGCATCGAGGTCTGCCGCCGCATCAAGGCCGACCCCGACAGTGCCCTGGTGCTGGTGCTGCAGACCTCGGCCGCGCTGACCGGGCGCGCCGACAAGATCCGCGGCCTCGAGGGCGGCGCCGACAACTACCTGGCGGCGCCGATCGAAGCCGACGAGCTGATCGCCAACGTCAAGGCGCTGCTGCGCATGCGCCGCACCCAGAGCGCGCTGCGCGACAGCGAGGAGCGCTTCCGCCAGCTGACCGACAACATCGAGGACGTGTTCTGGATGTTCTCGGTGCCCGAGGGGGCGCTCGAATACGTGAGCCCGGCCTATGCCGCGATCTGGGGCCGCAGCATCGAGTCGCTGGAACGCGAGCCGGGCAGCTGGAGGGATTCGGTGCATCCCGACGACCGCAGCCATATCGACAGCCTGTGGCGCGGCCTGCAGGGCAATCCGCATTACGAGGCCGAGTTCCGTATCGTGCTGGAGGACGGTTCGCTGCGCTGGGTGCGCGACCGCCTGTTCCCGGTGCGCGACGGCCGCGACGAGGTCTACCGCGTGGCGCGCGTCACCAGCGACATCACGCGGCGCAAGGAGATGGAAGGCCTGCTGCGCGCGGCCGACAGCAACAAGAACGAATTCCTGGCGACCCTGGCGCACGAGCTGCGCAATCCGCTGTCGCCGATCCGCAATGCGGCCGCGCTGCTGGGCTCCACCGGCTCCGCCGCCGCCGAGCTCCAGGCGCGCGCGCGCGAAGTCATCACGCGCCAGGTCGACCACCTGGCCCACCTGGTCGACGACCTGCTGGACGTGGCGCGCATCTCGGAAGGCAAGATCGCGCTGCGCAGGGAAGAAGTCGACATCAAGGGCGTGATCGCGCAGGCGATCGAGACCGCCGGTCCGCTGATCGCGGCGCGCGCGCACCGCCTCGAGGTGGTCCAGCCCGAGCGCCAGGTCTGGGTCTCGGGCGATCCGGTGCGCCTGGCCCAGTCGATGGGCAACCTGCTGCACAACGCCGCCAAGTTCACGCCGAAGGGCGGACTGATCCACGTCGAGGTCCAGCTGGACGGCGATACCGTGCGTATCGCGGTGCAGGACAACGGCATCGGCATCGCCGAGGACAACCTGCCGCGCATCTTCGGCATGTTCGCCCAGGCCGCCGTGCCGCCGGACCGCGCGCCGGAAGGGCTGGGGATCGGCCTGTCGCTGGTCTCGCGCCTGCTCGAGATGCACGGCGGCCGCCTGACCGCCAGCAGCCCCGGGATCGGCATGGGCAGCACCTTCACGGTCGAGCTGCCGGTGCTGCGCACCTCGATGCCGGAACAGGCCGCGCCGGCCGCGGAGGAGGGCGGTCAGGCGGGAACGAAGGGGCGCCGCGTGCTGCTGGTCGACGACAATGTCGACGCCATGGAGATGATGGCCTTCCTGCTGACCGAGATGGGCTACGAAGCCCATACCACGGCCGACGCCAGCGGCATCGTCGAGCTGGCTTCGGCCCTCCGCCCAGAGGTGATCGTGCTCGACATCGGCCTGCCGAACGTCGACGGCTACGAGGTGGCGCGCATGCTCAAGCAGCACCCGGAACTGAAGTCGATCCGGCTGGTGGCCCACACCGGCTACGGTTCGCCGGAAGACCGCCGCAAGGCGCAGGAGGCGGGTTTCGATGCACACCTGGTGAAGCCGGCGGAGCTGGACGACCTCGAAAAAGCCCTGCAGGGCTGATCGAACGATGCGTGGGGTCTTGAGGCCGGGGCCTCAAGACGGGCGTGCCCACGCATTGCGTTCGCCAACGCACGGAATCGCACTGGCCGACGTCCTATTCTGGCGGCATCGCCACCACACGGAGGTCATCATGCCCAAGGGAGCCAGCCCGAAACGCGAGCGCGAGTACAAGAAGCTCGAGACCGAGTTCAAGAAGGAACACCGCTACCCCGGCCGCGAGGAGGAAGTCGCCTCGCGCATCGTCAACAAGCAGCGCGCCGAGCACGGCGAGACCAAGCAGTCGTCGAGCGGCGGCAGCAAGCAGTCGGCCAAGAAGTGATCCGCGGATGAAAAAAGCCTCCCGGGCTCGCACCCGGGAGGCTCTTGCTCGTCCTTGCGAGGGATTACTTGTCGGTGACGGTGAAGTCGCCGAAAGCCTTCAACTGCTCACCCACGGACTTGCTGTCGCCGACCACGACGATCGACTGGTGCTCGGGGTTGAAGTACTTCTTCGAGACGTCGCGCACCTGTTCCGGCGTGACCTTCTGGATCAGCGGCACGTACTGGGACAGGAACTCGGGCGGCAGGCCGACCAGCCAGTTCATCGCCAGGGTGGCGGCCACCGCGCGCTGCATCTGGTTGGACAGCACGTAGCCGCCGGCCACGTAGCGCTTGTGCATCTCCATTTCCTGCGGCGAGATCAGCTCGCCGCCGATGCGCTTGTACTCGTTGAAGTACTCGCTCAGGGCCGCGCCGGTGACTTCGTTGCGTACGTCGGCGCCGCCGACGATGCTGCCGCCTTCGCGCATCATGCGCGCGCCGGCCGAGGCGCCGTAGGTGTAGCCCTTTTCCTCGCGCAGGTTGATGTTGACGCGGCTCGAGAAGCCGCCGCCCAGGATGGTGCTGGCCAGGCGCAGCGGCACCTGGTCGCCGGCGGTGGCGGCGATGCCGGAGCCGGCCACGCGGATGGTCGACTGCACGCTGCCCGGACGCTCCAGCAGGATGTGGACCGGCTTGGCGGCGGCCGGCGCCGTTGCGCTTGCCGCCGGGGCGGAGCCTTCGGCCTTCCAGTCGCCGAAGGCATGCTGGGCCAGCTTCATGGCATCAGCCTCCTTGATGCGGCCGGTGATCACCAGCAGCGCCTGGTCCGGACGGAAGCGCTTGGCGTGCTCGGCGCGCAGCAACGCTTCGTCGACCGAATTGATGCCTTCGACGGTCGGCGTGGTGTGGCCGTAGGGGTGCTCGCCGAATACTGCGCGGTTGACGGCGCGCTCGGCGCGGAAGCGCGGCTGGGTTTCCTGCACGCGCAGGGACTGCAGCGCGTTGGCCTTGGCCAGTGCCACTTCCTTGGCCGGGAAGATTGGTGTGCGCGCGACTTCGGCCAGCAGCTGCATCATGGCGCCGGCCTGCGACGCCAGGGCGTTGGCGCTGACGGTGATGCCGTCGGCGCTGGCGCCGCCGCCCACCGAGCCGCCCAGGCCCTGGGCCAGTTCGGCGATGGCGCGCGAATCGTGTTTGGCGGTGCCTTCGTTCAGCAGGCCCGCCAACATGCTGGCGAAGCCCGGATGGGCGGCGTCGTCGGCGATGAAGCCGGCGCCGCGCACGGCCAGTACCATGTCGACGCGCGGCACGCCGTTGCGCGGCACCACCCAGACCTGCAGGCCGTTGGCCAGGGTCTTCTTGGCGATGTGCGGGGAGGGCAGCGGTTTGTCCTTGCCGTAGGCGGGCATGCCGGCCGGCTTGGCCGGGGCGGCGGCTTCGGCGGCGAAGGCCGGGCTTGCAAACGCCATCGAGATGGCGGAAATGAGCATCAGTTTTTTCATCGTGCTCTCCTTATTTCTTGTCGGTTGGGGCCGGGGCGGTGTCGGCCTTGTTGGCCGGCTGCGGCGCGGCCGCCGGTGCGGGCTTCGCCACCGGCCTGCGGTCGATCACGGTGCGGTTGGCCTTCACCAGGTAGGTGGCGGCGACGCGCTGGACATCCTTCGACGTCACGCCTTCGATCCAGCCCGGCACCTTGTTGACCACGTTGGCGTCGCCCCACAGGGTCTGCAGCTTGGCCAGGGTATCGGCGCGGCTCAGGATGTTTTCGAGACCGTTGTTCCAGTCGGACAGCATGCTGGTCTTGACGCGCTTCAGGGTGGCTTCGTCGACGCCGTCCCTGGCGACCTTGGCGATCTCCTCGTCCATCGCGGCCAGCATGGCGTCGGCGCTGCTGTTCGGCTTGTACAGGCCGGTGACGGTGAACAGGGTCGGGCCGTCGTACTCGAACGGCCCGGTCAGGCCGAAGCCGCCGGAGATGTTCAGCGCGATCTCGCGGCCCTTCACCATGCCCTGGTAGAACAGCGAGGCGTCGCCGCCGGCCAGCAGTTCGGCCAGTACGGCCATCGGGGCCTGGTCGGCGGTGCCACGGGCCGGTACTTTCCAGGCGGCGGCCACGGCCGGCACCTGGGCCAGGGCGTCGCTCTGCTCGATGCGTTTTTCCTGGGTGTTCAGGCCTTCCGAGAAGTCGGTGGCTTTCGGGGTCGCGCGCCTGGCGATGCCGCCGAAGTATTTCTGGGCCAGCGCGAAGCCCTGGGCCGGCGTGACGTCGCCGGCGATCGCCAGCACCGCGTTGTTCGGGCCGTAGTAGTCGCGGTGGAAACCGCGCACGTCGTCCAGGCTGGCGCCCTCGAGGTCTTCGAAGCTGCCGTAGCCGTCGTGGTTGTTCTCCCACTTGTTGAAGGCCAGCTTGCTGATATCGATCCAGTTGAAGCCGCCGTAGGGCTGGTTCTTCACGTTCACGCGGATCTCTTCCTTCACCACGTCCTGCTGGTTCTTCAGCGTGGCCGGGTTGAAGTCGAGGGTCTTCATGCGGTCCGCTTCCAGCCACAGGATGGGCTCGAGCGAGGACACCGGCGCGGTCTCGATGTAGTTGGTGAAGTCCGGACGGGTCGAACCGTTGTTGCGGCCGCCGCCGCCGGTGATGGTGCGGTCGAACACGCCCTTCGGCGAATTCGGCGTGCCCTGGAACATCAGGTGTTCGAACAGGTGGGCGAAACCGGTGCGGTTGCGCGGCTCCAGGCGCATGCCGACGTGGTAGACGACCGACACGCCGACGGTCGGCGAGCTGTGGTCTTCGGAGACGACGACCGTCAGGCCGTTGTCGAGCTTCTTGACGTTGACCGGCAGGGTCCACTGGTCGCTGTTCGCGGCGTACGCGGACATCGACAGCGACACCCCGGCCAGCAGGGCGGGTAATAGGCGCATGCGCATTGATAACCTCTGGTTTGGGCTGAACTAGAAACTGCGTCTTTCTGTCCGGATCGTATCCAGGCAGCGGCTCATATTAGCGCAATGTCATGCAAATAAGTAACTTTTTGTTTGGGTGGCAACTAAAAGCGGAGACGATTCGATGACAAATCCGTACAGTTTTTCATGGTGGGGCGGCGCATAATGGCCGGTTCCGCCGCGTCTCCGGCCTGCATGTCATTCCCGCCATCGTGTCGCTCGGGGCCCGCTTTCTGCAGTTCGTCGCAATCCCGTGGGCATGGACGCGCCGGGGCTTTACTCTGACCATGTGTGATGCCATCTTGAAAATTGTCGAACTAGCACAATTTCATCGAGCACGGTACGCTTGCACAACAAGAACATGGATTCGGAGAACTGGATGAACAAGGTTTTTAAGCTCGGCATGGCGGCCGCGGGAATTGTTGCCTGTTTCGGTGTAGCGCAGGCAGCGCCCGAGGTCGCCACCGAGACCCGCCCCATCGATGCACGCGTGGTGCGCGTGAAGCTCGACGGCGCGGTCGACCTGCGGATCAGGCAGGGCAGCACGGCCACCCTGACCCTGAGCGGCGATCCGCGCTGGCTGGCCAAGACCGTGACGGTGCAGAGCGGCGATACGCTGAACATCGATACCGACGTCCACGGCCGCGTGCGCCTCGGTTCCCTGCACGCCGAGCTGACCCTGCCCGCGCTGCGCGAGGTGAGTTCCGAGAGCCTGGGTTCGACCGACGTCTCCGGTTTCTCCGGCGACGAGCTGGAACTGAGCCTGGATGGCGCCGGATCGATGCGCATCTCGTGTAATTACAGGATGGTGACGGCCAGCCTGGGCGGCATCGGCAGCATGAACCTGACCAGCCTGAGCGGCGAGGGCGTCGACCTGAATCTGCGCGGCGCCGGTTTCGTGACCCTCAATGGACGCGCCAGATGGCTGAAGGCCGACCTCGGCGGCCTGGGCAGCCTGGATGCGAAGGAATTCGTCGCCGACAGCGTCAACGTCGACCTGTCCGGCCTCGGCAATGCCAGCGTTACGGCGCACCAGAACGCCAGCCTGAACCTGTCCGGCATGGGCTCGGTAACGGTGTACGGCAAGCCCCTGAACCGCAAGGTGGCGGTCGACGGCCTGGGCAAGGTCAGTTGGAAGTAGCACAACAATAAAAATACCGTTCCGAACGAGACAATGAGAAAACACATCGTTGCCATCCTGCTGGCCCTGGGGCTGCACAGCAGTGCGATGGCAGGCTTCACGGAAGGCGCCAACGCCTACAACGCCCGCAACTATGCGCTGGCGTTGAAGGAGATCACGCCGCTCGCCAAGGCCGGCGACGCGGATGCCCAGCACTTGCTGGGCCTGATGTATTACATGGGCCGCGGCGTGCAGCGCGACTACAAGCAGGCCTTCGCCTGGCATTACAAGGCGGCCCAGCAGGGCAAGGCCGACGCCCAGTACGTGATCGGTGCGATGTACTACACCGGCAACGCGGTGCCCGTGGACCAGAAGCTGGCCGTCACCTGGTTCCGCAAGGCGGCCGAGCAGGGCCACCCGGATGCCCAGCACGCGCTCGGCCTGATGTACCGCTACCACGTGGCCGGCATGCCCCAGGACTTCGTCATCGCCTACATGCTGTGGAACCTGGCGGCCGCCAGCGGCCACCGCAGCGCCACCGAGCAGCGCGCCCTGATCGCGCGCCAGATGACCCAGGAGCAGGTCGAGGAAGGGCAGGCGCTGTCGCGCAACTGGAAGCCCGGCACCCCCTTGCCGACCCAGTCCAGAACCGGCAACAACACCCCTTGAGTTGCTTTCAGGTGCAAAGACCAGGCTGACGTGGCTTGAAGGCCCGATCCTACAAAGCCATGGGGCTTTCATGGTGGGCGGGTTGGTGCATGGTGACTACCATGGTCTTGTCTCAGCCAGTTTTCGAACGGGCTGGTGCATAACTCACCAATTATCGGAGGTAAGCATGGCATCGAACAATCAAGGCGGCGGCAACAAGGGTAACAACCAGAGCGACACCAGCAACCGCGGCTTCGCATCGATGGATCCGCAAAAACAGCGCGAAATCGCTTCGGAAGGCGGCAAGGCAGCACACGCTTCGGGCAATGCCCACGAGTTCAACTCGGAAGAAGCCCGCCGCGCCGGCTCCATGAGCCACAAGAACGACGGCAGCCAGCAGAGCCAGGGCGGCGGCAGCCAGCAGAGCGGCAGCGGTGGCAGCGGCGGCGGCACTCGCGGCGGCTCGTCGGCGCAGCATGCGAAGGCTGGCTCGCAGAGCCACAAGAACGACAACAAGAAGTAATTACCACCAACCACTCAGTAATTACTAACCACCTCGTCCCCGCCTTCGCGGGGACGACCTTTATCCCGGCGTGGCCGCCGCCGGCTGCACCAGTCCTTCACCGCCGCGGTCCCCAGCGAAACGGAACAACTCCAGAGGCACGGCATTCCCCATCGCCTTGGTAGTCCAGGCCGTTCGGGTGCAGGTGGTCGCCGCTGGGCGTGGGCGCGCCCATTCCGTTTGAGATCCGGATCCGGACCTTATTTCCTCCGATACTGGAGTGCACGATCAGGCGCAAGGTCTGGTCGGTGAAGGTCCGGCGGGCCGCCCTGGCCCGCGCTCCAGGTGCCGACCCGGCGCTCGGTGCTCCAGTCCTGGGCCCCCTGTAAGCTCAACTTCATGTTGCGTTCATTGGTGATGGGGAATGCGCTACGCATGAGCCCGCTGAGCCAATCCGGCAGCCGCGACCGTCCCAACACGCCGGCCCGGCACTGTTGTTGAGCTGACGCCAAGCCCCGTTGCATTTTGACTGCGGCTGAGCATTTAGTTGCGCAATGGTAACGTTATCAGCAATTTCCGGGCGGCAGTTCGCTTGGTCGCAGCTTGCCGGTGGCGTACAATTGCCACTTGTTCAACAGGCCTATCCGCACAGGAGTCTCCATGCGCGCAATCGAAATCACCCAGCCCGGCTCGCCCGAGGTGCTGCAGCCCTGCGAACGTCCGCTGCCCGTGCTGAAGGCCGGCGAAATCCTGATCCGCGTGATCGCGGCCGGCGTCAACCGTCCCGACGTGTTCCAGCGCCTCGGCCAGTATCCGGTGCCGCCCGGCGCCTCCGACCTGCCCGGCCTCGAAGTGGCCGGCGAGATCGTCGACGGCGAACTCGGCGATAGCGGCTTTAACAAGGGCGACCTGGTGTGCGCCCTGGTGCAGGGCGGCGGCTATGCCGAATACTGCGCGGCCCCGCTCGAGCAATGCCTGCCGGTGCCGAAGGGACTGAGCCCGCTGGAAGCGGCCTCGCTGCCCGAAACCTTCTTTACCGTCTGGAGCAATGTGTTCCAGCGTGCCGCCCTGCAGCCGGGCGAAACCCTGCTGGTGCAGGGCGGCAGCTCGGGCATCGGCGTCACCGCGATCCAGCTCGCAAGCGCCATGGGCCACCGCGTGTTCGCCACCGCCGGCAGCGAAGACAAATGCCGCGCCTGCGAGCAGCTCGGCGCCGAACGCGGTGTCAACTATAAGACCGAGGATTTTTCGGTCGTGGTCAAGGAGCTGACGGGCGGGAAGGGCGTCGACGTGGTGCTCGACATGGTCGGCGGCGACTACATCAAGCGCGAGATCGCCTGCCTGGCCGACGATGGCCGCATCGCCCTGATCGCGCTGCTGGGCGGCGCGCGCGCCGAAGTCGACCTCGGCCAGGTACTGCGCCGCCGCCTGACGATTACCGGCTCCACCCTGCGTCCGCGCCCGGTGGCCTTCAAGGCGCAGGTCGCACGCGAGTTGCGCGAACGTGTCTGGCCGCTCATCGAGGCCGGCAAGATCAGGCCGGTGATCTACCGCAGCTTCCCGCTCGAGCAGGCCGCCCAGGCCCATGCCCTGATGGAGAGCAGCGCCCACGTCGGCAAGATCATGCTGCAGGTGGCGCCCGCCTGAGCCGGCGCAGGCTACCGGGAAACGAATACCCACAACTTTGGAAAACACCATGAATGACAAGCCTTTGGTCAGCCTTCGTTTGACCGTCCATTCAACGACCGCTAAAATAGCGGGTTATTTGACCGTGAGGTTCTGATGCGGCCCAAGCTCATCGTAGGTAACTGGAAGATGAACGGTAGCCGTTTGGTCAATGCGGCCTTGTTGGCGGATATCGCCGCGGGACTCGGCGATGCGAAGGCATCGGCCGCCGTGTGTGTGCCGGCACCCTATCTGCAGCAGTGCGAAGACCTGCTTTCAGGCAGTGTCATTGCCTGGGGTGCGCAGGACGTGTCCGCGTATGAGGGCGGCGCCTATACGGGCGAAGTGTGCGCGAAGATGCTGTCCGACTTCGCCTGCCGCTACGTGATCGTCGGCCACTCGGAGCGCCGCGCCTACCATGGCGAGAGCAGCGAGCTGGTGGCGCGCAAGGCGCAGGCGGCGCTGAAGGAGGGGCTGACCCCGATCGTCTGCGTCGGCGAAACCCTGGAGCAGCGCGAAGCGGGGCAGACCTTCGACGTGGTCGGCGCCCAGCTCGACGCGGTGCTGGAGCTGCTGCCGGCCGAAGCGGTGGCGAAGATCGTGGTTGCCTACGAACCCGTGTGGGCGATCGGTACCGGCAGGACTGCGACGCCGGAGATGGCACAGGAAGTACATGCGCGGCTGCGCGAGCAGCTGCGGGTGCGTAACGCCGAAGCGGCGGATGGCGTGGCCATCCTGTACGGCGGCAGCATGAAGCCGGAGAATGCGCGCGAACTGCTGTCCCAGCCCGACATCGACGGCGGACTGATCGGCGGGGCGGCGTTGAAGGCGCAGGATTTTCTGGCTATTATTCACGCGACCTGAGCATGCCGCCAGAATAGAATTTGCAACGTAGTTAACCTTGGAATGGAATAATAATGAACGTGTTGTTCAATCTGATCGTTGTTCTGCAGGTCGTGTCCGCGCTGGCCATCATCGGCCTCGTGCTCGTCCAGCACGGTAAGGGCGCCGACATGGGCGCCGCCTTCGGTTCCGGCGCGTCCGGCAGCCTGTTCGGCGCCAGCGGCTCGTCCAACTTCCTGTCGAAGTCGACCGCAGTCGCCGCAGCGATCTTCTTCGCCTCGACCCTCGCGCTGGCCTACTTCGGCACCAACCGTCCGGCAGCCAGCATCGGCGGCGGGGTGATGGAGCACGCGACCGTTCCGGCGACTGCGCCTGCAAACAATGCCGGCAATGCCGTGCCGAACACGGCGCCGGCCGCCCAGGCTCCGGCGCCGGCCGCGACCCAGGACGTCCCGGCGGCCGCCGGCGTGCCGTCGGCTCCGGCTCCGGCTCCGGCTCCGGCTCCGTCCAAGTAAGGCAAGCTCCGCTCCGCACGGGCAAATGCGGACCCCTCCGTGCAGGCTTGCGCGGGGTGGTGTAGTATCGGTGGATTCTCTCCGCCAGCAAGCCCTGGCGGCTTCTCGACCCGCCAGGCTGTGAATACAGCGAAAACACAGTAGAGAAAAAACAGTAGTTTTCCTTGATCTAGCGCAATTTGAGCATTGAAAAAAGGTGCTAAGGCAGGGTAGAATACTGGTCTCCAGCCGACGTGGTGAAATTGGTAGACACGCTATCTTGAGGGGGTAGTGGCGCAAGCTGTGCGAGTTCGAGTCTCGCCGTCGGCACCAAGATACAGAAGCCAGCTAGGGCGCACGGGCTCCGCTCCTGCACTAGCTGGCTTTTTTACGAGGATCTCTGAGGATCCTGGAAAACATCCCAGGGTCTTCGGTCGTACGATCCTGGTGGTAGGCAAAAAGCCAGGATTGCGCGATGCGGTGCTGCAGTCAATGCAGTGTTTTATCAACCGATCGTTCAATAAGGCTTTTCTGCTGTGAACCTCGAGAATTACTTCCCCGTCCTTTTGTTCCTTCTTGTCGGCATCGGCGTTGGCGTCGCTCCGCAAGTCCTTGGCCGCATCATTGCGCCGCACCGTCCCGACGCTGCCAAGCTGTCGCCGTACGAATGCGGTTTCGAAGCATTCGAAGATGCGCGCATGAAATTCGACGTCCGGTACTACCTGGTCGCGATCCTGTTTATTTTGTTTGATCTGGAAACGGCATTCTTCTTCCCATGGGGCGTCTCGATTCGCGACCTGGGCTGGCCGGCGTTCGTCACGATGATGGTCTTCATCGCCGAATTCGTTGTCGGTTTCTGGTACATCTGGAAGAAAGGTGCCCTTGATTGGGAATAAGCCATGGCTATTGAAGGCGTTTTAAACGAAGGTTTTGTTACCACCACAGCCGATAAGCTGATCAACTGGGCCCGTACCGGTTCGATGTGGCCGATGACGTTCGGTCTCGCATGCTGCGCGGTCGAAATGATGCACGCGGGCGCCGCCCGCTACGACCTCGACCGCTTCGGCGTCGTGTTCCGTCCGTCCCCGCGCCAGTCCGACGTGATGATCGTCGCCGGCACCCTGTGCAACAAGATGGCGCCGGCACTGCGCAAGGTCTACGACCAGATGGCCGAGCCGCGCTGGGTCATCTCGATGGGTTCCTGCGCCAACGGCGGCGGCTACTACCACTACTCCTATTCGGTCGTCCGCGGCTGCGACCGCATCGTGCCGGTCGACGTCTACGTCCCGGGCTGCCCCCCGACCGCTGAAGCTCTGCTGTACGGCATCATCCAGCTCCAGAACAAGATCAAGCGCACCAACACCATCGCGCGATAAAACCAAGCAGCTAACACCATGACGACAAAACTCGAAGTCCTTGAGCTCGCCCTGAAGAATGCGCTCGGCGAGCGCGCCGCCATTTCGTCGGCTCTCGGCGAAGTAACCGTGGTAGTCAAGGCCGCCGACTATCTTGCGGCGATGCAGACCCTGCGCGACGACAAATCGCTCGCGTTCGAAGAAATGATCGACCTCTGCGGCGTCGACTACCTGAACTATGGCGAAGGCACCTGGGATGGCCTGCGTTTCGCGGTGGTGGTGCACCTGCTGTCGATCGAGCACAACTGGCGCGTGCGCGTCCGCGTGTTCTGCCCGGACGACGAAATGCCCCTGGTCCAGTCGATCACCGGCATCTGGCGCAACGCCAACTGGTTCGAGCGCGAAGCGTTCGACCTGTACGGCATCCTGTTCGAAGGTCACGGCGACCTGCGCCGCATCCTGACCGACTATGGCTTCATCGGCCACCCGTTCCGCAAGGACTTCCCGATTTCGGGTTACGTCGAGATGCGCTACGACCCCGAGCAGAAGCGCGTGATCTACCAACCCGTGACGATCGAGCCGCGTGAAAACATTCCGCGCGTGATCCGCGAAGAAACCTACGGGATGAAATAATGGCTGAGCTTAAGAATTACACCCTGAACTTTGGTCCGCAGCACCCGGCAGCGCACGGCGTGCTGCGCCTCGTGCTGGAACTGGACGGCGAGGTCATCCAGCGCGCCGACCCGCACATCGGCCTGCTGCACCGCGGCACCGAGAAGCTGGCGGAAACCCGCACCTACCTGCAGTCGGTGCCGTACATGGACCGCCTCGACTACGTGTCGATGATGTGCAACGAGCACGGCTACGTGCTGGCGATCGAGAAGCTGCTGGGCGTCGAAGCCCCGATCCGCGCGCAGTACATCCGCACCATGTTCGACGAGATCACGCGCATCCTGAACCACCTGATGTGGCTGGGCGCGCACGCGCTGGACATCGGCGCCATGGGTCCCTTCCTGTACGCCTTCCGCGACCGCGAAGACCTGTTCGACGTCTATGAAGCGGTGTCGGGCGCGCGCATGCACGCGGCCTACTACCGCCCGGGCGGCGTGTACCGCGACCTGCCGGACGAAATGCCGAAGCACAAGCCGTCGCTGGTGCGCAACCAGCGCGCCGTGGACGAGCTGAACGAAATCCGCCAGGGTTCGGTGCTCGACTTCATCGAAGGCTTCACCAAGCGCTTCGACGGCTACGTCGACGAATACGAGACCCTGCTGACCGACAACCGTATCTGGAAACAGCGTACCGTCGGCATCGGCGTGGTGACCCCGGAAGACGCGAAGGGCATGGGCTTTTCGGGCCCGATGCTGCGCGGCTCGGGCATCGCCTGGGACCTGCGCAAGGTCCAGCCGTACGCCGCCTACGACAAGGTCGAGTTCGATGTCCCGGTCGGCACCAACGGCGACTCCTACGACCGCTACCTGGTCCGCATCGAAGAGTTGCGCCAGTCCAACCGCATCGTCAAGCAGTGCGTCGCCTGGCTGAAGGCGAACCCGGGTCCGGTCATGATCGACAATAACAAGATCGCGCCGCCGTCGCGCGTCGACATGAAGTCGAACATGGAATCGCTGATCCACCACTTCAAGCTGTTCTCCGAAGGCTTCCACGTGCCGCCGGGCGAGGTCTACACCGGCATCGAGCATCCGAAGGGCGAGTTCGGCATCTACATCGTGTCGGACGGCGCCAACAAGCCGTACCGCCTGAAGATCCGTACCCCGGACTATGTGCACCTGCAGAGCCTGGACGAAATGGCGCGCGGCCACATGATTGCCGACGCCGTGACCATCATCGGTACGCAGGACATCGTGTTCGGTTCGATTGACCGCTGATCCGGTCGATAAGGAAGAGAAAAAATGTTATCTGAGCAGTGCTTACAAAAAATTGACCGCGAGCTGGCGAAATACCCGGCCGACCAGCGTCAATCGGCCGTGATGGCCGCGCTGGCCCACGCACAAGTCGAAAAGGGGTGGCTGGCGCCGGAAACGATGCAGGAAATCGCCGACTACATCGGCATGCCTGCCATCGCCGTGCAGGAAGTCGCGACTTTCTACAATATGTACAACCTGAAGCCGGTCGGCAAGCACAAGATCACCGTGTGCACCAACCTGCCGTGCGCCCTGTCGGGCGGCGAGCGCGCCGGCCAGCGCATCAAGGATGCCCTGGGCATCGACTACCGCGGCACCACCGAAGACGGCCAGTTCACCCTGCTGGAAGGCGAGTGCATGGGCGCCTGCGGCGACGCACCCGTCATGCTGGTGAATAACCACCGCATGTGCTCGTTCATGAGCGACGAGAAGATCGACGCCCTGCTGGAGGAACTGAACAAATGACCAGCCTGCACGACCGCCACATCAATCCGCTGATCCTGAAGGATCTGAACGGCGACAACTGGCACCTGGCCGACTACGTCAAGCGTGGCGGCTACTCGGCCCTGCGCAAGATCCTGGAAGAAGGCATTCCGCCCGAGCAGATCATCGCCGACCTGAAGACCTCCGGCCTGCGCGGCCGCGGCGGCGCGGGTTTCCCGACCGGCCTGAAGTGGAGCTTCATGCCGCGCCAGTTCCCGGGCCAGAAATACCTCGTCTGCAACACCGACGAAGGCGAGCCGGGTACGTTCAAGGACCGCGACATCATCCGCTACAACCCGCACGCGCTGATCGAAGGCATGGCCATCGGCGCCTACGCGATGGGCATCACGGTGGGCTACAACTACATCCACGGCGAGATCTTCCAGGAATACCTGCGCTTCGAAGAGGCGCTGGAAGAGGCGCGCGCCGCCGGCTTCCTGGGCGATAACATCATGGGTTCGCAGTTCTCGTTCCAGTTGCACGCCCACCACGGCTACGGCGCCTACATCTGCGGCGAAGAAACCGCGCTGCTGGAGTCGCTGGAAGGCAAGAAGGGCCAGCCGCGCTTCAAGCCGCCGTTCCCGGCCTCGTTCGGCCTGTACGGCAAGCCGACCACCATCAACAACACCGAGACCTTCGCAGCCGTCCCGTTCATCCTGAACATGGGTCCTGAGAACTACATGGGCCTCGGCAAGCCGAACAACGGCGGCACCAAGATCTTCTCGATCTCGGGCGACGTCGAGCGTCCGGGCAACTACGAAGTCCCGCTGGGTACGCCGTTCGCCAAGCTGATGGAACTGGCTGGCGGTATGCGCGGCGGCAAGAAGATCAAGGCCGTCATCCCCGGCGGTTCGTCCGCTCCGGTGATCCGCGGCGAAGTCATGATGGACACCGACCTGGACTACGACTCGATCGCCAAGGCCGGTTCGATGCTCGGTTCGGGCGCCGTGATCGTCATGGACGAGACCCGCTGCATGGTCAAGTCGCTGCTGCGCCTGTCCTACTTCTACTACGAGGAATCGTGCGGCCAGTGCACCCCGTGCCGTGAAGGCACCGGCTGGATGTACCGCATGGTCCACCGTATCGAGCACGGCCAGGGTCGTCCGGAAGACATGGATCTGCTGAACAACATCGCCTTCAACATCAAGGGCCGCACCATCTGCGCGCTGGGCGACGCCGCCGCGATGCCGGTGGAAGCGATGATCAAGAACTTCCGCGAGGAATTCGAATATCACATCGAGCACAAGCACTGCCTCGTGCCCGCATACCTTTAAACCAGGTCAGGTAACGATCAAATGGTTGAAATTGAATTAGACGGCAAGAAAGTAGAAGTCCCACCAGGTTCCATGGTGATGGACGCCGCGAACAAACTGGGAACCTATATCCCGCACTTCTGCTATCACAAGAAACTGTCGATCGCAGCGAACTGCCGCATGTGCCTCGTGGAAGTCGAGAAGGCGCCGAAGCCGATGCCGGCCTGCGCCACGCCGGTCTCGCCGGGCATGATCGTGCGTACGCACAGCGACAAGGCGGTGCAGGCACAGAAGTCCGTGATGGAATTCCTGCTGATTAACCACCCGCTGGATTGCCCGATCTGCGACCAGGGCGGCGAATGCCAGCTGCAGGACCTGGCCGTCGGCTACGGCAAGAGCGGCTCGCGCTACAGCGAAGAAAAGCGCGTCGTGACCCCGAAGGAAGCCGGTCCGCTGATCTCGATGGAAGAGATGAGCCGCTGCATCCAGTGCACCCGTTGCGTGCGCTTCGGCCAGGAAGTGGCCGGCGTCATGGAATTCGGCATGGTCGGCCGCGGCGAGCACTCGGAGATCACCACCTTCGTCGGCAAGACCGTCGACTCCGAAGTGTCGGGCAACATGATCGACCTGTGCCCGGTCGGCGCGCTGACCTCCAAGCCTTTCCGCTACTCGGCACGTCCGTGGGAACTGCAGCGCCGCCGTTCGGTGTCGCCGCACGACTCGCTGGGCACCAACCTGATCGTCCAGGTCAAGGGCGGCAAGGTGATGCGCGTGCTGCCGCTGGAAAACGAGAACATCAACGAGTGCTGGCTGTCGGACAAGGACCGCTTCGCCTACGAATCGCTGGACAACGCCGAGCGCCTGGTCAACCCGATGATCAAGCAGGACGGCAAGTGGATCGACACCGACTGGCAGACCGCCCTCGAGTACGTCGCCCACGGCCTGCGTAACATCCGTCACGAGCATGGCGCCGACAGCATCGCCGCCGTCGCGACCCCGCACTCGACCGTCGAAGAACTGTTCCTGCTGCAGAAAGCCATGCGCGGCTTCGGCATCGAGAACGTCGACTTCCGCCTGCGCCAGAGCGACTTCGCGCTGGACGGCACGGTGGTCCCGCACCTGGGCATGCCGATCGCCGAACTGTCGACGCTCAAGCGCGTGCTGGTCGTCGGTTCCTTCCTGCGCAAGGATCACCCGCTGGCCGCGACCCGCCTGCGCGCCGCCGTCAAGTCGGGCGCCAAGCTGACGATCGTCCACGGTTCGGACGACGACAACCTGATCCCGACCCACGGCCGCATCATCGCCGCACCGACGGACTGGCTGGCTGCGCTGTCGGAAATCGCCGTCGCCGTCGCCGCCGCCAAGGGCGTCCAAGCCCCGGCCGGTTTCGAAGGCATCGAAGTGTCGGCCGCGGTGAAGGCCATCGCCGCGACCCTGGTGGTCGAGAACGCCGCAGACCTGCCGGGCGCCGTCCTGCTGGGTAACGCCGCCATGCAGCATCCGGAAGCCTCGAAGCTGCACGCTTGTGCCCAGTGGATCGCCGAGCAGACCGGCGCCAAGTTCGGTTACTTCGTCGACGCCGCCAACACCGTCGGCGGCTACCTGGTCAACGCCACGTCGAAGAACGCCGCGAACCTGTTCGCCCAGCCGAAGAAAGCCTATGTGCTGCTGAACGCCGAGCCGGAACTGGACGCCGCCAACCCGCAGCAAGCCATCAAGGCACTGCAGGGCGCCGAGATGGTCGTCGCGATGTCGGCCTTCAAGCACGGCATGGACTACGCCGACGTGCTGCTGCCGATCTCGCCGTTCAGCGAGACCGCCGGCACCTTCGTCAACTGCGAAGGCCGCGCACAGAGCTTCAACGGCACCGTCAAGCCGCTGGGCGAGACCCGTCCGGCCTGGAAAGTGCTGCGCGTGCTGGGTAACCTGCTGGGCCTGTCGGGCTTCGACTACGAGAACTCGGAGTCGATCCGCGACGAAGCGCTGGGCGGCAAGGACGTCGACCTGTCGGCCAGGCTGAACAACGTCGCCAGGCTGGCGCCGGTGTCGGCCAAGTATGCCGACGTCAAGGACGGCGAGCTGAAGCTGGAGCGCCTGGCCGACGTGCCGATCTACTTCGCCGACGCCATCGCGCGCCGTTCGGAACCGCTGCTGCGCACCGCCGACGCCCAGGCGCCGCTGGCCACCATCTCGGCCAAGCTGGCCGAAGTGCTGGGCGTGCAGGCCGGCGACATGGTCACCGTGCAGCAAGGGGAGGGCAGTGCGACCCTGGTCGCCGCCGTCGACGCGCGCCTGCCGGCGAACGTCGTGCGCGTGGCCGCGGCTCACCAGCTGACCTCGTCGCTGGGCGCCATGTTCGGTCCGATTTCGATTGAAAAGGCTTAATAAAAATGTCGATGCCTGACGTACTCAATAGTTTTTACGCTGGCGGCGAACACCTGGTGGGTCCGACCGTCTGGACCTTTGCCTGGACGCTGCTGAAAATCGTCTGCGTCCTGCTGCCGCTGATGGGCCTGGTGGCCTATCTGGTGCTGTGGGAGCGCAAGCTGATCGGCTGGATCCACATCCGCGTGGGTCCGAACCGCGTGGGCCCGCTGGGCCTGCTGCAGCCGATCGCCGACGCGCTCAAGCTGCTGCTCAAGGAAATCGTGGTGCCGGCCAAGGCCACCCCGAGCCTGTTCATCATCGGCCCGATCATGACCATCATGCCGGCTCTGGCCGCATGGGCCGTCATTCCCTTCGGTCCGGAAGCGGCGCTGGCCAACGTCAACGCCGGCCTGCTGCTGCTGCTGGCCATCACCTCGATGGAGGTGTACGGCATCATCATCGCCGGCTGGGCCTCGAACTCGAAGTACTCCTTCATGGGTGCGATGCGCGCTTCGGCACAGATGATCTCCTACGAAATCCCGATGGGCTTCGTGATGGTCGTGATCCTGATGGTGTCGGGTTCGCTGAACTTCTCCGACATCGTCGGCGCCCAGACCCGCGGCCACTTCGCCAGCATGGGCCTGAGCTTCCTGTCGTGGAACTGGCTGCCGCTGCTGCCGCTGTTCGTGATCTACATTACCTCCGGCCTGGCCGAATGTAACCGCCACCCCTTCGACGTGGTGGAAGGCGAATCGGAAATCGTGGCCGGCCACATGGTCGAGTACTCGGGCATGTCCTACGCGATGTTCATGCTGGCGGAATACGCCAACATGATCCTGGTGGCCACGCTGGCGTCGATCATGTTCCTGGGCGGCTGGGCGGCACCGTTCTCCTTCCTGGAATTCGGCGCGCTGGGCGGCTTCTTCTGGCTGTTCGCGAAAGCCTTCCTGGTCGTGTCGCTGTTCGTGTGGGTGCGCGGTACCTTCCCGCGTTACCGCTATGACCAGATCATGCGCCTGGGCTGGAAGGTGTTCATCCCCCTGACCCTGGTGTGGCTGGTCCTGGTCGCCGGCGTCATGCAGACGTCGTGGAACCCCTGGAAGTAAAGAGGCGCAAGAAATGACTCGAGTAAAAGACTTTTTCGGCAGCTTGATGCTGTCCGAACTGATCAAGGGCCTGGCGCTGACCGGAAAATACGCGTTCTCGCGCAAGATCACGGTGCAGTACCCGGAAGAAAAGACCCCGATCTCGCCGCGATTCCGCGGCCTGCACGCGCTGCGCCGCTACCCCAACGGGGAAGAGCGCTGCATCGCCTGCAAGCTGTGCGAAGCGGTGTGCCCGGCAATGGCGATCACGATCGAATCGGCGCAGCGCGAAGACGGCACCCGCCGCACCACGCGCTACGACATCGACCTGACCAAGTGCATCTTCTGCGGCTTCTGCGAAGAATCCTGCCCGGTCGATTCGATCGTCGAAACCCAGGTGCTGGAATACCACGGCGAAAAGCGTGGCGACCTGTACTACACCAAGGAAATGCTCCTGGCCGTGGGTGACCGCTACGAGAACGACATCGCCGCCGCACGTGCCGCTGATGCCAAATATCGTTAATCGCGCTAATAACAAGAGGGCTCCTGCGTAAGTCATGGAATTCACAACTGTTCTTTTCTACGTGTTCTCGGCGATCATGGTCATCGCCGGGTTGCGCGTCATTACCGCCAAGAACCCGGTTCACGCCGCGCTGTTCCTGGTGCTCGCGTTCTTCAACGCTGCCGGCATCTGGATGCTGCTGAAGGCCGAGTTCCTGGCCATCGTGCTGGTGCTGGTCTACGTCGGCGCCGTCATGGTGCTGTTCCTGTTCGTCGTGATGATGCTCGACATTAACGTCGACCGCATGCGCGAAGGCTTCTGGGGCTACCTGCCCCTGGCCTCGGGCATCGGCGCGCTGGTCGTGCTGGAGATGGCGGCCGTCCTGTGGCGCGGCTTCCTGGGCACTTCGGAAGCGCCGGCTGAAAGCGCCGTCGGCCACATCGGCGGCACCAAGGAATTGGGCAAGCTGATCTATACCCAGTACATCTACGGTTTCGAGATCGCCGGCCTGATCCTGCTGGTCGCGATCATCGCCGCCGTGGCGCTGACCCTGCGCAAGCGCAAGGACACCAAGGCCATCGACCCGGCCCTGGCCGTCAGCGTCAAGCGTAACGACCGTCTGCGCATCATCAAGATGCAGACGGTGAACCAGAAGGCGATCGATGCAGCCGCAGTGGCCGCCGCAGAAGCCAAGAAGGAGGCTCCATGACTCTGTCGCTCGCTCACTACCTGATCCTCGGCGCGATCCTGTTCGCGATCTCGGTGGTCGGTATTTTCCTGAACCGGAAGAACATCATCATCCTGCTGATGGCCATCGAACTGATGCTGCTGGCAGTGAACCTGAACTTCGTCGCCTTCTCGCATTATCTGGGAGACGCGGCAGGCCAGATCTTCGTGTTCTTCATCCTGACTGTCGCGGCCGCCGAATCGGCGATCGGCCTGGCGATCCTGGTGGTCCTGTTCCGTAACCTGGACACGATCAACGTGGAAGACCTCGACAGCCTGAAGGGCTAAGCGGTTTGGTCTGTGAACTCCTCGATAAACAAGACATAAGGCTATAGAAAATGACGGGGCCAATTAACCCTAACCTCTTGCTGGCGGTGCCACTCGCACCGCTCGCGGGCTCGGCGATCGCCGGCCTGCTGGGCACCAAGTTCTTCGGGAACGTGGTCGGTCGCAAGGTGTCGCATACCGCGACCATCGCCGGCGTGTTCATCGCCATGGTCATCTCGATCATGACCCTGATGGACGTGCTCGGCGGCGCGACCTTTAACGGCGACGTCTACACCTGGATGACCATCGGCAGCATGAAGATGACGGTCGGTTTCCAGATCGACGCGCTGTCGGCAATGATGATGTGCGTGGTGACCTCGGTGTCGCTGATGGTCCACATCTACACGATCGGCTACATGGCCGAGGACGAAGGCTACAACCGCTTCTTCTCGTACATCTCGCTGTTCACCTTCTCGATGCTGATGCTGGTCATGTCGAACAACTTCCTGCAGCTGTTCTTCGGCTGGGAAGCGGTGGGCCTGGTCTCGTATCTGCTGATCGGCTTCTGGTACACCCGTCCGACCGCCATCTTCGCGAACATGAAGGCCTTCCTGGTCAACCGCGTCGGTGACTTCGGCTTCATCCTCGGCATCGGCCTGCTGCTGGCCGCCACCGGCACCATGAACTACGGCGAAACCTTCGCCAAGGCCCACGACCTGGCCGGCATGACCGTGCCCGGCCTCGGCTGGCCGCTGCTGACCGCCGCCTGCATCTGCCTGTTCATCGGCGCGATGGGCAAGTCGGCGCAGTTCCCGCTGCACGTCTGGCTGCCGGACTCGATGGAAGGCCCGACCCCGATCTCGGCGCTGATCCACGCCGCCACCATGGTTACCGCCGGTATCTTCATGGTGTCGCGCATGTCGCCGCTGTTCGAGCTGTCGGACACCGCGCTGTCCTTCATCATCGTCATCGGTTCGATCACCGCGCTGTTCATGGGCTTCCTGGGCATCATTCAAAATGACATCAAGCGCGTTGTTGCTTATTCCACGCTTTCCCAGCTGGGCTACATGACCGTCGCCTTGGGCGTGTCGGCCTATAACGTGGCCGTGTTCCACCTGATGACCCACGCCTTCTTCAAGGCCCTGCTGTTCCTCGGCGCCGGTTCGGTCATCATCGGCATGCACCACGACCAGGACATGCGCAACATGGGCGGCCTGCGCAAGTACATGCCGATCACCTGGATCACCTCGCTGCTCGGTTCGCTGGCCCTGATCGGTACCCCGTTCTTCGCCGGTTTCTATTCGAAGGACTCGATCATCGAGGCCGTGCACGAGTCCCACCTGTGGGGTTCGGGCTTCGCCTACTTCGCGGTCATCGCCGGCGTGTTCATCACCGCCTTCTACTCCTTCCGCATGTACTTCCTGGTGTTCCACGGCGAAGAACGTTTTGGCAAGGCCCATGCGCATGACCACCATGACGACCATGCGCATCATGCAAGCAACCAGGGCGACGAGGGCAAGGACCCGACCGCCCTGCACGAAGCCACCGCCCACCACGAAGAGGACGAGGACGACGATCACGGCCACCACGGCCTGGCCCCGGGCCAGAAGCCGCACGAGTCGCCGCTGGTGGTGACCCTGCCGCTGATCCTGCTGGCGATCCCGTCGGTCATCATCGGTTTCTTCGCGATCAAGCCGATGCTGTACGGCGGCTTCTTCGACAAGGTCATCACGATCAACGCCGAGCGTCACCCGGCGATGGAAAAGCTGGCCGAAGAATTCCACGGCCCGCTGCAGATGGCCCTGCACGGCTTCACCGCGCTGCCGTTCTGGCTGGCACTGGCCGGCGTCGTTGCCGCCTACTACTGCTACATGATCAATCCGCGCGTACCGGCCTGGTTCTACAACAAGCTGCGCCCGCTCCACACCCTGCTGGACAACAAGTACTACATGGACAAGTTCAACGAGGTGGTGTTCGCCGGTGGCGCCCGCGGCGTGGGCAAGGCCTTGTGGCAGGTGGGTGACCGCGTGCTGATCGACGGCCTGGTCGTCAACGGTTCCGCCAAGCTGGTGGGCTGGTTCTCGACCGTCGTCCGCACGTTCCAGACTGGTTATATCTACCACTACGCGTTCGTGATGATCCTGGGCGTGCTGGGTACGCTGCTGTACTTCTTCCCGTTCTGGCGCGCTTAAACAGAGAGAAAAACAAGATGCAGTCCACGATTTCCACATTTCCTCCGTACCTGAGCCTGTCGGTCTGGCTACCGATCATCTTCGGCATGATCGTGCTGGCCGTCGGCCGTGACAGCAAGGCGGGCTTCACCCGCGTGCTGTCGCTGATCGGCGCGGTGGTCAGCTTCCTGCCGACCATCCCGCTGATGTCGAGCTTCAGCAATACCGCCCACGGTCCCCAGTTCGTCGAGAAGGCGGCCTGGATCGAGCGCTTCAACATCCATTACTACCTGGGTATCGACGGCCTGAGCCTCTGGTTCGTGCCGCTGACCGCCTTCATCACCATCATCGTCGTCATCTCCGCATGGCAGGTGATCGAGGAACGCGTGGCCCAGTACATGGGTTCCTTCCTGATGCTGTCGGGCCTGATGATCGGCGTGTTCGTCTCGCTGGACGGCCTGCTGTTCTACTTCTTCTTCGAAGCCACCCTGATCCCGATGTACATCATCATCGGCGTGTTCGGCGGCCCGAACCGTGTGTACGCGGCATTCAAGTTCTTCCTGTACACCTTCATGGGTTCGCTGCTGACCCTGATCGCGATCATCTACCTGTACAACAAGTCGGGCGGTTCGTTCGACATCCTGGCATGGCACCAGTTACCGCTGGACATGAAGGAACAGGTCCTGATCTTCCTGGCCTTCCTGATGGCCTTCGCCGTCAAGGTGCCGATGTTCCCGGTCCACACCTGGCTGCCCGACGCCCACGTGGAAGCGCCGACCGGCGGTTCCGTGGTGCTGGCCGCGATCATGCTGAAGCTGGGCGGCTACGGCTTCCTGCGGTTCTCGCTGCCGATCGCACCGGACGCCTCGCACTACCTGGCGCCCCTGATCATCGTGCTGTCGCTGACCGCCGTGATCTACATCGGCCTGGTCGCCATGGTCCAGAAGGACATGAAGAAGCTGGTCGCTTACTCGTCGATCGCCCACATGGGCTTCGTCACCCTCGGCTTCTTCATCTTCAACGAGATCGGCGTGCAGGGCGGTATCGTGCAGATGATCTCGCACGGCTTCGTGTCGGGCGCCATGTTCCTGTGCATCGGCGTGCTGTACGACCGCATGCACTCGCGTGAAATCGCCGACTACGGCGGCGTCGTGAACCGCATGCCGAAGTTCGCCGCTTTCTCGGTCCTGTTCGCGATGGCCAACTGCGGCCTGCCGGCAACCTCGGGCTTCGTGGGCGAATTCATGGTCATCCTGGGCGCCGTGAAGTTCAACTTCTGGACCGGCCTGCTGGCCGCCACCGCCCTTATCCTGGGCGCAGCGTATTCGCTGTGGATGGTCAAGCGCGTCGTGTTCGGCAAGATCGGCAACAAGCACGTGGCCGAACTGACCGACCTGAACGGCCGTGAGTTCTTCATGCTGGGCGTGCTCGCGATCCTGACCATCTACATGGGCCTGTATCCGGCGCCGTTCACCGATTCGCTGCAAGTGTCGGTGGCCGACCTGCTGCAGCACGTCTCGGTCAGCAAGCTGCCGCCGTTGCACTAAGCAGGAAACTACAACGATATGAATCCGATGATTAACAACACTGTATCGGTGGCGTCCATCAACATGGCGCCGCTCGCCGCGGAAATCTTCCTGGTGATTGCCGCCTGTGCGATCCTCCTGATCGACATGTTCCTGAAGGAAGGGAAGCGCAACCTGACCTACATCCTGTCGCTGCTCACCCTGGTGGGCTGCGCGGCGATCACCTGGACCGACTTCAGCGCCGGCACCACGACCTACACCTTCTTCAACATGTTCGTGTCGGATCCGATGGCGAACCTGCTGAAGCTGTTCACCTACCTGGCCGTCGGCATCACCCTGGTGTACTCGCGCCAGTACACCGGCGACCGCGGCATGATGTCCGGTAACATGGGCGGCGAGTTCTACGTGCTCGCGCTGTTCACCATGCTGGGCCAGATGATCATGATCTCCGGCAACAACATGCTGCCGATCTACCTGGGCCTGGAAATGATGTCGCTGTCGCTGTACGCCCTGGTGGCACTGCGCCGCGACCATGCGACCTCGACCGAAGCCGCGATGAAGTACTTCATCCTGGGTTCGCTGGCCTCGGGCTTCATGCTCTACGGTATCTCGATGGTCTACGGTGCCACCGGTTCGCTGGACATCACCACCATCGCCAAGCTGACCGCCGCCGGCGCCGCCAACCACACCATCCTGGTGTTCGGCCTGGTCTTCATCGTTGCCGGCATGGCCTTCAAGCTGGGCGCCGTTCCCTTCCACATGTGGGTGCCGGACGTCTACCAGGGCTCGCCGACCGCCGTGACCCTGCTGCTGGGCGCCGCGCCGAAGCTGGCCTCGTTCGCGATGATGATCCGTATCCTGGTCGAAGGCCTGCTGCCGATGGCGGTCGACTGGCAGCAGATGCTGCTGGTGCTGGCCGTGCTGTCGCTGGCCGTGGGTAACCTGACCGCGATCGCCCAGACCAACATCAAGCGCATGCTGGCCTACTCGACCATCGCCCAGCTCGGCTTCGTGCTGCTGGCCATGATGGCCGGCGTCACCGGCGGCAAGGATGCGGTCAACGCCGCCAACGCGGCCCCGGCCTACAGCGCCGCCATGTACTACAGCATCACCTACGTGCTGACCACCCTGGGCAGCTTCGGCCTGGTGATGATGCTGGCGCGCTCGGGCTTCGAAGCGGAAGAAATCGCCGACTTCAAGGGCCTGGCCAAGCGCAGCCCGTGGTACGCCGTCATCATGACCCTGCTGATGTTCTCGCTGGCCGGCGTGCCGCCGATGATGGGCTTCATGGCCAAGTGGGCAGTCCTGCAGTCGGTCGTGGCCACGGGCCAGTACTGGCTGGCGATCGTCGCGGTGATGTTCTCGCTGATCGGCGCCTTCTACTACCTGCGCGTCGTCAAGACCATCTGGTTCGACGAGGTGGTGGATGCTTCGCCGATCTCGACCCCGCTCGACATGCGCGTGGCCCTGTCGCTGAACGGCGTGCTGGTGGTGCTGCTGGGCGTGATGCCGAACGGCCTGCTGAGCGCCTGCCTCAACGCCATGACCCAGACCCTGGGTTCGTAAGCGCCTGTGGACCTGTCCCTGGCAACCTGGTTGGTGATCGCGGTCGCGATCGCGTTCGCCAACCTGCCTTTCCTGAACGAGAGCGTGTTCGGCTTCATTCCCCTGAAGCCCGCGCAGGGCAGGGCGCACACGAAGTTCTTCGTCGTGCGCCTTCTCGAGTTGTTTGTCTTATACTTCGTCGTCGGCGGACTCGCCCATGTGCTGGAATCCCGGATCGGCAATACCTTTCCGCAAACCTGGGAATTCTATGCAATCTCGGCCTGCATGTTCGTCGTGCTGGCGTTTCCGGGTTTCGTGCTGAGATACCTGCGCAAGCGCCGGCATTGAGCACCCGCGTCCATGGCGCCGGTGCTGTTGAAAACCTACGCATCACCGGAGCATCAACCATGGATTCCCACCTGAGAGAAACCCGCATCGATGGCGAGCTCGCCTACGATGGCCACTTCCTCAAAGTCTCCCGCGACCGCATCAGGCTGCCCGACGGCTCGGAAAGCAAGCGCGAGTTCATCCGCCATCCCGGCGCCGTCGTGATCCTGCCGTTGCTGGCCGACGGCCGCGTGCTGCTGGAGCGCCAGTACCGCTACCCGAACGACCGCGTCTTCATCGAATTCCCGGCCGGGAAGATCGACCCGGGCGAACTTCCTCTGGCCACCGCCAGGCGCGAACTCGAAGAAGAGACCGGTTACACGGCCACCGAGTGGAACTTCGTCTGCACCATCCACAACGCGATCGCCTATTCCGACGAGCACCTCGAGATCTTCCTGGCGCGCGGCCTGAGCGCGGGCGAGGCCAAGCTGGACGAGGGCGAATTCCTCGAACTCTTCACCGCCACCATTCCCGAGCTGCTCGAGATGGTGCGCAAGGGCGAGATCACGGACGTGAAAACCATCATCGGTACCTTCTGGCTGGAGAAGTACGCCGCCGGCACCTGGACACCTTCCTGAGATGGCGAGACTGGCGCCGTGCCTGCCGCTGTGCCTGCCGTTGCTGATCCTGTTCGCGGCCGCCGACGCGGCGGCGCGCACGCCTTTCGAGGCGCGCTGCGAAGCCCGGCAACTGGGGCTGGACAGCGAAGTGCGGCGCCCCGGCGTCAGCGTCGAGGCCCACGACAACGGCTACCGCGTCGACAGCAGCCTGTCCTACCGCAGCCTCACCCGGATCAAGCCGGAACGCGTGGGCGACTACGTGCTGGGCCTGACCCGCGCCGAGTCGCGGGTGGCGATCAGCGTCGAGGGCGCCATCGTCAGCGACCCGGATACCGGCGAGGAATGCCTGCTGCCCCAGGTCGGCGTGAGCCTGTCCTATCTGCCGATCGTGATCTATGTGGGCAGCGAGTTCGCCCCGGGCACTTGTGCATATCGCGAGATACTTGCGCACGAGATGCGCCATCTCAAGGCCTACGTCGATTACCTGCCGAAAGTGGAAAGCAGGGTGCGCGAGGCGCTGGGGCGGCGTTTCGACGGCCGTCCCGTGTATGCCTTGCACGGCCAGGCCCTGGCCCGCGTGCAGGCCGAACTGGACGGGCGCTGGATGCCCTTCATCAAGCGCGAAATGGGCAAGGCCAGGGCGCTGCAGGCAGGTATCGACAGTCCGCGCGAGTACGCGCGTCTCAGCAAAGTTTGCCAAGGTGAGGTACAGTCTCTTATTGGATCGACAAGACGATCGCCTTCATCAACAAGCTCATAAATGAATCAAGCACCACGTTACTTTGCCTTAATTCCTGCCGCGGGCGTCGGTGCCCGCATGGGCGCGGGCAGCCCCAAGCAGTACATCAAGATCGGTGGCAAGCCGATGCTGCGGCATACCCTCGACGCCTTCCTGTCGAGCGACCTGATCGCCCACACCTTCGTCGTGGTGAGCCCGGACGACCCCTGCATCGACGCGGTGGCCCCGAGCCATGGCGTGACCGTCCTGCGCTGCGGCGGCGCGAGCCGCATGGAATCGGTGCGCAACGGGCTGGCCGTGCTGGCCAACACCCTGGCGCCGACCGACTGGGTGCTGGTGCATGACGCCGCCCGCCCGGGACTGACCGCCGAGCTGATCGAGAAGCTGATCACGGCTACCGGCGACCACCCGGTCGGCGGCCTGCTGGGCCTGCCGGTGGTCGACACCGTCAAGCGCTGCATCGAAGGCGAAGCCTGCGGCACCATTCCGCGCAACGGCCTGTGGCTGGCGCAGACCCCGCAGATGTTCCGTTTCCAGCTGCTGCGCGAAGCGCTGACGGCGGCTACCGACCCGAATACGATTACCGATGACGCCAGTGCGGTTGAAGCGCTGGGATTGACCCCCAAGTTGGTCGAAGGGCATCCCCGCAACCTGAAAGTGACGCTGCCGGACGATATCCGGATTGCCGAGCTGTACCTGGCAGTGTCCCAACCTGAACTCGTGTGAACACCATGGCTCTTGCATCGTATAACCCAACTCCGCCGTTCCGTATCGGGACCGGCTATGACTGCCACGCCCTGGTCGAGGGGCGCAAGCTGATCGTCGGCGGCGTCACCATCCCGCATCGCCTTGGCCTGCTGGGCCATTCGGATGCCGACGTGCTGCTGCACGCCATCATCGATTCCCTGCTGGGCGCCGCCGCCCTCGGCGACATCGGCAAGCACTTCCCGGACACCGATCCGATGTTCGCCGGCGCCGACTCGCGCACCCTGCTGCGCGAAGTGGCCTCGCGCGTGCTCGCCACCGGCTATACCATCGGCAACATCGACGCCACCATCATCGCCCAGCAGCCGAAGATGGCGCCGCACATCCCGCAGATGGTCTCGCGCATCGCCGAGGACCTGGGCGTTTCGCCGCAGCAGGTCAACATCAAGGCCAAGACCAACGAGAAGCTCGGCTTCCTGGGGCGGGAAGAGGGGATGGCGGCGCAGGCTACGGCTTTGTTGGTCAAGGTCTGACTCGTCGCTTTCGCGCACCCCTGCGTCGTCCCCGCGCAGGCGGGGACCCAAGTTTGCCGGCGTTTCGATAGCTCAAGCAGAACATGGGCCCCCCGCCTTCGCGGGGGCGACGGTTTTGGGGCATCCCTCTGCAGCTTCCCGCACTCCATGCGACACTGTCGAACACAAACGACAACAAGGGAGCCAAGATGACCAGCCAGACCCCGATGACGCCACGCGCCGCGTGGCTGCTCATCCTGTCCGCCAGTGCGATCCTGATGATCACGATGGCGGCGCGCCTGACCACCGGTCTCTTCCTTTCCCCGATCAACACCTCCACCGGCCTCGGCGTCGCCTCGATCAGCCTGGCGATGGCGGTCGGCCAGTTCATGTGGGGCGCTTCGCAGCCGATCTTCGGCGCCGTGGCCGACAAGTGGGGCCCGGCGCGCGTGATCGTGCTGGGCGGCGTGATGCTGGCCGCGGGCCTGGCCGCCACGCCTTTCGTGTCATCGCAGTGGGGATTGATGCTGACCCTGGGCGTGCTGTCGGCGGCCGGGGCGGGGGCCGGCAGTTTCTCGATCCTGATCGGCGCCACCGCCCAGCGCCTGCCGCCCGAGCGCCGGCCCTTCGCCGCCGGCTTCATCAATGCGGGCGGCTCCTTCGGCCAGTTCGTGTTCTCGCCGCTGGTGCAGCTCGTGATCCAGGCCAGCGGATGGGTCGTGGCGATGTTCGCGCTGGCCGCCACCACCTTGCTGACCATCCCGCTGGCCGCCCTCGTACGCGGGCGCGCGCCGGCGCCGGGCGCAAAAGCCGGCGCCGCCGTCGACGAGTATTCGCTGGGCCGCCAGGTGCGCGAAGCCATGCGCGACAAGAGCTACCTCTGCCTGCACGCCGGCTTCTTCACCTGCGGCTTCCACATCGCCTTCCTGGTCACCCACCTGCCGGGCGAGGTCGCCCTGTGCGGCCTGCCGGCCGGCGTGTCCGCCACCGCGCTGGGTCTGATCGGCCTGTTCAACATCGCCGGCTCGCTGGTTGCCGGGGCGCTCGGCCAGCGCTACCGCATGAAGTGGCTGCTGGCCGCGATCTATGGCGGACGTGCCGTCATCATCGGCCTCTACCTGCTGGCGCCGAAGACCGCGCTGACCTTCTACCTGTTCGCGGCGGCGCTCGGCTTCTCGTGGCTGGCGACGGTGCCGCCGACGGCCGGCCTGGTCGGCAAGTTGTTCGGCATGCGCTACCTGTCGACCCTGTTCGGCCTGACCCTGCTGTCGCACCAGATCGGCGGCTTCTTCGGCGCGTGGCTGGGCGGACTGGCCTTCGTGAAGTTCGGCGATTATTCCTGGATGTGGTACGCCGACATCCTGCTGGCGCTGGCCGCCGCCCTGGTCAACCTGCCGATCCGCGAGGCGGCCGTGCACAGCGCCGCCGCAGCGGCGGCGGCGAAAGCCTGAGATGGCGCGCGATCCCTGGGCCTACCGCGAGGTTGCGGTCGAATCGGTGATGGACCCGCGCACCGGGATGCCGCACATCCGGCCGATGGCGGGACAGGCCTACGCGACCTCGATGCGCGTGCATTGCTCGCGCGCGCTGCGCGACCCGGAACTGTACCCGCTCGGGACCCGCTTCCTGATCCGCGCCAAGCTGACCGACCGGATGGGCGGGGCGCCTTACCTGTACGCCCACCATGGCGATCCGGTGAAGGTGCTGACGGCGCGCGAAACCGAGTCCTTCCTTGACGAATATCGCCGCCGGCGGATTTGACTTCGAAAAAACCTGAATATATCTCAAGATTTCTTCGGTTTTAGTTTTGGGTGGAAGGCAGTAGTCTGTTGTCTCCACTATTCGAGGAGTTTCACAATGCGTTCCTATCCCACCGACAGTCCCAAGGCAATTTCCAGGCTGCTGGCGCTGACCATGATCGTCGACGGCCACCTGGCGCCCTCGGAACTGAAGGCCATGCACCGCTCGGGCATCCTGCAGCAGGTGGGCATCGCCGAGGACGATTTCGACGACGTGGTGCGCGACCTCTGCGAAGACCTGCTCGCGACCGCCGCCCGGCGCTGCAGCCAGGAAGTCGAGATCGACGTCCACCTGCTCGATGCCCTGCTGGGCGAACTCCAGGACACGACCTTGCGCATGGCGGTCATGAAGGCCATGCTCGACATCGTCCATGCGGACAGCGTGCTGGATACCCGCGAGACCTTGCTGATCGAGCGCGCGTTCAAGGTGTGGTCGGTGCCGCGCCTGCATGCCGCGTAAGCTAGTTACCGCGAAGGGCAAGCAATTTTCCTTTTGCATTATTCGAAAGGGCATAAGGACAGGACTTGAGCAGTATGCGGATCCGTTCGACACACCGGTCGGAAGTGCTGCCCTGCGATAATTGATAAACGCTGTCCCCTAATGCCAGCTCACCGGGAAGCTTCTCGGCTTTCTGAAGCTGCTGGAGCGCATCCATCTGGTCGAGCGTGCCCTGGAGCGCACAGGCATTCAATCCCTAGATCTGGAATTCGTTGAAATTGGCGGGTCGGCGCTCCTCGGCAAGCCCACGGTCTTTCCAGTAACCGCCAACGACGTGACCGCCCCGATGAAAAATCGCTACACTTGAAGTACTGACATCCATCCCGCAACCTCGAAAGGAATTTCATGGCAACGCGTAAGATCGCAGTTCTCGTCGGCAGCCTGCGCAAGGAATCGTTCACCCGCAAGCTCGCCAAAAGCCTGATGCTGGTAGCCCCGCCCACGCTGGAGCTGGAAATCGTCAACATCGCCCAGCTTCCGATGTACAACCAGGATGACGAGACCGACACGCCGCCGCCGCGCTGGACCGAGTTCCGCGACCGCATCCGCGAGGCCGACGGCGTGCTGTTCTGCACGCCCGAGTACAACCGTTCGCTGCCCGGGGTGCTCAAGAACGCCATCGACGTCGGCTCGCGCCCCTACGGCAAGGCGGCCTGGAACGGCAAGCCCTGCGCCGTGGTCAGCAATTCGCCGGGCGCAATGGGCGGCTTCGGCGCCAACCACGCCTTGCGCCAGTCCCTGGTCTTCCTCAACATGCCCTGCATGCAGCAGCCGGAGGCCTATATCGGCGGCATCGGCAACAAGTTCGACGGCGACAAGCTCACCGACGAATCGCTGCACGGCTTCCTGCAGCAGTTCATGGAATGCTTCGCCACCTGGGTCGAACGCCATGCCGACTGACATGGGGACCTGCGGCGCGGTCAGGATCCGCGAGATCGACCACGTGGTGCTGCGCGTGGTCGACCTGGCGCGCATGCAGCGCTTCTACGGCGAGGTGCTCGGCTGCCGGGAAGTGCGGCGCCAGATTGATATCGGCCTGGTGCAGCTGCGCGCCGGCAGCGCCATGCTGGACCTGGTCCCGGTGGACGGCAAGCTGGGCCGCATGGGCGGCGCCGCGCCGGGGCGCGAAGGGCGCAACGTCGACCACATCTGCTTCCGCGTCGAGCCCTTCGACGAAGCCGCGATCCGCGCCCACCTGGCGGCGCACGGGGTCGAGGCCGGCCCCGTCGAATCGCGCTTCGGCGCCGAGGGCGAAGGGCCCTCGATCTACCTGCAAGACCCGGAAGGGAACATGATCGAGCTGAAGGGGCCGGCCACAAAGTGACGCCGGAACCGCGCGCCGACAAGCCCTACGTTTCGCAGGTTCCGGACTCCTACGGCAAGCCGCCGTCCGGCCTGCGGCGGCGCATGTTCGACGTCATCTTCGAGGCCGACACCCCGGCCGGGCGCCGCTTCGACATCGGACTGGTCTTCGCGATCATGCTCAGCATCCTGGTCGTGGTGCTGGACAGCGTGCCCGGCCTGCACCGCGAGTACGGCGAAACGCTGAACGTGGTCGAGTGGACCTTCACCCTGCTGTTCAGCGTCGAATACCTGGCGCGCCTCGCCTGCGTGCAGCGGCCCTGGCGCTATGCGGCCGGGTTCTACGGCGTGATCGACCTGTTGGCCGTGCTGCCGACCTATTTCTCGCTGCTGCTGCCGGGCAGCAATCTCTTCCTCGACATCCGCATCCTGCGCCTGCTGCGCGTCTTCCGCATCTTCAAGCTGACGCTCTACATCGAGGAGTACACGCGCCTGGGCGAGGCGCTGTCCGCCAGCCGCCGCAAGATCCTGGTCTTCCTGTCGGTGGTGCTGATGGCCATCCTGATCCTCGGCACCGTCATGTACGTGGTCGAGGGGCCGAAGAACGGCTATACCAGCATCCCGGTCGCGATGTACTGGGCCACCGTGACCATGACCACGGTCGGCTACGGCGACATCACGCCGCATACCCAACTGGGCAAGGCGATCGCTTCCTTCATGATGCTGCTGGGCTGGGGCATCCTGGCGGTGCCGACCGGCATCGTGACGGCCGAAATCTCGGCGCGACGCGGCGACCGCAGGGTCGGGCCGGCACGTCTGCTGGCGACGCGCAAATGCGAGGCCTGCGGCAGTCGTGGCCACGAAGCGGGCGCCCGTTTCTGCAAGGATTGCGGCAGGGAGTTGCCGGCGTCCAAGCCCCAGGCGGGGCCGGGTTCGTCCTCCTGAATTCAAGTCCGGCACGTTTAATCTAGATCAAACTCGTGTACAGCCGCGTCTTTAGTCTTCTAGCTTCATGCCACGGACATGCGGCGGTGCAGCAAAACCGCCGCCGTGGCCTTTCAGATTTTTCCAATCATTTATCCTGAAAGCGAGGCAAGGCATGTATCCATTTCCGCAAACCGTCGCCCCGGCAGTGAAGACCCACGTCGACGCCCAGACCGCATTCCTGAACGACATGTCGAAGTCGCTGTTCCGCTCCTTCCAGCAGATGTGCGACCTGAACATCCAGCTGATGCAGACCATGATCGAGGAAACCACGCTGGCCGGCAAGCACATGCTCAGCGCCGACCGCCAGACCGAGCTGCTGAGCGCCGCCGCCGCGCGCGCCCAGCCGGCCAGCGACAAGCTGCGCGCCTACCAGCAGCACATCACCCGCCTGGCGGCCGACGCCCAGGTGGACCTGGCAAGAGTGACCGAGCAGCACGTCCAGAATACCACCCGTACCGCACGGGCCCTGGCCGACGAGGTGGCGCGCGACGCCACCGAGCAGACCGAGCGCGGCCTGCGCGCCCAGCAGGAAACCGTGCGCCAGTTCTCCGATCCCTTCGCGCACGTGGGCAACGGCGCCGCTTCCTCGTCGCAATCGAGCGCCGGCGCGGGCACGCAGAGCGGTGCGGCCAATGCCCAGGGCAGCCCGCAGCAGACGCAGTCCGGCGGCCAGGGCGGCAGCCAGAGCCAGCGCGGCGCAACGACGCACTGAGCGGCATTACCTTCCGGTGCAAGCCCCAGTGACCGCGCCCAGCCTTTCCATCACGGCAGCGCGGTACTGGCGGCTGCAGGGCACGCGGGCGCCGCCGCGCAGCACCAGTTCGCAATCCCCCTTGTCGAGCGGGACCACCCGCTCGATCCACGCCAGCTGCACGGCGGCGCGCCGGTGGCAGCGCAGGAAGGCCGGTTCCAGCCGTTCCGCCAGTCCGGCCAGGGTCTGGCGCAGCAGTGGGCTGCCGGACGGCGTGTGCAGGGCCACGTAGTTGTCCGCGCTCTCGATCCAGCCGATCTCGGCCACCGGCACCACGCGCGTGGCGCCGCGTTCGGAAACCAGCAGCTGTTGCACGGGCAGGGCCGGCAAGGCCTGGGCCCCGGGTGCGGCGATGCGCTCCCGCAGGCGCTGTACGGCGCGCGCCAGGCGGGCCGCATCGTAGGGCTTGAGCAGGTAGTCGATGGCGCCGGCGTCGAAGGCGCGCAGTGCATACTCGTCGTAAGCGGTCACGAAGACGATGGCCGGCGCCGGTTCCGGCAGCGAGGCTGCCAGCTCGATGCCGGACAGCTCGGGCATGGCGATGTCGAGGAACAGGGCGTCCGGCCTGGAGGCTTCGATGCGTTCCAGCGCGTCGATGCCGTCCGGCGCTTCCTCGATCGCGGCGACGCCCGTTTCCTGCGCCAGCAGGCGGCGCAGCTTGTCGCGCGCGGGCTTTTCGTCGTCGACGATCAGAATACGCATGTGAACCTCAGCATGGCACCCTCAGCTCGGCGCGCACGCCGCCACCGTCGCGGGCGGCCAGGTCCAGCGAGGCGCGCGTGCCGTACAGCGCCGCCAGGCGGGCCCGCAGGTTTGACAGGCCGATGCCGCCGCCCGCGCCGGCCGTGGCGCCGAGACGGCCGTCGTCGTCCACCCGCAGCACCATCGCATCCTGTTCGCGCTGGGCCGAGACCTCGATGCGGGTCAGGCCGCGGCGCTTTTCGACCGTGTGCTTGAACACGTTTTCCAGCAGCGGCTGCAGGCTCATCACGGGCAGCGGCTGGGCCAGCAGGGCATCGTCGATGCGCCAGCCGATCTCGACCCGGCCGGCAAAGCGCTCCGCCATCACGCCGGCATAGCTTTGCGCGATCGCCAGCTCGGCCCGCAGCGGCGCCTCGTGCGCCTCCCCCAGGGCGAGGGTGGCGCGCAGCATCTCGGCCAGTTGCTGGAGGGTGGCGTCGGCCTTGTCGACGTCGACGTGCATCAGCGAGGACACCGTGTTCAGCGCATTGAACAGGAAGTGGGGTTGCATCTGCTGGGCCAGGCGCTGCAGCTGGGCCTGCTGCTGGAGGGCGATCGCCCGCTGCGCGCGCAGCTCGGCTTCGACCAGGGCCAGGTAGGACTTGATGCCGAAGCGGACCGCCGTGAACAGGCCGGCGAAGATCGAGATCTTCATCGACTCGTAGACGAACAGGTGCGGCCATGAATCATGGTAGTAGGTAGCGCCCATCAGCGCATACACGGCGTGGCGGATGCCGAAGGCGAGCGGCGTGAAGACGATCCACCACACCGGCAGCCACAGCGCCTGGCGCGCGAACCAGCGACCGGGACTGCCGAGCAGCGCGTCGTCGCGGCGGCTGAAGCGCAGCTGCGCGAGTACCAGCACGGTCGCCACCAGTGCCGACGAACCCTCCCATAACACCGGCTTCCACAGCTCGGGGCTGTGTTCGTTGCGCTGGAAGTCCTGGACGGCCACCAGCACCATCAGGGTCCAGAACAGGACCCATACCAGGATGAAGACGAGATTGCGGCGAGGAATCTGCATGGCGAAATCATCTGCCATCCTTGCCTGATTGTCAAAATCCAGAATACTGGAATCAGTTTTCCAGTTCATCCTCGCCCGGCTTGCGCCCGCGGCTGCGGTCGAGCGGCTCCTTCATGCCCTCGACCTCGCGCATGAATTCGTCGATGCCGTGGTCGCGGCTGACCCGCAGACCGGGCGGCATCAGCACCGCCATGTAGAGCTCGTCCGCCAGGCGTCCGGTGCGCTGCAGGTTGAAGGCCAGGATCAGGCCGGAGCCCAGCACCGCCAGGCCGGCGGCGATCCAGCGGTAGCGCAGGCGGTTCTGCGGCCTGACGGTGCAGAGGTGGAAATAGAGCATGCCGGCCACCAGCAGCGTCGCCGCGTGCGAGGCATAGCGGGTGAAGAACTCGACCGAGAAGGCATAGGCGGCGGTGGCGCACAGCATCGCCACCAGGCTCAGCGCAGCCAGCCCGCAGCCGAACACGAACAGGTGGCGGCCCAGGCGCGCATGGCGTCCGAACAGGCGGTTGGCGAAGGACCACACGCCGGCCCACAGCAGGGCCGCGCCGACGCCCCATGCCAGGGCCTCGAAATAGCGCACGAACTCGAAATACTGCGTGTCGCTGAGCCAGCGCGCAAACAGGGCGCAGGCGCCGACCAGCAGGACGCCGGCCGTGCCGGGCAGCGCGCCTTCCCAGCGGTGGAAGGTGCGGTCCTCGAGCTCCGGCGCCACCGGAAAACTCGCCGCCCGCACCCGCAGCGAGGTATGGCCGATGCGCACCACGGTATCCCCGGACAGCACCACTTCCTGCAGCCGCTTGCCGCGATGATTCAGGCCGTTCCTGCTGCCGAGGTCGCGCAACACCAGGCGTCCGGCATTGTCCAGCTCGATGCGCGCGTGGCTGGCGGCCACATAGTCGTCGTCGAGAATCAGCTCGTTATCGTAGCCGCGGCCGATCCGGATCGGCAGGGCGTCCACGCAGTGGCGCTGCAGCACGTCGCCGTTGCGCGCCAGGGTCTCGATATACCAGGGGCCGCTCATCGCGCCAGCCTCCGGGGCTGGGTCCGTCCCAGCGAGGACAGGAAGGCGCGGGTGGCGCGCAGGCCGTTCTCGTAGGAGACGCCGGCCAGGTCGAGACGGCTCTGCAGGCTGGCATGGCCGTCGTCGGTGCTGGCGGTGAGCAGGGTGAAGTTGTACAGGCCGGCAAACTTGCGGTAGGCGCGCACGCAGGTGACGGCGCGCAGCGGCAGGCTGGCCGTGTGCACGAACTGCTCGGTGCAGGACGGGCGGGTCAGGCGCACGTCGCGCGAGGCGCCGATGCGGTCGACCCGGAAGCGGGCGCTGGCCAGTGCCGCGAACTGCAGCGGATGCATGCCGGCCGAACGCAGGTAGAGGTGGGACATCGACACATGCCCGGTCTGCTGGGAATCGGAGACGTACACCGCCACCTCCATCGCGCAGCTGACGGAATCGCCGGTGAACTCGGCTTCGAGGCGGAAGTTGGTGCGCCCCCAGCAGCGCAGCTGCTGCGATTCGCGCACCGGCACGTGATAGGGCCCCATGGTCTTGATCGACAGCGGCTCGGCCAGCAGGCGGTCGATCATTTCGCGCTGGTGGGCCAGCAGCTGCTGGGCGATCAGCGGATTGAAGTCTTTCGGCGGGTGCGGCTGCGCGGCAACCTTGCGCAGCAGTTCCTGGGCGAAGCGTACCGGCACCAGGAAGCTGACCGACTCGCCGTCGCGGCGCTTCGAGACGTTGATCCCGGCCACGGTGCCGGACGCCGTCACGCTGGGACCGCCGCTCATGCCGGAGTTGATCGGCCCCGTGAAGATCAGCTGGTCGTAGAAGCTGCGCGTGACCACACCGTTATAGGCGCCTTCCGAGATCGCGAAGCCGAGGTCGAGAGGATTCCCCAGCGAGTACAGGTACTGGCCCTGGGTCAGCCTGACCGGACGGTCGGGCACCTGGAAGAAACCGGTGCCTTCGCGGTTCACGCGCACCACCGCGAGGTCGTGCAGCACGTCGACCGCCATCAGCTCGACCGGGCCGGTCCTGCCGTCGGTGTCGACGTATTCGCCGATGTAGACGTCGGGGTCGAGCGCCATCTGCGACACCACGTGGTAATTCGTCAGCACCAGCCTGCCGGTGCCGACCAGGAAGCCCGAGCCGACCGAGGACTGGCTGCGGCCGTTCTTCAGCAGCATGCGGATCTGCAGCAGGTCGGACTTGGCGGCCGAGTACAGGTCCTGGGCGGCGGTGGAGGGCGGCGGCAGGGCCGCGGTTTCGTCGGTTTCGCCGGGGAGGGGAGCGGGCGGCGTGGTGGCGGGCGGCGTGGCGGGAGGGATCACCAGCGGCGGCTGCGGCGCCTGCTTGCCGCCGGCGCCCGTCGAAGCGCTCTTCTGTGCGACAGGCGCGGCGCCGGCGATGGCGCAGAGCAGGCACAAGAGGGTGACAAGCGGGAGCGGGCGCATTCCATTCGTCGCTGGAAAGATGACTGGAGTTCATCTTGCCAGAAGATGCAGGAGGGTAGCGCTCGATGGTGCAACGCCATCCCCGCGAAGGCGGGGACGACGTCAAATACTTACAGCTCGCCGTCCAGCACCGGCTCGGCCGCAGGCGTCATCATATGCCCCAGCTTCGCCTGCTTGGTATTCAGGTAGTTGTTATTGAAAGCGTTACGGTTCACCAGCAGCGGCACGCGTTCGGCGACGTCGAAGCCGAGCTTGGTCAGGGCGTCGATCTTGCGCGGGTTGTTGGTCATCAGGCGCACCGACCCGATGCCGAAGTGGGCCAGCATCGGCTGCACCAGCTCGTAGTTGCGGGCGTCGGCGTGGAAGCCCAGCTGCAGGTTGGCTTCGACGGTGTCGGCGCCGGCTTCCTGCAGGCGGTAGGCGCGGATCTTGTTCACCAGGCCGATGCCGCGGCCTTCCTGGCGCAGGTAGAGCAGGATGCCGCGGCCTTCGGCGGCGATCTTCTTCAGCGCGCCTTCGAGCTGGGCGCCGCAGTCGCAGCGCTGCGAGAACATCACGTCGCCGGTCAGGCACTCCGAGTGGATGCGCATCAGCGGCGCCTCATTCGTGGACAGGTCGCCCAGCGTCATCGCCAGGTGTTCCTTGCCGGTGGCATGCTCGACGAAGGCGTGCAGCGTGAACTGTGCCCACGGCGTCGGCAGGGTGCACGACGTGACGTAGTCGACGAGGTTGGACGAAGCGGCGGCGTTGTCTTGCATGACTGGTTCCTGAGACGTAGGCAATGATTTCTGCGAAGTTTTCTGCAACAGTAAACCTGAAGTTTACCGGAAATCCGACATGGCCGTGTGGTGCCGGGTGTTTACCCACGTTCACACTGTGTCCGCAGGGCATCATCGTGTGCTACGCTGGCGGCGGCCTTTTCCTCGATGATCCCGATGCCGTCCTCACGCTCCTTTCCCCGCAATCTGCTGCCGCGCCGCCTGGGTGCCTGGCTGGCGCTCGCCTTCACCCTGCTGACCGTTGCCCTGTCCGTGCTGCTCGTCACCGTCATCGAGCGCAGGAATACCGAACAGGTCAAGTCCAACATCGGCCACAGCCTGGCCGAGCTGGCGCTGCAGACCTCCGACAAGCTCGAGCGCGGCATGTACGAACGCTATCGCGAAGTGCACCTGATGGCGCAGCGCCGCGGCCTGCGTCCGGAGACCCCGGTGAAGCGGCGCCGCGAAACCCTCGACCAGTTGCAGGGCAGCTACGGCTACTACAGCTGGATCGGCGTGGCCGGCATGGACGGCAGGGTACAGGTGGCGGCCAGGGGCCTGCTGGAAGGCGCGGACGTGTCAAAGCGCCCGTGGTTCGGCAGCGCCCTGAAGGGCGTGCACGCCGGCGACGTGCACGAGGCGGTGCTGCTGGCCAAGTTCCTGCCGCAGCAGCAGGAACCCTGGCGCTTCGTCGACGTCGCCTTCCCGGTACGGGACGATGCCGGCCGCGCCGAGGGCGTGCTGGGCGTGCACCTGTCCTGGCAATGGGCGCGCGACGTCGAGCGCTCGGTGATCGCGCCGATCGCCGCGCGGCGCCAGGTCGAGGCCCTGATCGTCGACGCCAAGGGCGTGGTCCTGCTCGGCCCCGCGGGCTTGCAGGGCAAGACCCTGTCGCTGGCCAGCCTGAAGTCGGCGCAGACGCAGAAGGAGGACGGCTACCTGGTCGAGAAGTGGCCGGACGGCGTCTCCTACCTGGTCGGCTTCGCGCGCGGCCACGGCTATGCCGAATATCCCGGCCTCGGCTGGACCGTGCTGGTGCGCCAGAACGTCGACGACGCCTACGCGCCGGTACGCCGGCTGAGCGAATACGGCCTCACCGCCGGCATCCTGCTGGCGGGCCTGTGCTCGATCGCCGGCGTGCTGGTGGCGCGCCGCATCACCCGCCCGCTGGACGAACTGGCGCGTTCGGCGCGCGGCATCCGCGAGGGCGAGCCGGTGACCATCAGCCCGGGCCGCGGCGGCTACGAGGAAGTCGAGACCCTGTCCGGCACCCTGAACGCGCTGGTGGCCGACCTGGTCCGGCGGCGCGGCGAGCTGGAGGACCTGAACGCCACCCTCGAACTGCGGGTCGAGCAGCGCACCCGAGAACTTGAGCAGGCCCTGAACACGGTGCGCGCCAGCCAGCAGCGCATCGTGAACATCATCGAGACCGCCCAGGACGCCTTCATCAGCGTCGATCTCGACGGCCGCATCACCGACTGGAACTCCGCCGCCAGGGACATGCTGGGCCGGACCCGCCAGGAAGCCGTCGGCCGGATGCTGGTCGACCTGGCGATTCCGGAACGCCATCGCGCCAGCGCCCTGCGGGCCCTCCAGCATTTCCGCGAGACCGGCGAGCTCGCGCTGCTCGGCCATCGCGTCGAGCGCAACCTGGTGCGGCGCGACGGCGCCGAGATCACGGCCGAGATGACGGTCGGCCTGGTCGGCACCGGCGAGGGCGTGTTCTTCAGCGTGTTCCTGCACGACGTCTCGGAGCGCAAGCAGATCGAGCGCATGAAAAACGAGTTCATCTCCACCGTCTCGCACGAGCTGCGCACGCCGCTGACCGCGATCAGCGCCTCGCTGTCGCTGCTGAAGGACGGCATCGCGGGCGAGCTGCCGGCGGATGCGCAAGGCCTGGTCGGCGTCGCCTGCGCCAGCTCCGAGCGCCTGGTGCGCCTGATCGGCGACGTGCTCGACATCCAGAAGATGGAAGCGGGGCAGATGGACTACCGCTTCGAAGCGCAGCAGGTGGCGCCCGTGGTGGAGGGCGCGGTGGCGGCAATGGACAGCTTCGCGTCCCAGGCCGGGGTGCGGCTGGCCGTCGAGGCGGCGGGCGATGCGCAAGACCTGCGCGCGAGGGTCGACCGCGACCGCATCACCCAGGTGCTGACCAATCTGCTGTCCAATGCGATCAAGTTTTCCGCGCCGGGCGGCGAGGTGCTGACCCGCCTGGAACGCGTTGGCGGGATGCTGAAGATCGCCGTGATCGACCATGGGGCCGGCATTCCGGAAGCCTTCCGCGAGCGCATCTTCCAGCGCTTCGCCCAGGCCGATTCGGCCGACTCGCGCCGGAAGGGCGGCACCGGGCTGGGGCTGAACATCTGCAAGACCATCGTCGAGGAACACGGCGGGCGCATCCGCTTCGAGAGCGTGGAAGGCGAGGGGACCAGTTTCTTTGTCGAGCTGCCGGCTTTAACGACGGCTTAAGTGTTCGAGCCTTGCGTTCGTGTTAAGTTGTCATCCATTCCATTATCGACGAATCCGACGCCATGATCCTCGACCTTCTCTTCCAGGCAGGTGCCGAAGTCGCGCTGAACGTCGCCGCGCGGCGCAGCAGGGCCGTGCGCAGCTCGCTCATCGCCGCAAGCGTGCTGGTGGTGGCGGTGACCCTCGCCTATGCGCTCGCCTGAGCCGCCCCGGGTAGTCCGCTGGAAGGCCGTCGAGGGCCACGGCCTGGAACACCTGCTGCTGCGCGCGGACGAGCGCGGTGTGAGCGCGGATGGCATGATCATTGGCGAGCGCTTCGGCGGGCGTTTCGGCGAACCCTACGCCGTGCGCTACAGCATCCTCTGCGATGCCGCTTGGCGCGTGCGCAGGCTGAGCGTGGACAGCATCGACGGCGGCGGACTGGTCCTGCTGGGCGACGGGCAGGGCCGCTGGACCGATGGCGCCGGCCAGCCGCTTGAAGCACTCGACGGCGCCATCGATGTCGACCTGACCGCCAGCTGCTTCACCAATACCTTGCCCTTGCGCCGCCTCGGCAGGGCGCTGGCCGGGCGCACGGTCATCGAGGTGGCGTATGTGCATATTCCCACGCTGGACTGTGCGCCGGCGCGGCAGGCCTATACCCGCATCGCGCCGGGCCGTGTCCTGTACGAAGGAATCGGCAGCGACTTCCAGGCCGAACTGGATGTGGACGAGGACGATCTCGTCCTGCGCTATCCCGGCCTATTCGACCGTATCGAGGCCTAGGCGACCGCCGAGCCTTCGCCGGTACAGGGGCAGCACGTGATCGCGGGTCAGCGGGGCGAGTTCGAGAGCCGTCGCGGAATCGGCATCGACCCAGACCGCCTCTTCGATCTCGGCCGCGGGCATGACCGGAGGATCCACCCGGATCTCATACAGCTCGCAGCACACCTCGAAGCCCGGCTCGTTCGCGGCCGGCGCGCTGAACCGGCCAAGAAAGCGCGCCCGTGCGATATCGGCATCGATATCCAGCTCTTCCTTCAACTCCCTGCCGAGCGCGTCTTCGGGACGCTCATCCGCTTCGATCTTCCCGCCGGGCTGCATGAAGGCGGCGGTGCCGCGCTTGCGCACCAAGAGCGTTTTTCCTTCGGCGTTCAGGAGCAGGGCGGCGGCAATGTGGAGGCGTCTGGTCATGGCGGTTTCGGCGGATGTAAGCGGCCGCATATTGTAATGGACGCCGCTGTCGGGGACCCAGGCCGCCAGCGCCTGCGCATAGGAGGTGTCGTTGGCAGGCGCTTCGCGCACGGACACCGGCTGCTCCGCCGCCAGCAGGCTCGCCATCGCCGGCAGATCCCGGCCGTTGATCGTGGCCTGGAAGCGGCGCCGCGGGCGGTCGATCGACTGGTGCTGCACGACGTCCTCGGCAGGCCGGCCGTTCGAGCGGATCGAAACGGACTCCGACCGCGACAATTACATGGCGACCAGCCAGGGCGTGGCATATGGACTGATCGACCGCGTACTCAATTGCCGCGCCTGAGTCGTTCGATTCAAATGGCGGCGTTGCAGGCCATCCAGTCCGCGAGCTCCGCGGCCATGATGGGCTTCGAGATGCGGTAGCCCTGGCCGACGTCGCAGCCGTTGGCGCGCAGCCAGTCCAGTTCCTCGGCGGTCTCGACGCCTTCCGCCACCACCGACAGCCCCAGCGCGTGGCTGAGCATGATGGTCGATTTCACGATGGCGGCGTTGCGCGGCGAGTCGGCGATCGCGGTGACGAAGCTGCGGTCCAGTTTCAGTTCATTCACCGGCAGGCTTTTCAGGTAGGCCAGCGAGGCCTGGCCGACGCCGTAGTCGTCGATCGAGAGTTTCACCCCGAGCGCCGCCAGCGCGTTCAGGTGGGACAGGGCCAGCGCCGGCTCGTCCATCAGGGCGCTCTCGGTGATCTCCAGGCACAGGCGCGCCGGCGGTACGCGGTGGAACTCGAGCAGGGCCTTCACGCGCCGCGGCAGTTCCGGATCCAGCAGGTCAAGGGTCGACAGGTTGGCCGAGACCGCGATGTCCAGGCCCTGCGCCTGCCATTGCGCCAGCTGGCGGATGGCGGCGTCCAGCACCCAGGGCGTGATCTCGCGGATGAAGCCGGTCTGCTCGGCGAAGGGGATGAAGCTTCCCGGCGCGACCATGCCGCTGCCCGGACGGCGCCAGCGCAGCAGCGCTTCGGCGGCATTGACGCGGCCGCTCACCAGGTCCAGCTTGGGCTGGTAGGCCAGCAGGAATTCGCCGTTCGCCATCGCGGCGCGCATGTCGCCGATCAGGTACAGCTGCTCCGGCGCCGGCTCCGCGCCCGCCTCGTGGGCGAAGGCCAGGCCCGAGCGGCGCCGCTTGGCCGCCGCCAGCGCCAGTTCGGCGCGCCGCAGCAGGGTGCCGGCGTCCGTACCATCCTGCGGATACAGGGCGATGCCGATGCTGCCGCCGATGTCGAGTCGCTGCCCGTCCAGCGTGATCGGATCGTGCAGCTGCTCCAGCACCGCACGGGCAAAGCCGCGTGCGCAATCCTCGGTCTCGATCTCGAGCAGGAAGGCGAAGTGGTCGCCCCACAGCCGCGCCACCATCAGCGGCGGCCGTTCCAGCCTGGAGATGCGTTCGCCGACTTCGCGCAGCAGGCGGTCGCCGACCTGGTAGCCGAGCGCATTGTTGATCATCGCGAAGCGGTCGATGTTGAGCACCGCCACCGCACGCGAGATGCCGGCCGGCAGGCGCGCGAAGGTCTCGAGGAAGCGGGTGCGGTTCGGCAGGTCCGTCAGGCCGTCCACGTAGGCCAGGCGCACGATGCGTTCCTCGCGGCTGGCGATGCCGTCGCGCATGTGGGCGAAGCTGGTGGCCAGCCGGCCGATCTCGTCCTGGGGCAGGGCCGGCAGCGCCTGGCCGTAGTCGCCCTGGGCGATGCGGTGCGCGGCCGCCGACAGTTCTTCGAGCGGCTTGACGATGCGCCGCGCCAGCGTGATGCTGCCCAGCGCGAACACCAGGATCGCGATGCCGACCACCCACAGCAGGCGCTGCAGCAACTGGCTGAACGGCGCCTCCACCGTCGAAACCGGCAGCTGCAGCACGGCCTGCATGGCGCCGTCCAGCGGCAGGCGCATGGTGCGCCAGGTTTCGCCGCCGGCGTCGAGCAGGGCCTGCCGGCCGGCCGCCGGCAGGCCGCCCAGGCTCAGCGCGGCGCGCTGCTTCGCATCGAAGGACGAGGCCAGCAGGACCGGGCCGCGCGCGCCGAAGCGCACCACGTGCACGGCCAGTCCGGTCACCTCGGCCATGTCGCGCGCCCAGCCGTCGTCGACCCGGAAGGCCATCGCCACCCAGGCGATGCGGCGCGGCGCCATGATCGGCACCAGCACCACCTGGTAGAGCTGGCCATTGCGCATCTGGCGGAAACCGGCGCTGCGTCCGCTGGATTCGGCCTCGAGCAGCAGGTCGGGGAAGGGGAAGGCGTCGCCGGCGGCGGTTTCGCGCTGGGAGCTGGCGATCAGGGCGCCGCTGGTGTCGGCCACCATCATGACCTGGGCGTGGATGCGCTGGCCGTGGTTGCGGATCACCGAGCGCATGGTGGGCTGGTCCTGGGTCGCGATCGCTTCGCGGAAGGCGAAGTCGGCGGACAGCACGCCGGCCGCCGTCTCCAGCTGGCGCTGGTTCTGGTCGAGCAGGCGCTGGAACACCTTGGCACCCACCACCAGGCCGTTGCTGCCTTCGCTGCCGACGATGCGCGCGCTGCTCTCGCGCACCAGGGTCAGCACCAGGCCCATGACGAGCACCAGCAGGCCCACGAACACGAGGACGATGCGGCGCTGGAGCGAGGTGAGACCCATGAACGATGCTTCCTTTGTTTCAGTAACTGTCCTGGTCGATCGCCGTGTGCGGCTTGGGCTCGCGCGCCCGCGCGTCCAGTACCAGGTTCAGCCTGGCCGGGGCGGCCGCGAGTTCGATCTCACTGGCCGCCGCCTGCGCCTTCTGCAGCGGATGCCAGAGCTGCAGGCGGTAGCGCCCGGCCGGCAGGTTGGCGATGCGGACCTGGCCGTCCGGCCCGGTCTTGCCGAAATACGGCGACTCCACCACCAGCACATAGGCTTCCATCCAGTCGTGGATATTGCAGCCGATGACGACCTCGCCCGGCTTGTCGAAAGTGATGGGCTGGCCCGGCTTGCCGGCATAGAGCTTGATCTCGAAGCGCTTGGGCTGGGAGAAGGAGTAGACGTGGTGGCGGACCGTGTCGTTGTTCGGGAAGTCGACCGCGGTGCCGGTCTGCACGACCGTCACCCAGGGAGAAAATTCGGCGCCGCGCTGCTCGATCACGGCATGCGGGCGGTTCTTTGCCGCCGGTACGGCGCCCGCGAGCGGTTCGAGCACCACGACGGCGCCGGGCACCGGCTTGCCGGCCGGCGTCGCCACCCGCGCGTCCAGGGTGGCGCCGGCCGCGCTTGATGCCAGCGGCAAGCCGAGGACGACCAGCAGGGCCGGCAGGGACGCGCGCAGGAACATCGGCGTCCTTATTGGTCGAGCTGCATGGCAGGAGCGATCTGCCAGAGTTCGGTGGTGAGTTCGCCGTCGCGGTAGGTCAGGACGTGCAGGACCTTGAGCGGCAGCTTGCCGCCGTAGTCGGCGCGCTGCTGCACCGAGGCGCCCTTCGGATTGGCGAAGGCGCTCAGCTTGCCGAAGGTGGCGGGACGGGGCTTGCCCTCGTTGACCGCGATGAATTTCTGCCAGACGGCGCGGATCGCTTCCTTGCCGCGGTAGCGGCCGTCGAGCGGGCCGCCGACCCATTCCATATAGGCATCCTCGGGATAGTCCTTCATCAGGGCCTCGAGGTCGCCGGCGGCGACGGCGTCGAGGTGGGCGCGCGCCTTGGCTTCGTCCAGCGGACCCGCGACCGCCTGCGTGGCCGGCAGGCAGGCCAGGACCAGGGCCAGCGTCATGCAGCCTTGCTTGAGTTTCCGGAACGTCATGAGCCTCTCCTTGGCGTGATCTGGTTTGTATTTATTACCGGAAATTAATAATACACGGAAAGAAGATGGTGTTCTATACACGATGGGAAGCGTTGTTTTCAGGCCGTAAATACTCGCGCGATGGTTTGACGCGGCATCAACGCAGCTCATGCAGGGCGATGCCGCCGAAGGCGTCATCCCAGGCGCTGAAGTCGGATTCCAGTGCCGGGAGAAGGCGCAGCAGGGATTGTTTATCCCGGTGGAAGCTGGTGGCGCTGCCGTCGATCTCGCGGGTCGATTGCAGGCGGAACGCCTCGGCGTCCGCCGCCGCGGCCACGGGTTCGCGCAGCAGGGCCAGCACCTGCTGGCCGCCGACCTTCAGGCGCAGCAGGCCGGCCGCTTCGCCCGCCTGGGCGCGCACGTAGCGGCGCTGGGTTTCGGCGGCGATCCCGCCGGCTTCCAGCGCGATGCGCACCTGCCTGCCATGGCGCGCGCCCCAATCGAGGAAGGGCATGGCGAATTCGCTCACCTGGGCCGGATCGGTGCGGTAATCCATCACGGCGAGGGTATCGACCAGCGGTGCCAGGCCGTCCAGCAGGGCGGTCTTGCCATCCCACCAGAAGGGCACCACCAGCTCCAGGTGCAGGCTGCCGGCCGCCTCGCGCAGGGTGTGCGCCATCGCCAGGTAGCGCGCGTCCCAGTCGACCTTGCCGGCGCCGCGCTCCAAAAGCTGATAATCGGGTAGCAGGTAGGGTTCGACGTCGAACTGCAGGCCGGCCAGGCGCGCGGCCGGTTCGACGCCGGCGTTGTAGTTCAGGTAGGCGCGCACCATGCGCGCCAGCGCCGGCTGCTGCTCGGGCAGCACCATATGCGGGTCGCCGTCCACGCTCAGCACGCGGATGTCGCGCGCGTTCGCACGCCGGACGAAGGCGGCCAGGCGCGCCGGTTCCCGGACCGCCTCGTTCCTGAACGGCACGCTGACGAACAGCTCGCGCACCCGCTGCGCCGCGGCCCAGTCCAGCAGCGCGGCGCCATGCTCGCTCCAGTCGGCTGCCTTCCAGACCCAGGTCGAGCGGGCCGCCGGCCGGGCGGTCGGTGAGGGATCGGGTTCGATGGCCAGATAGTCCAGCGCCAGGCTGGCTGGCTGGGCCGGGCATTGCAGGACGAAGTGCTTCCAGCTTGCGCGGTCCAGGGTGTCCGGCAGCGCCGGCGTGAAGATCTGCGGCGAGGCGGCGGCCGGATGCGCGGGCAGTTCGCCCAGATCCAATGCGGTTTCGCGCGCGGCGCGGACGCCGTCGGCGGCCTGCAGCGAGAAGCCGGCGCCGCCCGCATACGAGGCCGCCAGGCGCAGGCGCGCGCGCGGCAGGAACCAGGGGCCGCCGAGCAGCACCCCGGCCGACCGGGTGCCGGCGCCGCAGTCGACGGTCAGCCGGCCGCCCTCGAGCTTGAGATTGACCCGCTCCTCCACCCCGAAGGCGCGCGCCTGCATGCGCTCCAGCAGGTTGGCGCGCAGCGGCATGATGCCGGGCTTCTGGACGCCGGGGCGCGAAGAGGGCAGCAGGTGCTCGCTGACCGCAAAGCGGCCTTCGCGCACGCGGCCGTGCAGCAGGATGGTGTGCTCGATGGCTTCGGTGGGGCCGAGCGGGAACAGGGTCTCGACCCGGGCGCCGGCCGGCAGGGCGATGCTGGTGCAGCCGGGGTGTGCGGCCTGGCTGTCGGCCTGCCAGCGCAGGCGCGCGCCGTCGGCGCCGACAGTATCGCCAAACGGCGTGGCCGACGGCGCGGCAGCCGCTGCGGCGCTTTGCGGGCACAGGTGCAACCAGGCGGCATGGGCGGGAGCGCTCATCGCGAACAGGGACAGCATCAGGGCGCGCGCGATCACGGCTTGTCCGCGAAGCTGCCCTTGCGCGCCATGGTGCCCCAGGTCGCTTCCTTTTGCATCGCCCAGCGGAACAGGCCGACCAGGCGCCACCAGGTGTTCAGCTGGCGGTAGCCGAGGTTCTCGACCAGCACCACCACGCCCAGGGCCAGCAGCTGCTTGCCGCGCGGGTAGATGTGGAAGGACATCTCTTCCAGCAGCAGGCCGGAGGCGGACAGCAGGATGCCCAGCCCGATCGCCACGAACATGAAGGTCGAGAAGGCCTGCCAGGAGATGTCGCCGGTCAGGAAGGAGACGATCATGAACAGGTAGCCGCCCACTTCGACCAGGGGTCCCAGCCACTCGAACAGCAGCATGAACGGGAAGGCCAGCCAGCCGGGCACGCCGCCGTTGCGCGAGAACATCAGGCCCCAGTTGGCGTTCAGGCTCTCGGCCAGGCCGCGCTGCCAGCGGATCCGCTGGTTCTTCAGGGTCTTGAAGTCTTCCGGCGCCTCGGTCCAGCACACGGGATCGGGCACGAATTCGATGCGGTAGGGCTGGCGCCGCGCGCGCAGCAGGCGGTGCAGGCGCACGATCAGTTCCATGTCCTCGCCGATGGTGTCGGGGCGGTAGCCGCCGACGCTGACCACGGCATCCTTGCGGAACACGCCGAAGGCACCAGAGATGATCAGCATGCCGTTCACGGCAGACCAGCCGAGGCGGCCGAACAGGAAGGCGCGCAGGTATTCGACCACCTGGAGCAGGGCCCAGGGATTGCGCGGCAGGCCCACCCGGGTCAGGAAGCCGCCGCTGACTTCGCAGCCGTTGGCGATGCGGATGGTGCCGCCGGTGGCGACCACGGTCGGGTCGCGCAGGAAAGGCTGGGTCACGCGTTCCAGGCTGTCGCGCTGCAGGACCGAGTCGGCGTCGACGCCGCAGAACAGCGGATAGCGCGCGGCATTGATGCCGGCATTCAGCGAGTCGGCCTTGCCGCCGTTGAACTTGTCGATCACGCGCAGGTTCGGGAAGCGCGTCGAGCGGTAGATCGCGCGGATCTCCCTGGTGGGAATCTGACGGCGGTAGGCTTCCGGGAAAGGCAGCAGGCCGAATTCGCGCTTCAGCACCTCCAGCGTGCCGTCCTTCGAGCCGTCGTTGACCACCACGACCTCGTATTCGGAATAGGTCAGCTGCAGCATCGAGCGCACCGAAGCGGCGATGCTCGCTTCCTCGTTATACGCCGGCACCAGGATGCTGACCGGCGGCTCGAGGCCGGAATAGGCGCGCGGCAGGTCGTCCAGCATCTCTTCCTGGCCCTTGCGGTGCAGGGTGCGCAGCGACAGCAGGTTGAGGAGCAGGTAGCCGCCGTTCAGCAGGATGAAGTAGCACAGCACGAACCAGGTGACGAACTGGACCAGCAGGTGGTGGGTGTTCATGCGCCCTCCATTGCCGGGCCGGCCGGCGTCTCTTGCTTCGCATTGGCGGCGTCCTGCTCGGCCACCACCTGGGCCAGCATGTCGGCCGCGTAGCGGTCTTCCAGCGAGGCGTGCAGGGCGTCGAGGTCGGCGCGCTTCAGCCAGGGCAGCGCGGCCAGCGCCTGGGCGGCGCGGTAGCGCACCCACCATTCGCGGTCGGCCAGCAGGTCCGCCAGGCGCTCGACGTCGCCGCGGTCGCCGATGCGGCCCAGGGCCTTGGCGGCCTGCACCCGCACCTGCCAGTCCGCGTGCGCCAGCAGGGCGCGCACCTGGCCCTGCAGCAGCGGCGTGTTCACGATGCGCAGGGCGGCGGTGACCACGGCGACGGCGTCGTTGGCCAGCGCGCCGGCCAGGGTCGCGGCCGGCAGCTCGACGCGCAGGGCCTCGGCGATGCGCAGGGCGCGCGGCAGGCGATCGGGATTCAGGCGCGGCAGCATCCCGGCCAGCACCGCCGCCACCGGCGTGCCGGCTTGTTGCAGGATGCCGGCCACGTGCGACATGGCCCAGTCCTCGCGTTCGACGAAGAGCGGGGTCAGGTATTCGGCCGCGGCCTCGGGATCGATCCGCACCAGCGCCCACAGCGCGGTCAGCGACAGGGTCGGGTCGTCCAGGCCGGCCAGGCGCAGCAGTTGGGGCCAGGCTTCGCGGTCGCCCAGGTGGCCCAGCATCAGGGCCGCCAGCAGGCGCTCGGTGCGGGCGCGCCGGCCCAGCATGGCGCGCGCTTCGGCGTCGAGGCCCATGCGGCGCGCGATGGCGTTGAGGGCGGCGCCGGCCTCGCCGCGCAGCGAGGACTGCAGGTGCACCCACAGCTTGATGAAGTGCAGGCGTTCGGAGGCGAGCAGGCGTGGCAGTTCCTGCGGGCCGTCGCCGACGATGGCGGCGTTCAGCAACGGCCGCCAGCGCGCCAAGGTGCGTGCGCGGCGCCGTTCGCGCGCGCGCAGCGAGATGCGCAGGCGCACGATCTGCAGGCCGAGCAGGAGGGTCAGCAGCAGGGCGGCGATGCCGGTCCAGAAGGCCGCCGCCAGGATCGGATCGGAGGGCGCGCCGAAGCCGGGCGCGGTCGCAAGCGTGGGAAACCTCACGGACAGAGCGCGGAGAGGCCGCGCCGTCAGGCCGCGGTCTTGAGGAAGCGGCGCAGGCGCGCCAGCAATTCCTGGGGCTGGAAGGGCTTGATGATGAAATCGTCGGCGCCGGCATCGAGCGCGCGCACGGTGTCGCGTTCGGTGTTCTTGGCGGTCAGCATGATGACCGGGGTTTCCTGCCAGCCGGCCTGGGCGCGGATCAGGCCCACGATCTCGAACCCGTCCACATAGGGCAGCATCACGTCCAGCAGCACCAGGTCCGGCGCCGGATTGCCGAGCACGTGCGCGGTCGCGGCGCGGCCGTCGGCGACGTGGGTCACCAGGTAGCCTTGGCGTTCCAGCATGAAGGTGAGGACGTGGGCGATGTGGGCGTCGTCCTCGACGACGAGGACGGTGGGTTGTGCGCTCATGAAAAGGGCGGAAAAGTTGCTCTGAGGCCTGATTCTATACCGAGCCGGGACAACAAGCCCTTTCCGGACGCCGCTGTGTGGCCTGCATGCGACTACCCTTGGCAGGCCGACCACCAGGGTGGCCAGCCTGCCGAGCAGGGATTAACGCGGCAGGTCGAACAACAGCAGTTCGGCGGCGTCGGCGTTCGCGAAGCTGATGCTTTCCTCGTCGCCGATCTTGACGGCGTCGCCGCCTTTCAAGGCGACGCCATTCACCTCGACCTGGCCGCGGATCACGTGCGCATAGCCGAGGCGTCCGCGCTGCAGGGCGTGCTCCAGCTTGTCCTCGCCGTTCAGGATCGCCGCGTACAGCGAGGCGTCCTGGTGGATCAGCACCGAGCCTTCGCGGCCGTCGCTGGAAGCGATCAGGCGCAGCCTGCCCAGTTTCTCATCCCTGTCGAAGTGCTTCTCTTCGTAGCTCGGCGGGATGCCCTGCACGCTCGGCTGGATCCAGATCTGCAGGAAGTGCACCGGCTCGGTCTGCGAACCGTTGAACTCGCTGTGCCGCACGCCGCTGCCGGCGCTCATGCGCTGGACGTCGCCGTAGTGCAGGACCGAACCGGTGCCCATGCTGTCCTTGTGCTCCAGCGCGCCGTCCAGCACGTAGGAGATGATCTCCATGTCGCGGTGGCCGTGGGTGCCGAAGCCGGCGCCTGCGGCGACACGGTCTTCGTTGATCACGCGCAGCGGGCCGAAGCCGACGTGGCGCGGATCGTAGTAGTCGGCGAAGGAAAAGCTGTGTTTCGATTTCAGCCAGCCGTGGTTGGCGTCGCCGCGGTCTTCACTTTTGCGAATTTCGATCATGATTTGCTCCCTGTGTGTGTTCTCGATGGAAGCCAGTATAGCGAGGCCGCACCGGGAAGAAAAACGAGTAGTTTTGCGGGCTATGATCGAAAAAATCGATTATTAACGTTTTAACGGATCCAGCAGCCCGCGCAGGGCGTTGTGATCGATCTCGTACATCAGTTCGAGCAGCTCGCCCAGCTCGCCACGGGGAAAGCCTTCGCGCGCGAACCAGGCGAGGTAGTGGCCGGGAAGGTCCGCGATCTTCTTGCCCTGGTATTTACCGAAGGGCATTTCGCGGATGAGGAGGAGTTGCAGGTGTTCGGGTTTCATGGTGCCGCCAGTGTAGTAGCATGACCGCGAGGAGGAAAGCAGCATGGACACCGACTACGACCTGCAACGCTTCGTGGACGCCCAGCACGACGTCTACGCCACCGCGCTCGCCGAACTGCGCGCCGGGCGCAAGCGCAGCCACTGGATGTGGTTCGTCTTCCCGCAGCTGGAAGGGTTGGGACGCAGCGGGATGGCGCAGCGCTACGCGATCCGCTCCGCCGACGAGGCCGCGGCCTACCTGGCCCACCCGGTGCTGGGCAAGCGCCTGCGCGAGTGCGCCTCCGCGGTCGCGATGCACCAGGATCGCAATGTCGACGAGATCTTCGGCGATCCCGACAACATGAAATTCCACTCCAGTATGACCCTGTTCGCCGACGTCGCCCCGGACGAGGCGATCTTCCAGACCTGCCTCGACCGCTTCTTCGGCGGCGAGCCCGATCACGCCACCGTCGAGAGGCTGGCATGAACGCGAGAATTCCGGATCCCCTGGCGATTTTCGTGGACGGCCTGACGGGGCTGGTCGACGGCGGCGCCGACGAAGCCACGATCTTCCGCGACGGCCGCGCCTTGCTGGCCGGCCTGATCGCGCACGACGATTGGCTGCCCGCTGCGCTCACCGAGCCCGACCCGGCCAACTACCGCATCCACCTGCTGCACCGCGATCCGGCGGGACGCTTCTCGGTGTCGGCCATGGTGTGGGGGCCGGGTCAGGGCACGCCCATCCATGACCACACGGTGTGGGGCATGGTCGGTGTGCTGAGGGGGAGGGAGCGCTGCGAGGAGTTCGGCCTTCCAGCCCGGCCGGGCGGGTCGCTGGTTCCCGGCCACGTGCATGAGCTGGAACCCGGTGATATCGATTTCGTATCACCCAGCGTCGGTGATATACATCGCGTATCGAATGCGCTTGCCGGCGGCACCTCGGTCAGCATTCACGTCTACGGGGCCGACATTGCCGCCATCACCCGCTCGCGCTGGGAAACGGATGGTCGGGTCACGCCTTTCGTCAGTCCCTACGCCTCCTGCCTGCTGCCCAGTCGTGCGAGCTGAGGTGGATTTCCCGTTGTTGCGTATAATCCGCCGAATAGCTTGCCCAACAACACATTCTCACTAACAACACATGGCTTCATCTTCAGAAAACATCAGCATGGCGGTGTTCTGCGACTTCGAGAACGTCGCACTCGGCGTGCGCGATGCGAATTACGAAAAATTCGACATCAAGCCCGTCCTCGAACGCCTGCTGCTCAAGGGCAGCATCGTGGTCAAGAAAGCCTATTGCGACTGGGACCGTTACAAGGGCTTCAAGGCCACGATGCATGAAGCGAACTTCGAGCTGATCGAAATTCCGCACGTGCGCCAGTCGGGCAAGAATTCGGCGGACATCCGCATGGTGGTGGACGCCCTCGACCTGTGCTACACCAAGGCCCACGTCGATACCTTCGTGATTATCTCGGGCGACTCCGACTTCTCGCCGCTGGTCTCCAAGCTGCGCGAAAACGCCAAGCGCGTGATCGGCGTCGGCGTCAAGAATTCGACCTCCGACCTGCTGGTCGCCAACTGCGACGAATTCATCTTCTACGACGACCTGGTGCGCGAAGTGCGCCGCGCCGCCGCCAAGCGCGACGAGCGCAAGAGCCAGCCGCAGCAGGGCCGCCGTCCTTCCGACGAGAACAATCGCAAGAAGGAAGAGATGGAGGCGCGCAAGCTGCAGGCCCTGGAGATGGTGGTCGAGACCTTCGACGCCCTGGTCTCCGAGCGCGGCGACACCGGCAAGATCTGGGCATCGCTGCTGAAGGACACCCTGAAGCGCCGCCGTCCGGATTTCTCGGAAACCTATTACGGCTTCCGCACCTTCGGCAACCTGCTCGAAGAGGCCCAGACCCGCGGCCTGTTCGAATTCGGCCGCGACGAGAAGTCGGGCACCTATGTCTACCGCAGCGCCCAGCCCATCGAGGTACTCGGCGCCGTGCCGGAAGCGGAGCCGCTGCCGGAAATGGCGGCCCTGGATGGCGCGACGCAGGAGCGCGGCGGCGACGTGGCCGAGGAGACGCAGGGCGAGCAGCCGAGCGAAATTCCGGCGATTGCTGCACCGGCACGCGAGTCGCGCCGCCGTGGCGGTCGTGGCCGCAAAGGGCGCGACCAGGCGGCCGAGCAGGCAGCGGCCCCGGTGGCGGATACCCGGGCTGCGCCGGAAGACGTGCAGGAAGACCTCGGCATGCCCACCTGGCCGGCGCCGACGCCGGATCTGGTGGAGGAAGCGGACGATACCGCGGCCGCGCCGGTGGAGGTGCAGCCGGAAGCCGCAGCCGAGACCGCAGCCGAGCAGCCGGCCGCGCCGGTGAAGGAACGCCGCCGCGCGCCGCGCAAGCCGTCCACGCGCAAATCCGCGGCGGCACAGGCTGCGACGGCCGCCGCGGCGCCCGAGGCCGGAGCCGACAATGCGGCGGTCGCCACTGACGCCGTGGTGGCGCTGGACAAGGCCGTGGCCGGTATCGATGGCGGCGCCGAAGCCGGCACCGACGGCGTGACCGACGCCGACCCGTCCGATCCGGCGCCGGCCGAAGAACAGGGGGAGGCCCAGGGCGACAAGCCGGCGCGCAAGAAGTCGTCCCGCCCGGCCCACAAGGCGTCGCGCAAGCCGGCCACGCGCGCCCGCCGTCCGGCCAAGCCGAAGACGCCGGAAGGCGCCTGATCCGGGCCATACGCGCGCCGGGCAGGCTCGGGGATGTGTGATAATGACAACGCACTCTCAAGCTTGCCCGTTTGCGCAAAGGACCGACATCATGCGACCGCTCACCGGACTGCTCGTTTCCGCCGCCACCCTGGCCGCCGCGCTCGCGGCGCCGTCTGCGTTCGCCGCCGCACCGTCGGCCTCCCATCCGCTGCTCGGGATCTGGGTCCTCAGCATCCCCCAGCTCGGCTGCTCCGAGACCTACCACTTCCGCGGCGACGGCACCACGCTGGTCAAGAGCGCCCAGGAAGTCTCCGAGAGCGAGTTCACGGTGGCCGAAAAACCCAGCGCCAAGGGCTTCTACAAGCTCGAAGACCGCGTCGTCAAGGACAACGGCAAGCAGGACTGCTCGGGCGAAGTGATGCAGGTCGGCACCCGCGCCACCAACTACCTGCGCTTTCACCCGTCGGGAGCGCGCTTCGTGATGTGCCGGGAAGAGTCGATGGAGGCTTGTATCGGACCTTTCGAGCGGATGCCGGCGCAGGGGATCTGATCCGCCGTCATTCCGCGAAAGCGGGCATGACGGGTGCTGACGGTAGTCCATCGCCCAGCTTCGGTGTATATTGCTCGGCGATTAGTCAATCGTCATTATCGGAACCCTGATGTCCCCGGCACTCCTCTTCTGCATCCTCATCGCTTATTTCGCACTGCTGCTCGGCGTCGCCTGGGCGACTTCGCGCAACGCCAACAACGACAGCTTCTTCATCGGTAACAAGAGCAGCAACTGGATGCTGGTCGCCTTCGGCATGGTCGGCACCACGCTGTCCGGCGCCACCTTCATCAGCGTGCCGGGCGCGGTCGGCATCGACGCCTTCGGCTATGGCCAGGTGCTGATCGGCTATGTGTTCGGCTACATCGCCGTGGTCTACCTGCTGCTGCCCCTGTACTACCGGCTCAAGCTGACCTCGATCTACACCTATCTCGACGGCCGCCTCGGACGCCGCGCCTACCAGAGCGGGGCCGGCTTCTTCATCCTGTCGCGCCTGTTCGGCGCCACCGCGCGCCTGTACCTGGTGGTGGCGGTCCTGCAGAGCATCATCCTCGACAGCCTGGGCGTGCCGTTCTGGCTGACCACCTTCGTCATCCTCGGCATGATCCTGCTCTACACCTACCAGGGCGGTGTCAAGACCATCGTCTGGACCGACACCCTGCAGACCACCTGCATGCTGGGCGGCCTGTTCGCCTGCGTCTGGTTCATGCTGGGCCACCTCGACCTCACCGTCCCGCAGGCCCTGCAGCAGATGCACGAGCGCGGCCTGTCGCGCGTGTTCACCTTCGACGCCGACAGCCCGAATTTCTGGCTGAAGCAGATCGTGGCCGGCGCCTTCATCGTCGTGACCATGACCGGCATGGACCAGGAGATGATGCAGAAGACGATCTCCGTGAAGACCCTGGGCGACTCCCAGAAGAACCTGCTGAGCCTGACCGCGGTGCTGGTGGTGGTGCTGTCCGCCTTCCTGTTCCTGGGCGGCCTGCTCTACCTGTACGCGCCGATCGCCGGCGTCACCGCCACCGGCGACAAGATCTTCGCCGCCGTGGTCATGGGCCACCTGCCGGCCGCGGTGCAGATCATCTTCCTGGTCGCCCTGATCTCGGCCCTGTTCCCCAGCGCCGACGGTGCCATCACCGCGCTCACCTCCACCTTCTGCATCGACATCCTCGGCATCAAGCGCCGCGACGACCTGTCGGAAGAAGGCAAGCAGCGCCTGCGCCGCCACGTCCACCTCGGATTCGCCCTGCTGTTCCTGCTGATGGTGCTGTTCTTCAAATGGGTCGACAATCCCAGCATGATCGGCGTGATCCTGAAGCTGGCCGGCTATACCTACGGACCGCTGCTGGGCCTGTTCGCCTTCGGCATGATGACCAGGCGCACGCTGAACGACCGCCTGGTGCCGGTGGTGACGATCGGCGCGCCGATCCTGTGCGCCCTGCTCGAATACAACCAGCACTATCTGCTGGGCCATTACCGATTGGGCCTGGAGTTGCTTATTGTCAACGGCGCACTCGTGTTCCTGGGCTTGCTGGCGATCTCGCGCCGGGCGACCATCAAGCCCGCTGCCGTCGCTGCCTAACCTCTTTCAAAGGAGTTCCCGATGCCATTCAAGCCCATGACCTCCCTGCGCCGCGGCCTCGGGTCGCTCTGGCGCGGCCTCGATGCCACCCGCCGCTTCGTGCTGAACCTGATCTTCCTGCTGATCCTGATCTTCCTGCTGTGGGGGATCTTCGGCGGCGGCATCAAGCCGCTGGCGCCGAAGACCGCCCTGGTGCTGGACCTGAAGGGCGAGCTGGTCGAAGAAAAGGCCGGCAGCGTGCGCGACTCGCTGGTGGCCGGCCTGTCCGGCAATGCGCGCCGCCTGATTCAACTGCGCGACGTCCTCACCGTGCTCGACGCCGCCGCCAAGGACGGCAATATCGACAGCGTGGTGCTGCTGCTCGACGAGATGGACGGCGGCGGCCTGGCTTCGCTGCGCGAAATCGGCGCCGCCGTCGAGCGCGTGAAGGCGGCCGGCAAGACCGTGGTGGCCTGGGGCGGGGCCTACGACCAGAAGCGCTACCTGGTCGCCTCGCATGCCAACGAGGTCTACCTGCACCCGATGGGCATGGTGATGATCGAAGGCTTCGGGCGCCACCGCAACTACTACCGCGACGCCCTCGACAAGATCGGCGTGACGGTCAACCTGATGAAGGTCGGCACCTATAAGAGCTTTGCCGAGCCGTTCATCGGCAACGGTCCGTCGCCGGCGGCGCAGGAGGCCGACAGCTTCCTCTACAACGCCCTGTGGACCAACTACACGAACGAAGTCGAGAAGGCGCGCAGGCTGCCGGCCGGCAGCATCGCGAAGGGCATCGAAGAACTGCCGCAGCGCATGACGGCCGCCAACGGCAACGCCGGCAAGGTGGCGCTGGACGCCAAGCTGATCGACGGCCTCAAGACCCGCGATGAAGTGCGTGCCCTGATGGTCAAGCGCGGCGCCTGGGACGAGGCCAACAAGACCTTCCGCCAGGTGTCCTTCCACGACTACCTGTCGCGCAATCCGCCCAAGCTGCTGGGCGATGCGGTGGCCGTGGTGGTCGCCGCCGGCGACATCACCGAGGGCACGGGCGGCCCCGGCATGGTGGGCGGCATCACGACCGCCAACATGATCCGCGCCGCGCGCGAAGACAAGCAGGTCAAGGCCCTGGTCCTGCGCATCAATTCGCCGGGCGGCAGCGCCTACGGTTCGGAGCTGATCCGCCGCGAGCTGGAACTGACCCGCAACGCCGGCAAGCCGGTGGTGGTGTCGATGGGCGACGTGGCGGCGTCCGGCGGCTACTGGATCTCGATGGCGGCCGACGAAGTCATCGCCGACCCGAACACCGTGACCGGCTCGATCGGCGTGTTCGCGATCCTGCCGACCGCCGATAAAGTGGTCGACAAGCTGGGCATCCACACGGCCGGCGTGACCACCACCTGGCTGGCCGACGCCTACAATCCGCTGCGCCCGCTCGACCCGCGCTTCGGCCAGGTGGTCCAGGCCAGCATCAACCACATCTACGACGAGTTCACCACCAAGGCCGCGATCGCGCGCCGCACCACGCCCGAGAAGATCGACGCCGTCGGCCAGGGCCGCGTGTGGACCGGCGGCCAGGCCAAGGAACGCGGCCTGGTCGACCGTCTCGGCAGCTACGGCGACGCCCTGCAGTCGGCGGCCAAGCGCGCCCACCTGGAGGGCAACTTCCGCGTCGCCTACACCGAGCGCGAGGAAAGCGTGTTCGCGCGCCTGCTGGAGCGCATGGGCCTGTCCGAAGCCCAGACCCTGACCGTCCAGGTCAAGCTGGGCCTGCTGCCGGCCGACCTGGCCCTGGACGCGCTGCCGGCCGGCGCCGCCGCCGGGGTGGCCAGGGACCTCGGCTGGCTGTCGCAGGTGGCCTCGCGCCGCCAGCCTTTCGCGGCGGTCACGCACTGCCTGTGCGAAGTTCCTTAACGCTCTTAACGAACGTTAAGCCTTTGTAACAAGTTGTAGGCCTGAGCAAGCCAGTTACCACGGGCGCGGAGCCGATCCGCGCCCGTTTTCGTTTTTGCTTCTGTACGTTCTGAAACATAAAGGCAAGGCGCTCCATGCTACATTCGGGGAGTCATTTTTATTGTGCATTTGAACACTCGGCCGCCAAGGACTCGCATGAACCCGACCGTTACCCCAGATAAGGAAAAGCCAGCCATCCGTCCCCAGCGCACACGCCGTTCGCGCGTGATCGGCGCCATCGTCGCCATCCTCGTGATGGCCGGCCTGGGCTGGCTGGCCTGGCACCTGACCCACCAGCCAGCAGGCGCAGGCGCCGGCGCCGGTCCGGGTGCGGGCGCCGGCGCGAGGGGGCAGGGCGGCGCGGGCGCCGGCGGTCCGGGCGGCGGCGGCCGTGGAGGCCGCGGCGGCGGCATGGCGGCCACCACGGTCGGCGTCGGCAAGGCCGAGCGCAGCGATATCCCGATCACCCTCGAAGCGCTGGGCACCGTGACCCCGGCGGCGGTGGCGACCGTGCGGCCCCAGGTCGGCGGCGTGCTGCAGAAGATCACCTTCACCGAAGGCCAGCTGGTCAAGGAAGGCCAGGTGCTGGCCACCATCGACGCCCGCCCCGCGCAAATGAGCCTGCTGCAGGCGACCGGCCAGCGCCAGCGCGACCAAGCCCAGCTGGAAAGCGCGCGCGTGCTGCTGCAGCGCTACCGCACCCTGCTGGAACAGGATTCGATCGCGCGCCAGGACGTCGACACCCAGGCGGCCCTGGTCAAGCAGCTCGAAGGTGCCGTTACCACCGACAAGGCGGCCGAAGGCATCGCCCGCATCAACCTCGGCTACACCCAGGTGCGCGCGCCGATCGCGGGCCGGGTCGGCCTGCGCAACGTCGACATCGGCAACCTGGTGAGCGCAAACGACGCCAACGGCATCGCCGTGATCACCCAGCAGTCGCCGATCGACGTCGAATTCGCGGTGCCCCAGGACCACCTGCCGGAACTGCAGCAGCGCATTAACCAGAACGCGGTCCTGCCAGCCATCGCACTGGACCGCACCCGCACCCAGAGCCTGGCCGAGGGCCGCTTCATGGCGATGGACAACCAGGTCGACACCCAGACCGGCACGGTGCGCGCCAAGGCCCGCTTCACCAATGACAGCGGCAAGCTCTTCCCCAGCCAGTTCGTGAACGTGCGCCTGCAGATCAACACCATCAAGAACGCGGTCACGGTGCCGGTGACGGCCCTGCGCCACGGCGCCAGCGGCGACTACGTCTACGTGCTGAACCCGCAGGACAAGACCGTCGCGCTGCGCACCGTCAAGCGCGGCCAGGCGAATGCCGAGCGCGTCGAGATCGTCAGCGGTCTGGAAGGCGGCGAGACCGTCATCACCGAAGGCGCGGACCGCCTGAAGGATGGGGCCAAGGTGACCTTGCCTGGGGATCGTCCGGCCGGTGCCGGTGCGGGCGGCCGCGGTGGACAGGGCGGGGCGCAGGGCGCTCAGGGCCAGCCGGGCGAACACCGTCAGCGCCGCCAGCAGCAGGGAGGGGCGGCGCAATGATGAGCATGGAATACTCGTCGTTCCCGCGCAGGCGGGAACCCAAGTTTGCCTGCGTTTCGACCGCTCAGGCAGAACTTGGACCCCCGCCTTCGCGGGGGCGACGTGGTGATCAGCGTGCATGGCGTAGCGAGGGGGCAGCATGAGCCCATCCGCCCCCTTCATCCGCCGCCCGGTCGCCACCTCGCTGCTGATGCTGGCGATCGTGCTGGCCGGCCTGGTCGGCTATAAATTCCTGCCGCTGTCGGCGCTGCCCCAGGTCGACTTCCCGACCATCCAGGTGCAGACCCTGTACCCGGGCGCGAGCCCGGAAGTGATGGCGCGCACCGTGACGGCGCCGCTGGAGCGCCAGTTCGGCCAGATGGCCGGGCTGTCGCGCATGAGCTCCACCAGCGCCGCCGGCGTGTCCGTCATCACCCTGCAGTTCAGCCTGGGCCAGACCCTGGACGTGGCCGAGCAGGAAGTGCAGGCCGCGATCAATGCCGGCGGCTCGCTGCTGCCGACCGACCTGCCGGCGCCGCCGGTCTACGCCAAGGTGAATCCGGCCGATGCGCCGGTGTTGACCCTGGCGATCACCTCGGACACGGTGCCGCTGACCGAGGTGCAGAACCTGGTCAACACCCGGCTCGCTCTGAAGATCAGCCAGGTCACCGGCGTCGGCCTGGTGACCCTGCAGGGCGGCCAGCGTCCGGCGGTGCGGATCCAGGCGAATACCGAGGCCCTGGCCGCCAACGGCCTGGGCCTGGACACGCTGCGCTCCGCCATCACCGCGGCCAACGCCAACAGCGCCAAGGGCAGCTTCGACGGCCCGGCGCGCGCCTACACCATCAACGCCAACGACCAGCTGGTCACGGTGCCGGACTACACGAACCTGATCGTCGCCTACCGCAACGGCGCGCCGGTGCGCCTGGGCGACGTCGCCCGCGTGGTCGACAGCGCCGAGAACGTCAAGCTGGGCGCCTGGGCCAACATGAAGCCGGCCATCATCCTGAACGTGCAGCGCCAGCCGGGCGCCAACGTGATCGCCACCGTCGACGCCATCAAGGAGCGCCTGCCCGAGCTGCAGGCCAGCCTGCCGCAGTCGCTGCGCGTGGACGTGCTGTCCGACCGCACCACCGGCATCCGTGCCTCGGTCGAGCACGTGCAGATCGAGCTGGTGCTGGCCGTGCTGCTGGTGGTGCTGGTGATCTTCGCCTTCCTGCACAGCGTCCGCGCCACCGTGATCGCCAGTCTCGCAGTTCCCATTTCGCTGGTCGGCACCTTCGGCGTCATGTACCTGTTGGGCTACAGCCTGAACAACCTGTCGCTGATGGCGCTGACGATCGCCACCGGCTTCGTGGTCGACGACGCCATCGTCATGATCGAGAACATCTCGCGCTACATCGAGGAAGGCGAGCAGCCGATGGCCGCCGCGCTCAAGGGCGCGACCCAGATCGGCTTCACCATCATCTCGCTGACGGTCTCGCTGATCGCGGTCCTGATTCCGCTGCTGTTCATGGGCGACGTGGTCGGCCGCCTGTTCCGCGAGTTCGCGGTGTCGCTGGCGATCACGATCCTGATCTCGGCGGTGGTCTCGCTGACCCTGGTGCCGATGATGTCGGCGCGCTGGCTGCGCCAGAACGACGAGGCGCACAACTCCCGCTTCGCACGCCGCTTCCAGGCGACCTTCGACGACACCATCGCCTACTACGACCGCGCGCTGAACTGGGTGCTGGAGCGCCAGGGCCTGACCCTGCTGGTGGCGCTGGGGACCCTGGTGCTGACGGCGCTGCTGTGGATCTTCATTCCGAAGAGCCTGTTCCCGACCCAGGACACCGGCCAGCTGCAGGCGCGCGTGGAGGCGCGCCAGGCGATCTCCTACCAGGCCATGAGCGAGATCCAGCAGGCCGCCGCCCGCGAGATCCTGGCCGACCCGGACGTCGCCTCGCTCAGCTCGACCGTCGGCGTGGACGCCGCCAACAACACCATGCTCCACACCGGCACCATGCTGATCAACCTGAAGAAGGGACACGGCGACCAGGAAGAGCTGATGAACCGCCTGCGCGACCGCGTGAGCCATAACGTCGCCGGCGTCACGCTCTACCTGCAGCCGACCCAGGACCTCACCATCGATGCCGAGAACGGCCCGACCCAGTACCGGCTGTCGATCGAGGGCGCGGACACCAAAACCGTGACCGAGTGGGCCAACAAGCTGGCCGACGCGATGGCCCGCCGCAAGGAAGTGCGCAACGTCGTCACCGATGCCGGCGCGACCGGCGCGGCCGCCTACGTCAACATCGACCGCGACAGCGCCTCGCGCCTGTCGGTGACGGCCTCGAACATCGACGACGCCCTGTACAGCGCCTTCGGCCAGCGCATCGTCTCGACCATCTTCACCGAGACGAATCAGTACCGCGTGATCCTGGAAGCCCAGCAGCCGCAGGACATGTCGCTCGACGCCCTGTCCAACCTGCAGCTGCGCACCGGTTCCGGCCAGCCGACGCCGCTGTCCGCGATCGCCTCGATCACCGAGCAGGCCGCGCCGCTGCAGATCACCCACGTCGCCCAGTACCCGGCCACCACGATCGGCTTCGACACCGCGTCCGGCGTGAAGCTGGGCACGGCGGTCAGCGCGATCAAGGAAGCGGCGCAGGAGATCAAGCTGCCGGCTTCCGTCACCATGACCTTCCTGGGCGCGTCCGGGGCCTACCAGAACTCGCTGTCGAACCAGCTGTGGCTGATCCTGGCGGCGGTGGTCTGCGTCTACATCGTGCTGGGCGTGCTGTACGAGAGCTACATCCACCCGCTGACCATCCTGTCGACCCTGCCGTCGGCCGGCGTCGGCGCGCTGCTGGCGCTGATGGTGACCGGCCAGGGCCTGGGCGTGATCGGCATCATCGGCATCATCCTGCTGATCGGCATCGTGAAAAAGAACGCGATCATGATGATCGACTTCGCCATCGAGGCGGAACGGGACGAGGGCAAGGACCCGCGCACGTCGATCCACCAGGCCGCGATGCTGCGCTTCCGCCCCATCATCATGACGACCCTGGCAGCGCTGTTCGCGGCGGTCCCGCTGATGTTCGGCTGGGGCGAGGGCGCCGAGCTGCGCCGTCCGCTGGGCCTGGCCATCTTCGGCGGCCTGATCGTCAGCCAGATGCTGACCCTGTTCACCACCCCGGTGATCTACCTGGCCTTCGACCGCCTGGCGCGGCGCTGGGGCGGCGAAGCGCCGGCCAAGCCGCACGGGCCGGGTTCCGATGACGGTCCGGGCGGCGGGCATCCGCAAGCCTGGCCGGCACCGCAGCAGCCGGCCCTGCTGACGCCGCAGCCGGCAAGCCAGAAGCGGATCGACGATCCGCACGGAGCGGGCGCATGAACCTGTCGCAGCCGTTCGTGCGGCGCCCGATCGCGACCGTGCTCCTGACTCTGGGCCTGGCCCTGGCGGGCATCGCCGCCTTCTTCGTGCTGCCCGTCTCGCCGCTGCCCCAGGTGGACTTCCCGGCGATCTCGGTGTCGGCCAACCTGCCGGGCGCGAGCCCGGACACGATGGCGTCCTCGGTCGCCACGCCGCTCGAACGCAGGCTGGCCGTCATCGCCGGCGTCAACGAGATCACCTCCAGCAGCGGCAACGGCTCGACCCGCATCAACCTGCAGTTCGACCTGAACCGCCAGATCGATTCCGCCGCGCGCGAAGTGCAGGCGGCGATCAACGCCTCGCGCGCCGACCTGCCGGCGACCCTGCGCAGCAACCCGACCTACCGCAAGGCCAATCCCTCCGACGCGCCGGTGATCATCCTGGCGCTGACCTCGAAGACGCGCAGCCCGGGCCAGATCTACGACGAGGTCTCGAACACCGTCCAGCAGAAGCTGGCCCAGGTGCGCGGCGTCGGCGACGTCGAGATCGGCGGCGGCTCGCTGCCGGCGGTGCGGGTCGACCTGAACCCCTTCCAGATGAACCGCTACGGCCTGTCCAGCGAGGACGTGCGCGCGGCCATCCAGGCCAGCAATCCGAACCGCCCGAAAGGCGCACTGGAAGGCAGCGGCATGCGCCTGCAGATCTATTCGCAGGCGAATACCCCGACCAACGGACGCACCGCGGCCGACTACCGCGGCCTGGTGGTGGCCTGGCGCGACGGCGCCGCGATCCGCCTGCAGGACATCGCCGACGTCACCGACGGCGTCGAGAACATCAACACCCTCGGCCTGTTCAACGGCCAGCCGGCGGTGATCGTGCTGGTGACCAGCCAGCCTGGCGCCAACGTCATCGAGACCGTCGACGGCGTGCGCGCATTGCTGCCGACCCTGCAGGCCCAGCTGCCGGCCGACGTCAGCATGCAGGTGGCCTCGGACCGCACCAACTCGATCCGCGCCTCGCTGCACGAGATCGAACTGACGCTGATGATCTCGATCCTGCTGGTGGTCGCCGTGGTCAGCGTATTCCTGAGAAGCGCGCGCGCCACCATCGTGCCGGCGGTGGCGACCGTGGTCTCGCTGCTCGGCACCTTCGGCGTCATGTACCTGCTCGGCTTCTCGATGAACAACCTGTCGCTGATGGCGCTCACCGTCGCTACCGGCTTCGTGGTCGACGACGCCATCGTGGTGCTGGAGAACACCAGCCGCCACGTCGAGCAGGGCATGGACCGCATGAAGGCGGCCCTGCTGGGCGCGCAGGAAGTGGGCTTCACGGTGCTGTCGATCAGCCTCTCGCTGGTCGCGGTGTTCATCCCGCTGCTGTTCATGGGCGGCCAGGTGGGCCGGCTGTTCCGCGAGTTCGCGGTGACCCTGTCGGCGGCGGTGATGATCTCGCTGGTGATCTCGCTGACCACCACGCCGATGCTGTGCGCGATACTGCTCAAGGGCGGCCACGTGGAACGCAAGCCGGGCAGGCTGGCGCAATGGGCGGAGCGCGGCTTCAACCGCATCCTGAAGAGCTACGAGCACGCGCTCGACTGGGCGCTGGACATGAAGCTGCTGGTGATGCTGATCCTGGCCTTCGTGGTGGGCCTGAACGTGTTCCTGTTCTCGGCCGCGCCGAAGGGCTTCTTCCCGCAGCAGGACACCGGCCAGATCAACGGCGGCATCCGCGCCGACCAGAGCATCTCCTTCCAGGCCATGCAGGAAAAGCTGCGCCAGCTGGTCAACATCATCAAGAGCGATCCGGCGGTCGATACCGTGGTCGGCTTCACCGGCGGTTCGCGCGCCGGCGGCGGCTTCATGTTCCTGAACCTGAAGCCGGTGGGCGAGCGCGCGAAAGGGGAGAGCGGCCAGGCCGTGATCGCCCGCCTGCGGCCCAAGCTGGCGCGGGTCACCGGCGTGCAGCTGTTCCTGAACCCCGTGCAGGACCTGCGCATGGGCGGACGCCAGAGCAACTCGACTTACCAGTACACGCTCAAGAGCGACAACCGGGCCGACCTCAAGATGTGGGCGACGCGCCTGGCCGACGCCATGAAACAGCAGAAGGCGCTGATCGACGTCGACACCGATCAGGCCGAGAACGGCGTCGAGACCTATGTCGACATCGACACGCAAAGCGCGGCGCGCCTGGGCATCAGCGCCAAGGACGTCGACAATGCGCTGTACAACGCCTTCGGCCAGCGCCAGGTCGCCAACATCTACGATGAGCTGAACCAGTACCACGTGATCATGGGCGTGGCGCAGAAGTATGCGCAGTCGCCGCAGGCGCTGGACGATGTCTACGTGCCGGCGAAGAGTGCCGGCGCGTCGTCGGCCACTTCTTCCAGTACCGGCACGGGCACGGTCGGCGCCACGTCCGGCAGCTCCACCAGCTCCACCAGCTCCACCAGTTCGACCGCCAGCGCCGGCACCCCGGCCGCGCCCAGCAACCTGACGGCGGCGCGCGACCCGTCCAGCGGCTCGGCGCTGTCGACCAGGTCGACCCCCATGGTGCCGCTGTCGGCGATCGCGAAATTCGCCGAGCGCTCGACCCCGAGCTCGGTGAACCACCAGGACGGCGAGCTGGCCACCACCGTCTCCTTCAACCTGAACCAGGGCTATTCGCTGTCCGACGGCCAAGCCGCGGTGCGCGACGCCGAGGCGGCGATCGGCATGCCGGTCAACGTGCGCGGCAGCTTCCAGGGCCAGGCCAAGCAGGCGCAGGAATCGAACCAGCAGCAGCCGCTGCTGATCCTGGCGGCCATCGTCGTGATCTACATCGTGCTGGGCATCCTGTACGAGAGCCTGATCCACCCGATCACCGTGCTGTCGACCCTGCCGTCGGCGGGCGTGGGCGCGGTGCTGGCCCTGCTGATGTTCAAGATGGAGTTCTCGATCATCGCGCTGATCGGCGTCTTCCTACTGATCGGCATCGTCAAGAAGAACGCGATCCTGATCATCGACTTCGCGCTCGAGGCGGAGCGCGCGCGCGGCCTGTCCGCCACCGAGGCGGTGCGCGAGGCCTGCCTGCTGCGCTTTCGGCCGATCCTGATGACGACCCTGGCTGCCGCCCTGGGCGCGCTGCCGCTGGCGATCGGCTTCGGCGAAGGCTCCGAGCTGCGCCAGCCGCTCGGCATCGCCATCATCGGCGGCCTGATCGCCAGCCAGCTGCTCACGCTGCTGACCACGCCCGTGGTCTACGTCTACCTCGACAAGCTGCGCCGCGCCAGCCCGCACGAGCGCGAGCTGGCGCGCCATCCCCACGAACACGAGTCTCCGGTTACCACTCAATGAAAAGAACCATGCGTACCAACCCGTCCCTGCGATCGATCACCCTTGCCATGCTGGCTGCCGCGCTGGTCTCCGCCTGCGCCGTCGGCCCCGCCTACCAGCGCCCGACGGCGCCCGAGCCGGCGGCCTTCAAGGAGCTGCAGGGATGGGTGCCGGCGGCGCCTGCCGATGCGCTGGAGCGCGGGCCGTGGTGGACGCTGTTCGACGACCCGCAGCTGAACGAATTGGCGGCCAGCGTCGAGGTCTCGAACCAGAACGTGGCGGCGGCGGTGGCGGCCTACGCCCAGGCGCGCGCCCTGGTGTCCGAACAGCGCGCCTCGCTGTTCCCGAGCGTGACCCTGAACGGCTCGGGCACGCGCTCGGGCACGCGCGGCGGCGGCAGCGGCAATGCCACCGTCGACGCCAACGGCAACATCATCGGCGGCGGCAGCGCGGGCGGCGGCGCGCGGAACGCCTACCGGCTGTCGCTGGGCACCAGCTGGGAACCGGACGTGTGGGGCCGCCTGCGCGCCGGCGTGACCGCCGCCAGCGCCAGCGCCCAGGCCAGCGCCGCCGACCTCGCCGCGGCGCGCCTGTCGGCCCAGGGCGAGCTGGCGGCCGACTACCTGCAGCTGCGCGCGATCGACGCCCAGCGCGCGCTGCTGGCCACCACCATCGAAGGCTACCAGCGGGTGCTGACGATCACCCGCAACCGCTACGACGCCGGCATCGCGCCGCACTCGGACGTCTACCAGGCCGAGACCCAGCTCGCCAGCGCCCAGAGCGACGACCTGAGCCAGGCCCGCCAGCGCGCCCAGCTGGAGCATGCGATCGCGGTCCTGGCCGGCAAGGCGCCGGCCGACCTGTCGATCGCGCCGCGGCCGCAGGGGCAGGCGCAGTACATCTTCTTCGTGCCGGAGGTGCCAATCGGCGTGCCCTCGACCCTGCTGCAGCGCCGTCCGGACATCGCCGGCGCCGAACGCCGCGTGGCCGCCGCCAACGAGCAGATCGGCATCGCGCGCTCGGCCTACTTCCCGAACATCGGCTTGAGCGCCTCCTACGGCACCTCGGCCAGCAAGGTGAGCGAGCTGTTCAACGCATCGGCCGCGGCATGGTCCTTCGGCCTGTCGGCCGCCCAGACCCTGTTCGACGCCGGCGCCACCCGCGCCCGCGTGGAAAGCGCGCGCGCCGCCCACGAGGAAGCGGTGGCGCGCTACCGCCAGACCGTGCTGACCGCCTTCGCCGACGTCGAAGACCAGCTGTCCACCACCCGCGTGCTGAGCCAGCAGCAGGAACTCCAGCGCCGCGCCTCGGAAGCCGCCGACAAGGTCGAGCAGCAGGTGCTGAACCGCTACAAGGCCGGCCAGGTCAGCTACTCCGAAGTGGTGCAGGCCCAGGTCACCGCCCTGAACGCCCGCCGCTCTCTCGTCACGACCCAATCCACCCGCCAGACCACGGCCGTGGCCCTGATCCAGGCCCTGGGCGGCGGCTGGCACGCCGAGTAAGCCAGCAACTTAAAATTCGGGGTCAGAGCACTTTTTGCTGATAATTCGGGGTCAGAGCACTTTTTCTGGAAAGGTCTTTGGTGAAATACTCTGGCGCTAGGGTGCAGGGCCGCGCTACTCAGGCCCGTCCTTATCCTTCGCAAGAAATGCCGTTAAGCTTTTGCCCCAAAATGTGCTCTGACCCCTAATTTTGCGAGAAATGCGCTCTGACCCCGAATTTTTGAGAACGGGCTCGCCCGCGTGGGCGGCTCTTTATTTGCTTGGCACCATCGTGCTGACGGTGTGGATGCGGCGTGCCGATTTCAGGCGCGGCGGGCGGCCGGCGGGTGTTGCTGTGCTGGATGTGCTGGCCAGCGTGAGCCTGTCGATTCCAGCGCTGGCTTATTGGGATGCGGATATTGCCACCGGCCTAGGCGATCTGCCGCTGCGGCTGCTGTTCGTCCTCGGCGTGCTGGGCCTGCTCGGCTTCGTTGCCCATGACGCCCGCACCATGCTGCAGCATCCGCGCATGACGCCGCGCCAGCGCCGGATCTTTGCCGCGGTCGGCGCGGCGGCGGTGCTGTTGCCGTCGTCGATCGAGCTGTGGTGGGGCGGCGCGGCCCTGGTCCACATCCACGCTTCCCCTGAAGAACTTGCCCAAAAAAGTGCTCTGACCCCGAATTACGGTTTGATCTAGGTCGATTGCTGGCGTTGCGCCCAGCGGGCGGCCAGGATCGCGCAGACCATCAGCTGGATCTGGTGGAAGAGCATCACCGGCAGGATCACCATGCCCAGTGCACCCGGTGCGAACAGGACCTTGGCCATCGGCACGCCGCTCGACAGGCTCTTCTTCGAGCCGCAGAAGACGATGGTGATCTCGTCCTCGCGCGAGAAACCCAGGCGGCGGCTGGCGAAAGTGGCCAGGCCGAGGGCGAGCGCCAGCAGCACGCAGCACAGCACGCCCAGGCCGATCAGGGTCGGCAGCGACAGCTTGTGCCACAGGCCTTCGTTGACGGATTCGCTGAAAGCCGTGTAGACCACCAGCAGGATCGAGCCCTGGTCGACGATCTTCAGCATCGGCTTGTGGCGGTCGACCCAGGTGCCGATCCAGGGGCGCAGGAACTGGCCGGCCAGGAAGGGCAGCAGCAGCTGTTCGACGATGCTGACGATGGCGTCCAGCGAGGATCCGCCCGCCGACGACGCGCCCTGCACGATCAGGGCCCCCACCAGCAGCGGCGTGACGAAGATGCCGACGAAGTTCGAGGCCGAGGCGCTGCACACGGCCGCCGCCACGTTCCCGCGCGCCACCGAGGTAAAGGCGATCGACGATTGCACGGTCGAGGGCAGGGTGCACAGGAACAGGAGACCGATGTAGAGGTCCGGGGGCAGCACGCTGGTCGCCAGCGGCTTCATCGCCAGGCCCAGCAGCGGGAACATCACGAAGGTCGAGGCCAGTACCAGCAAGTGCAGGCGCCAGTTGGTCAGCCCCGACACCATGGCTTCGCGCGACAGCTTGGCGCCGTGCAGGAAGAACAGCAGGCCGATCGCGAAGGTGGTGACCTTGCCGAACACCACCGCGGTCTCGCCCTGGCAGGGCAGCACGCTGGCCAGCGCCACGGTGCAGAGCAGCATGACGGTGAAGGAATCGGGAATCAGGCCGCGCACGGCGGCGGTGAGGCGGGCAAGGGCAGACATGAGGGGCTATTCGCAAACTCGACGGAGCAACCGTCTATTCTATCGCGTTGCAGCATCCGCCGCTGGCAGCCGCCAGGCGCCGCCGATCGCCACGGCCGTCACTACGCCGCGAAAGCACAAGGTGTTTGTCGGAGAGAAAGTTATTTCCAGTCATAACCAAGGACGATATACTCGCGCTTGCTTTTTATTCACCCTGGGGTCTACCGTGTTCAAATCCACGCTTCTTAACTTCGCTCTGCCTGCCGTCGCAATCATGGGGGGCATCGCCTCCGCTCACGCCGACGAGGGCCAGTGGCAGCCGCACCAGCTGCCGCAGCTGAAGTCCGAACTCAAGCGCATCGGCATCACCATCCCGGCCGAGAAGCTGGCCGACCTGTCCAAGCACCCGATGAGCGCCATCGTCTCGCTCGGCGGCTGCTCGGCCTCCTTCGTCTCGCCGGACGGCCTGGTCGTGACCAACCACCACTGCGCCTACGGTGCGGTGCAGCGCAACTCGACCCCGGAGCACAACTACATCGTCAACGGCTACCTGGCCAAGACCCGCGACGCCGAACTGCCGGGCGGCCCGAACACCCTGGTCTACGTGACCGAGAAGGTCGAGAACGTGACCGACCGCGTCCTCAAGGGCCTGTCGCCCAGCCTGTCGGGCAAGGAGCGCCACGAGCAGGTCGAGAGCCGCATCAAGGCCCTGATCGCCGAATGCGAAAGCAGTGACAAAGGAGCCTACCGTTGCTCGGTGCCGGCCTTCCACCGCGGCGGCGAGTACTACCGCATCAAGCAGCTGATGATCCGCGACGTGCGCCTGGTGTACGCGCCGGCGGACTCCGTCGGCAACTTCGGCGGCGACATCGACAACTACGAGTTCCCGCGCCAGGCCGGCGACTTCTCCTTCCTGCGCGCCTACGTCGGCAAGGATGGCCGCCCAGCCGATCCTTCGCCGGACAACGTGCCGTACAAATCGAAGGACTTCCTGGTGGTGTCGGCCGAAGGCCTGAAGGCCGGCGATCCGATCCTGCTGGCCGGTTATCCGGGTCGCACCAGCCGCTACAAGCTGCCGTCCGAAGTCCGCTTCGCGCGCGACGTCGACTACCCGGCCAAGGCCGCATCGATCACCGCCGACCTGTCGGTGATCGCAGCAAGCACCATGGGCAACCCGAACTGGGACGTGCGCTACGCCAGCGTGGCGAAGAGCCTGAACAACGTACTGAAGAAGACCCAGGGCCTGATGGACGGCTTCGCGCGCACCGACATCGCCGCCATCAAGGACAAGCAGGATGCCGAGTTCCGCAGCTGGTACAAGCAGCATGGCAAAGGCGGCAGCCTGCTGTCCGACCTCGACACCGCGATCGGCAACGACATGGCCGGCTCGCAGCAGGAAGCGGCATGGCTTGAGGCCACCCACAGCGACCTGCTGAAGAGCGCGCGCACCCTGTACCGCCTGTCACTCGAGCGCCAGAAGCCGGACGCCCAGCGCGAAGCCGGCTACCAGGAGCGTGACCTGTCCTTCATCAAGGCGCGCCTGACCCGCCTCGAACAGTCCTTCGTGCCGAGCGTGGACCAGGCCCGCTGGCAGGCGGCCCTGAACCGCTACGCCAGGATCGACGCCAAAAACCATCCGCAGGGCCTGGACGCGCTGCTGCCGAAGGCCGACGCGGTCCCGGCGATGGTCAAGTCGACCGAACTGGCCGACACCGCCAAGCGCCTGGCCTGGATCGGCAAGGATCCGGAAGCCTTCCGCAAGTCGAACGATCCCTTCATCCAGCTGGCCGTGCGCCTGCACGACACCGGCATGGCGCTGGAAGACCACCGCAAGGAAGTCGACGGCAACCTGGAACGTGTGATCCCGCAGTACATGGAAGCCGTGATCGCCTGGAAGAAGTCGCAGGGCAAACCGGTCTACCCGGACGCCAACTCGACCCTGCGCGTGACCTACGGCACCGTGGGTTCGTACCAGGCGCGCGACGGCGTCGTCAAGGGCCCGTTTTCGACCGTGCAGGGCATCCTCGAGAAGAACACCGGCAAGGAGCCGTTCAACGCCCCGGACAATCTGCTGCAGGCGATCCGCGACAAGCGCTACGGCGTGTTCAAGGATCCGGTGCTGGGCACCGTGCCGGTCGACTTCCTGTCGAGCGCCGACACCACCGGCGGCAACTCGGGTTCCGCGGTGATGAACAAGCGCGGCGAACTGGTCGGCCTGAACTTCGATTCGACCTACGAGTCGATCACCAAGGACTGGTACTTCGACCCGGTGATCACCCGCGCGATCCACGTCGACATCCGCTACATGCTGTGGGTGATGAAGGAAGTCGACCATGCCGACAACCTGTTGAAGGAAATGACGATCAAGTATCCGAAGAAGTAAGCGGATCAGTCCCACCATCGTCCCCGCCTTCGCGGGGACGATGTTTTCAGGCAGCCGGAAACCAGATATCGAAGCGCGTCTCACCCGCCCCCGCGGGCGCCAGCGCACAACCGGCCCCATGCCGCTGCAGCACCTCCCGCACGAACATCAGGCCGATTCCCTGGCCTCCGCGCTTGGTGCTGAAGAAGGGCGTGAACAGGCGCTGCGCCTGCCCGTCCTCGAGCAGGCCGCCGGAGTCGATCACCGACAGCCGAACGCGCTCGCCCAGATCTTCCAGTTCCACACGAATCGCGCCGCCGCTCGAACCGTCGCGCGCATTGCGCTCGTCGATGGCTTCGACCGCGTTCTTGACGATGTTCAGCAGGGCCGGTTCGATCAGGTTCACGTCGAGCGGCATCGGCGCCACCGTATCGCAGCGGCTCCAGCCCAGCTGGATGCCGCGCGCATTGCACTGTTCCCGGTTCAGCCACAGGATGTCGTCGACCACGTCCTGCAGGCGGGTCGGGCGCGGCTCCGGCGCCGGCATTTTCACCACCCGCGTGAAGCGGTCGATGAATTCGCCCAAGCTGACGTTGCGGCGCTTGACGGCGACGATGGCGGTCACGAAGTCGCCGGCGTCGCGCTCCGCCAGCTGGCCGCGGTAGGTCAGCAGGGAGTCGAGCACCGAGCCGGTGGCCGCCACCGTGTTGTTGACCTCATGCGCCAGCACGCGGATCAGGCGCGCATAGGTGGCGCGTTCGGAGTCCTCGAGTTCCGCGGTCAGCTCCTCGACGATCAGGAAGTGGCGTGCGAAGCCGCGGTCGAAGAAGCGGCTGCGCTGGGCGCGATAGCGGCGTCCCTCGGTGTCGACCAGCAGGCGGCTGTCGCCGAGGGCGAGGGCGTCGAGCTGGCGCGCCAGGTCGCGGCTGCGCGCGCGGCCGCGCTCGTCGAGCGCCGGGTCGAAGGCCGCGTCATCGCCGGTCCAGGCAGACAGCGGCTTGCCGAGCGGCGCATCGAGTCCCAGCAGGGCGGTGGCGCTGGCGTTCACCAGGCTGATCGCATGGTCGAAATCGAACACCAGCACCGCGCTCGGCGTGGCTTCCAGCAGCCGTTCCAGGAAGCCCTGCTGCTCGCCGATCGCCAGGCGCTCGCGGTGCAGCGCGGTCAGCATGCCGTTGAACATGCCGACCAGGTCGTCGAGTTCCGTCACCCCGGGCGCCGCCAGCCGCGAGGCGTATTGCTGGTCCTGCAGCAGGTCGTGGAAGCGGCGCGTGTAGCCGAGCGGTTCCAGAGCGCCGCGGATCAGCCACCAGCCCAGCGCAAAGCTGGCCGCCAGCATCAGCTCGGCGCCGACGAACAGCAGCGGGCGTTCAGGCAGCAGCAGGACGGCGCAGCCCCCCAGCGCCAGGTGCAGGAGTGCGAGGTAGACGGCCAGCCGCGTCTGGAGCCTGGGCGGCTGGAGCTTCAATGCTCGAAGCTTCATTCCTCGCGCACGCCGGCGCCCAGGCCGTGGCGTTCGAGGCGGCGGTACAGGGCCGTACGCGACAGGCCGAGCGCCTTGGCCATGCGCGAGATATTCCCCGCGTGCTGCTGCAGCGCCTGTTCGATCATGTGACGCTCCACCTGCTCGAGCGTCATCCCGTCCACGCCCAGGCGCGCCCCCGGTACGCCCTCGTCGACCGCGCTGGCGGCCAGGAAGTCGGCCTGGCCGAGATGCTGCTTGCCGGCCAGGAGCAGGGCACGCTCCAGGGTCTGCTTGAGCTGGCGGATATTCCCCGGCCAGGGCTGGTTCGACAGCCAGTCCAGCGCGCCGGGCGCCAGCACGACCTCGCCCAGGCCGTAGCCCTCGGCGACGCCGGCGGCGATGTGGCGCGCCAGCAGCGGGATGTCGCTGCGCCGCTCGCGCAGCGGCGGCAGGCGGATCGTGATCAGGTTCAGGCGGTAGAACAGGTCTTCGCGGAATTCGCCGCTCGCCACCAGCTCTGCCAGCTCGCGGTTGGTGGCCGACACCACGCGCAGGTCGGCCTGGGTCGTGGAGCTGGCGCCGACCGCCTGGTAGCGCTGGTCCTGCAGCACGCGCAGCAGCTTGACCTGGTCGCCGCGCTGCAGCTCGCCGATCTCGTCGAGGAAGAGCGTGCCCTTGTCGGCGCTGGCGATGTGGCCCTTGCGGTCGCTGCGCGCATCGGTGAAGGCCCCGCGTACATGGCCGAACATCTCGCTCTCGAACAAGGTCGGCGTGATCGCACCCATATTGATCTTGACGATGGGATGAGCGGCGCGCGGGCTGTTGCGGTGGATGGCGTCGGCGATCAGCTCCTTGCCGGTGCCGCTCTCGCCGAGGATCAGCACCGGCGCGCGGGTGTGCGCCACCTGGGCGATGGTTTCCAGCACCTTCAGCAGCTTCGGATGCTCGCCGACGATGCCGGAAAAGTCGCATTGCGCGTCGAGCGCGCGGCGGGTGAGGGCGGGCGTACGCGCCGGCCTTGCCAGCTCCAGCGTGGCCTCGACCAGCGCCACCAGCTGGGCGTTGTCCCAGGGCTTGGTGAAGAAGTTGGCGGCGCCGGCCTTCACGCCGCGCACCGCCAGCGAAATCGAACCCCAGGCCGTCATCAGGAGCACCGGCAGCGCCGGCTGCAGCTGCTTGATGCGGGCCAGCAGGTCCAGTCCTTCCTCGCCGCTGGTCTGCAGGGAGAAGTTCATGTCCTGTAAAACCAGGTCGAACTGCGGGTCGACCGGGCCGGCCTGCAGCTGCTCCAGCGCCTGCTGCGGACCGTCGGCGCAGACCGCCTCGAAGCCGGACTGCTTGAGCAGCAGGGCCAGCGAGACCTGGACTGCGCTGTCGTCGTCGACGATCAGGATGCGCCGCTTGCGTGTTGCTTCCATATTTTTAATGCGAACCTTTTTATTCGTAGTGCAGCGCTTCGGTCGGACTCAGGCGGCTGGCGCGCCAGCCCGGGTAGAGCGAGCAGAGCAAGGATAGCAGATAGATCACGGCCATCGACAGCCCGGCGGCGCCGATGAAGACTTGCCAGTCCAGGTTCTCGCCGATGGCCCCGGTGAGCGGCAGCTGCACCAGCAACACCAGTCCGAGCACCATCGCGAAAGAGCTGACAAGCAGCTGTTCGGCGACGATCTGGCGGTAGATGTCGGCGGCGCGGGCGCCGATGGCGCGGCGCAGGCCGATCTCCGGGATGCGCCGCGTGGTGTTCTGCCACAGTACGCCGAACAGTCCGAAGGCCACCATGGTCAGCATGAAGGCGGCGATCACGCTGAGGACGGCCAGCGGCACCAGGTGTTCCTTCAGCAGCGAGGCGCGCATCGCCGTCAGCGGCGCGATCTCATAGGACCAGTCGTTACGGATCAGCTTGAGCTGGCGGTTCAGCTTCGCCTCGAAGGCGCGCGGCGTACCGGGCGCCACCTTCAGCATGATGACGTTCAGGCGCGAGGTGCCGGCCTGCGGCGCGAAGCGTGTCATGATGAAGTTGGCGGGCGCAATCAGCGGCCCCTTGTTGCGGTAGGTGTCGATGATGCCGACCACCTTCAGCGTCTGCGCGACCTTGTTCTCGGTATGGGTCAGCTGCTGGCCCAGGGCATCCTTCCCGGGGAACATGGCCGCCGCCATGCGCCGGTCCATGACCACCGGCTGTACCGCCGCGCCTTTGTCGCTGGCGTCGAACCAGCGTCCGCGCACCATCTTCATGCCGATCGCGTCGGCGAAACCCTCGTCGGCCTCGAGGATGTTGGTGTTGACGTCGGCGCCGGTCTGCGGCGACTTGAAGGAGGTGTGCCAGGTCGACATCCGGTACGGCGCGTAGGCGGCGAAGCCGACCGTGCGCACCTCCGGCAGCGCCTGCAGGCCGCGGCGCAGGGTGTCGTAGGTATCGGCCGGGATCTTCGCGGTGTCCTCGCCGGTGCGGATCGTGACCGCCCAGGTGTCGCTGCCGTCGAAGCCGATCGGTTCGCGATACAACTGCCAGTAGCGTAGCGCGAAGGCGGCCACGCCGAACACGATGGCGAAGGCGAGCAGGATTTCGAGGCTCAGTAACAGGTTCCTGGATTTGCGCTTCCAGGTCAGCTTCAACAGGTGGCGCAGCATCATGCGGCTCCTTTCAGGGCGTGGACGGGATCGAGACGCGACATCTTCCAGGCCGGGATCAGCCCGGACAGCAGGCCGAAGACGAAGGACAGCAGCATGCCGCAACCAAACACCGGCAGGTTGACGCTCACCTGCAGGTAGGGAATCAGCTGCGATTGCTCCAGCCACCACAGCACCCCCTGTGTGGCGGCCAGGCCGAGCAGGCCGCCGGCCAGGCACAGCAGGATGTTCTCGACCACCAGCTGTCCGGCCAGCTGCATGCTGGTGGCGCCGAAGGCCTTGCGTACCCCGATCTCGGCGCTGCGTTCGAGGATGCGCCCCATGTTCAGGTTGACCAGGTTCAGGGCCGGCAGCAGCATGAACACCAGCATGCCGCCGGCGATATACGCCAGCAGCTTGCGGGCGCCGGAATCCTGGCCCTCGTCCCGGTTGATCTCGCCGCCGAGCAGGTTGCGGGCGAAAAGGTCGAGCTTGCTGTCGGCCCAGAAGGTCGTGGTGGCGAAGGTCTTCGGGTCTTCCGCCACATAGCCCTTGGCGATGCGCGCGACTTCCTGCTGGATACGCGGCAGGTCGGCCTTGTCCCTGGCCAGCAGCATGGCGGCGAAGGAGCCGGTGAGCTGGTTCTGGTAGTCGCTCGACGGGAAGGTGGAGAGCGGCGCCCACATGTCGGCATAGGCATTGAAGTGGATGACATCGTCGACCACGCCGATCACGCGGAACAGCTGGCCGCCTGCGCTGATGGTCTGGCCGACCGCTTGTTGCGGCGCGCCGCCGAACAGCCTGCGGGCGGTCGAGGCGTTGATCACGGCCACCAGGCGGCCGCCGGCTTCATCGTCCTCGTTCGGCAGGCGCCCCGCCAGCACCTTGAAGTCGAGGATCTTCCAGTAGTCGGCGTCCACGCGCCTCATCTGCAGCTCGCTGACGCGGTCGCCCTGGTAGACCGATACCGCGTCCGGCGTGGTGAAGGCGGACACCCGCTCGACCCCCGGCATGGGCTTGAGGTATTTGTCGATGGTCTTGAAGCCCAGCGTGCCGGTGCGGATGGTGCTGTGGTCGGCGCTCATGCTGCGCATGGTGTAGATCTGCAGGAAGCGCTCGCTCTTCCCTTCGACGCCGGTCGGCCAGAAGGTGGTTTCCAGCAGGGCGCTGATCACCATCAGCACCACCAGGGTGAGCACGATGCAGGCCAGGTTGATCGCCGTGAACAGCTTGCGGCGCATGAAGACCTTCCAGGCGGTGAGCAGGTAGTTACGCAGCATGGAGGTGCTCCGGCGTGACCAGCTGGCCGTCGAACAGGCGCACGATACGGTGGGTGCGGCGCGCTTCGCGCTCGTCGTGGGTGACCATCACCACGGTGGTGCCCTCGGCGTTCAGCTTGAGCAGGATGTCCATGACTTCCTCGCCCATCTTGCTGTCCAGGTTACCGGTCGGTTCGTCGGCCAGCAGCACTTTCGGCTGGCCGACGATGGCGCGCGCGATCGCCACGCGCTGCTGCTGGCCGCCCGACAGCTGGTTCGGGTAGTGGTCCATGCGTGCACCCAGGCCCACCTTTTCGAGGGCCTCGCGCGCCAACCGGCGCCGCTCGCTGCCGCTGCCGCTGCGGTAGAGCAGAGGCAGTTCGACATTGTCGATCACGCGCAGGTCCGGGATCAGGTGGAAGCTCTGAAAGATGAAGCCGAAGGTGCGGTTGCGCATGCCGGCCAGCTGGCGGTCGCCGTAGCGGGCAACCGAAGTGCCGCCGACTTCCACGCTGCCCTTGCCGGGCCGGTCGAGCAGGCCGATGATGTTCAGCAGCGTGCTCTTGCCGCAGCCGCTCGGTCCCATCATGGCGACGAATTCGCCTTCCCTGACGTGCAGGTCGATGTCTTTCAGGGCCAGGGTTTCGACCTTGTCGGTGCGGTAGGTCTTGCTGACCTTGTTCAGTCTGATCATTGTTGTTCCCCTCGTTTTCTCAGTCAATTCGAAATGCGGATGCTGTCCAGATCCTTGAAAGTACTGGTGTCGGACACGATGAAGCGGTCGCCGGCACGGGCGCCGTTCACGACTTCGACCAGCTTGCCGTCGCTCGAGCCGAGCTCGATCCAGGTCTTGCTGGCGGCGCCTTCGTGCACGGCAAAAGCCGGCTGGCGGCCCTTGCCGTTGAAGGCGGCGCCGTTGTCGATCACCAGCACGTTCGCGCGGCTGGCGGTGACGACGTTGACGTCGACCCGCATCTTGTTGCGCAGGTGCGGGTTGTGCGGCTGTTCGAGGTCGACCAGCAGCTTGATGGTGCCGTTCTGGATTTCGGGCAGGATGGTGTGCACGCGGCCGGCCAGGATTTCGCCGTTCTGCTCGACGCGCACAGGCTGGCCGGCGGCCAGCTGGCGGGCGTGGAAGTCGGACAGGGACGCTTCGACGCGGTAGTTGTTCAGCTCCGACACGCGCGCCACCAGCTGGCCGGCGGCGACGCTGGCGCCTTCTTCCTCGACCACCGAAGTCAGCATGCCGGAGAAGGGCGCGGTCACCCTGGTTTGCTGCAGCAGGCCGTCCTGGCGGGCGATCTGCTTCTGCAGGATCTCCTTTTGCAGATTCGCGGCGGCGATGGCGCTGGCGGTGGCGCGCCGGGTGTCCTCGATCAGCTCGTGCTGCTGGCGCAGCTGGACTTCGTTGCGCTGCACGTTGAGTTCCGAGGTCAGCAGGTCCTGGCCCGATACCAGGCCGCTTTCGCGCAGCTTGCGGTTGCGTTCGCGCAGCGCGCGGCTGGACTGGAGGTCGATCTCCAGCAGTTCGATGGCGGACCTGGTCTGCTTGAGCTTCTGGTCCATCTCCAGCTTGAGCACGACGACCCTGTTTTCCTGCTGCGCCAGCTGCTCCTTCAGGGCTTCCAGCGCCAGGCGGATCTCGCGGTCGTCCAGTTCCAGCAGCAGCTCGCCCTGCCTGACCTGCTGGCCCGGCTTGGCGTGGACCTTGGCGATGCGGCTGGCGCCGGGGCTGGACACGACCTCCTCGTGTACGGGAATGACCACGCCGGCGGCGTTGATGGTGTTGTCGACGCTGCCGGGCCGCACCTCCGCCACCACGATGTCGGCGGCGGAAACGCCCGGCCGCACGACGCGGTTGATGCCCCAGGCGGCGCCGAGGAAGCCGGCGCACAGCAGGAGGCCGGTAGCGAACCGGAAGTGGCGGCGGCGGCGGAGCAGATCGATGCCGATGGCTTGGTCCATGACGATGCTTGCGATGAAGGAGTGAAGATGCATCCTTTATTGCAAGCATCGTGCCAGCACCGCTTCACTGGGCGGAAGCCGCCATCAGGCGCCGGGTCCTGCCCGTGCGCGGGCAAGGGTGTCCGGATCCGGGCAGTGGCGAGCGTCGCAAGGGCGCCTACTGGCCGAGATGTTTGGCCAGGAAGGTCTCGAGCCGCTGGTAGAACTCGGTCACGTTCTTCGTGTCGTAGAAGCCGTGGCCTTCGTTGGGAGCAAGGAACCACTCGGGCGTATGACCCGCCTTGACGAGGGCCGCGCGCATCGCTTCCGCGTGTTCGACCGGCGCCCGCTTGTCCTTGCCGCCGTGGACCAGCAGCACCGGCGCCGTGATGTTCGCCGCCAGCGTCACCGGTGACGCCTTCTCCAGCGCGGCCCTGTCGGCGCCCACGGTCTTGCCGATGTAGGCGGCGCGGTAGGCGTCCTTGCGGTTGTTCTCGGGCTTGGCCAGCAGGGTCAGGTCGTACACGCCGATGTAGCCGACCGCGCACTTGAACAGCGCCGGTTCGCGCGCCGCCAGCATCAGTGCCGAATAGCCGCCGAAGCTGGCGCCGTACACGCACATGCGCCGTCCGTCGACCTCGCCCTGCGCCACCGCCCAGCGCACGCCGTCGACCAGGTCGTCCTGGATCTTGCCGCTCCATTCGCGGTAGCCGGCTTCCATGAATCCGTCCCCGCGCCCGCCGGAGCCGCGGAAGTTGACCTGCAGGACCGCATAGCCGCGGCTGGCCAGGAACTGGGCGTCGTTATCGTAGCGCCAGGTGTCGGCGATGCCGAACGGGCCGCCGTGCGGCATCAGCACCAGCGGCACCTTGCTTCCTTGCGCGTGCGCCGGCATGGTCAGGTAGCCGTGCAGTTCGAGACCGTCGCGCGCCTGGAAGCTGATCGGGCGGCGCGGCGCCATCTTGTCGGGGTCGATGGTCTCGAGGGAGGAGAACAGCAGGCTGGCCTTCATGGTCTTGCGGTCGAGCAGATAGAAGGAGCCGGGGTCGCGGTCGCTCGACACGCCGAACAGCAGGACCGTGCCGTCGTCGCTGAAATCGACGAAGCTGACCCGATGGTCGGGGAACTGGGCGCTCAAGTCCCTGTGCAGGCGGGCTTCCGCGCTGTTCTCGTCGAAGTAGACGGCGCGCGGCCGGCCGATCGAGGTCGAGGCGCCGAAGGGTTCGCCCAGCTTGGCGCCGTACATCACGCTGGTGACGCTGCCGGTCCCGTCCTTGAACAGCGTCGTCCGTTTGCCGTCGGCGACCTGCTCGCGGATCAGTTCATACGGGCCGCCGTCGGCCGAGTAGCTGACGTAGAGGGCGCTGTCGTCGGCGTTGAAGCCCATCGGAGCGTAGCGCCGCCCGAGCTGGGCGTCGGCCTTGCGCCAACGCTTGCCGGCATCGTCGAAGCGCATCAGGACCCGTTCCGCGCTGTCGTTCGCACCGAAGGCGAAACGCGGCACCCCGTTGTTCTGGATGACGAAGCCCAGGTCCGACAGCGGCAGGTCGGCCACCAGGCTGCGCACCGCGCTGCGCGAATCGACGTCGTACAGCAAGCTGTGGCTGCCTTCCCAGGCGTGGGAGGCGATGAACAGGTGGCCGTTGCGGCTGCGCGGGATGTCTTCGATGTAGCCATATCCTTCGTCGGCGCCGTAGCGGCTGCCGCGGCTGGAGCTGTTGCGCATCTTGTAGCCGTACAGGTATTCCTGTTTGCCGCCGTCGAGTTCCGCGGCCAGCACCTCGCCGGTGGGAACCGGCTTTTCACGCGAGCCCAGTTCGATGCCCTTGGTGATCGCCAGCCGCGTATTCGTCAGCCACTGGTAATCGAGCGGCACCTCGAAGGCGGGCATGCGGATCGCGCCCGTCATCGTCATTTCCGGCACCGAGTAGAAGGTCACGACGGGAACGAAACGGTCGCCGTCCGGGACCCGCGCCGTGATCGCGATGTGCTTGCCGTCCGGCGCCAGGCGCGGATGCGAGAACTGGTCTTCGTAGACGAAGGCGGCGAGCGGCACGGTGGGCGCGGCCAGGGCGGGCGCCGCGCTGGCGGCCAGCAGGAAGGTACACAACAACAGGGATCGCAGCGTCATGATGGCTCCGTTCGGTCCCGGCGGGACGATCCGCTCATTATGTATGTATGAACCCCCAAATGACTCACCAATTGTCACGCCTTCGGCTTGCGCAATCGCGCTCCAGCTTCGATAATCGACCGCTATGAACGACCCGCTCACCTTCCTCGGCTTCCCGACGACCCCGCTGGAACTCATCTCCTTCGTCCTCTCCATCGTCACGGTGCTGCTCAACATCCGCCGCATCCACTGGGCCTGGCTGTTCGCGATCGTGTCGTCCGCCACCTACGGCGTCGTGTTCTTCGAGGCCCGCCTGTACGGCGACGCCGGCCTGCAGGCGGTCTTCATCGCCGCTGCAGTGTGGGGCTGGTACGAATGGCTGCGCGGTACGGGCGAAGATGACAAGCCGCTGGTGGTGACGCGCCTGGACGCGAAGGGCTGGATCTGGTCGCTGGCCGGATGGGGACTGGGCTTCTATATCCTGTCGTGGTTCCTGCACGCTTACACCGACACCGACGTGCCGCACATGGATGGCTTCCTCACCGCCGGCAGCCTGCTCGGCACCCTGCTGGCGGCGCGCAAGAAGGTCGAGAACTGGCATGTGTGGATCGTGGTCGATATCCTGTACGTCGGCCTGTACGTCTACAAGGACCTGCACCTGACCGCGATCCTGTACGCGGTGTTCGTGGGGATGGCGGCGCTGGGCCTGCGCGCCTGGGCGCGTGCGGCGCGCGAGGGGGCGCGATGACGCGCGGCTCGCTACCGGCGCGGATCGCGATTCTCGGCGCCGAGTCGACCGGCAAGTCGACCCTGGCGCCGGCGCTGGCGGCGCGCTACGGCACGCTGTGGGTGCCGGAGTACCTGCGCGAGTTCGTCGAGACGGAGCAGCGGGTGCCGCGCGAAGAGGACCAGCCCGCGATCGCGCGCGCCCAGCGCGGGCGCGAGGATGCCCTGGCCGCATCGAAGGATGCGCGGCGTTTCCTGTTCTGCGACACCACGCCGCTGATGACGGCGGTCTACAGCCGCATCTACTGGGGCCGGGTGCCGGTGGAACTGCTGGAGATGGAAGCCGCGCACGACTATGCGGCGACCCTGGTGGCGGGCCTGGACCTTCCCTGGGTGCCGGACGGCCTGCAGCGCGAATCGAAAGAGGTGAGGAAGCAGGTGCACGACTGCCTGCTGGCGGTGCTGCGCGAACGGTGCATCCCGTTCACGCTGCTGGAGGGAGACCTGGCGCAGCGGCTGCGCCAGGTGGAGGACCTGCTCGGTCCTCCCTGAGCTTCGCGATCAGAAGTCGAACTGCCCCGACACGCGGAAGGTGCGCGGCGCGCCCGGCAGCAGGTAGCCGCCCAGCGCCGGCGTGACGTCGCGCCAGTAGAACTTGTCGAACAGGTTGTCGACGCGGGCGCGCAGCGTCACTTTCGTCACGCCCAGCTTCATGGCCCAGGCGGCGCCGAGGCCGAACACGTGGTAGTCGGGCACGAACACGCGGTTCTCGACATCGAAGGCCTTCTTGCCCGAGTACTGCCAGTTGGCGTCGACCTTCAGGCCGGGCACTTGCGGCACGGCGTACTCGATCCAGGCGGTCGACTTGACGCCGGGGACGTCGGTGACGCGCTTGCCGTCGATGGTCGGATCGCCGGTGCCGTCCTGCCGGGTGTTCAGGGCCATCAGCGACAGGCCGGCCTGCAGGTTGGAAGCCAGCTTGCCGTCCGCCGACAGCTCGATGCCGCGGTGGGTCTCGCGGCCGCCGCGCACGTAGGGATGGCGCTGCACGGTGTCGCCGTCGACCACCACGGCCACGGTGCGGTTCGGGTCCGTGTACTCGAGGCCCTGGCGGATCTGGAACAGCGAGGCCGACAGGTTCACCCCGCGCACGGAGCCCTTGGCGCCCAGTTCGAACTGCTTCGAGCGGCCCGGTTCCAGCACCTGGTTCTCGTTCGAGGTTTCCATCGGCGCGATGCCGCCGTGCTGCAGGCCGTGGCTCACGGAGCCGTAGACGTTCCAGTCGCGATTCAGGTTGTAGACCAGGGCGACGCTCGGCAGCAGGAAGGAATCCTTGCTATCCACGTAGCCGGCGGTGTGCACGACCGGACGGTCGTCTTCCCAGTCGCGGCGCTTGGTCTCGACGTAGCGCAGGCCGCCGTGCAGGGTCAGCTGCGGGGTGATGGTCACGATGTCCTGGGCGAACAGCGCGCTCTCCTGGTCGCTGCGGCGTTCGAACACGGGGCCGGTGACGCGGTCCGGGCCGGCGTGCGGGGTGTCCAGCGGATGCCAGATATTGCTGTAGCCGACCAGGTCGTAGACATAGTCGCCGAAGCTGTCGTGGCGCTCCGAATACGAGGCGCCGACGGTCAGCTCATGGCGCAGCGCGCCGGTGGCGAAGCGGCCCTGCAGCATCGCCTGCAGGCCCCACGGTGTCTTGCGCTCGCCCTCGCTCTGGTAGTCGTAGACGTCGTAGTCGCCGTTCGAGCAGAAGCCCGGATAGTAGCCCGCGCCCTCGTTGCTGCAGCCGTAGGGGAAGGCGGTGTAGTCGTTACGCTTGAACCAGTGCTTGTTGGCGGCAACCAGCGCTTTCCAGCCGTCCGCCAGCTTGTACTCGAAGCGCAGGCCGAGGTTGGTGTCGCGGGTATCGACCGGACGGGCCCAGGGCTGGTCATTGAGCAGCAGCCTGGCGGAGACGCCGGACGGCAGCACCTCGTTGCGGATCAGCTGATAGCCGGGTGCGGTGAGCTGGGCCTTGTGCTGGTAGTCGAAGTCGACCTGGAACAGGGCGTCCGGGCTGATCTGCCAGTCGAAGGCGCCGGACACGAACTGGCGGTCGCCGTTGGCGCCGCGCACATAGGAATGCAGGTCGGCGGCGGCGGCATTGATGCGGTAGCCGAAGCGGCGGTCGTCGAAGCGGCCGCCCAGGTCGACCGTGCCGTACAGGGTGCCGCGCTCGCTCACTTCGACGGTGGCGGAGCGCAGCGGGGTATTGGTCGGGCGCTTGGTCACGTAGTTGACGATGCCGCCCGGGGTGGCGACGCCGGCGGTGAGGCCGGCCAGGCCCTTCAGCACCTCGATGCGTTCCTTGTTCTCCAGCGGGATCTGGGTGTCGCCCGGAATCGCGAAGCCATCCTTGCGGTAGCTGTAGTTGTTGTCGAGGGCGAAGCCGCGGATCGAGAACTGTTCGGCATAGCCGACCGCGTTGTAGGCGTCGCTGACCGAGGCGTCGTAGCGCATCGCCTCGGTGGCATTACGGATCGACAGGTCCTGCATCCGGGTGCGGTCGATCGCGCTGATCGAGGCCGGGGTTTCCCACAGCGAGGATTCGGAGAAGCCGCCGACGGCGGCGCGTTCCAGTCCGGCGCGGGCGCCGGTCACGACCACTTCGGCGATCGGCTGGCCGTTCTGTTCCTGCGCATGGACGTTGAGGGAGAAGGCTTGCGCGATGGCGCAGGCGAGGATCGGGTACTTCAGTTGTGGTTTCATTGTTTGCTCGTCTTCGCGCCGGCTCGGGGAAGGGCAAACTGGAGTGGGCGCCGTTCGGCACCGCGTTGCGCTTTCCTTCGCTGGCATTATCCAGATCAGGTACGAAGGGTATCTCTCACCCGGAAGCAGATCGGCTTCCAGGACCCCTAGCGAAGGCGCGAGTGTAGCACGGATGCGGGCGAGCGTGGCGAGTCTGGCAATGCTCGCCGGATGGCGCTCAGCTTCTTTGCGTTATGTAGGCTTCGCGCAACGGCCGCCAGCCCAGGCGGGCTTCGATGAGGCGGCGGTAGGGCGTGTCGATGTGGGCGGGTGTGCGGCGGATGTAGTCCTCGGCCTTGGCGCGCTCGTCGCCGCGCAGACTGCCGAGCCAGGCGACGGCTTCCCCGGCCGTCGGCGCACGGCCGCTGGCGCCGTCGAATTTGGCGGGCAGGGCGGTCCAGACCACGGCGTCGATGCGCTTGCCGCGCATCCATCCGGTGATACGCGGGGAGTCCCAGGCGATGCAGGCGATGTTCATGAGCAATTGAACTTTGGCGATATCGAGTGCCAGTCTGGCTTGCCAGAACAAAGCGGGGTGCACGGCTGTCCGCGCACCCCACCGTGCGTCTACATCAGGTGCAGCGCTCGAGAACATTGCGGCTCACGTTCAGCGTGACCTCGCCGCTTTCGCCCAGGTTCGTCATGCCGTGCGCTTCCAGGGCGGCGACGACGGCCGGCACGACATCCTTGCCGAGGCCATAGTCGGCAAAGCGGGTACCCACGCCGACTGCGCGGAAGAAGTCCTCGGTGCGGGCAATGGCCGCCTCGATGCGCGCATCTTCGTCGCCGTCACGCAGGCCCCATACGCGCGCCGCGTACTGCAGCAGCTTTGCCCGCTTGGCATCGCGGCGTTCGCGCAGCATGGCCGGCAGTACCAGCGCCAGGGTCTGTGCATGGTCCAGGCCGTACAGCGCGGTCAGTTCGTGGCCGATCATGTGGGTGGACCAGTCCTGCGGCACGCCGGCGCCGATCAGGCCGTTCAGGGCCAGGGTCGCGGTCCACATCAGGTTGGCGCGCACCGCGTAGTTGTCGGGCTCGGCCAGCGCGCGCGGACCTTCTTCCACCAGGGTCTGCAGCAGACCCTCGGCAAAGCGGTCCTGCACCTTGGCATCGGCCGGCACCGTCATGTACTGCTCCATGATGTGGACGAAGGCGTCGACGATGCCGTTGCCGACCTGGCGTGCCGGCAGGGTATAGGTGCGGGTCGGGTCGAGGATGGCGAACTGCGGGAACACCAGGCGCGACATGAAGGCGAATTTTTCCTGCGTGGCTTGTTTGGTGATCACGCTGCCGGAGTTCATCTCGGAGCCGGTGGCCGGCAGGGTCAGCACCGCGCCGAAAGGCAGGGCCGCGCTCACGTTCTTTGCGCGCTGTTCGAGAATGGTCCACGGGTCGGCATCCAGCAGGCTGCCGGCGGCAACGAACTTGGTGCCGTCGATGACCGAGCCGCCGCCCACCGCGAGCAGGAAGTCGATGTTCTCGCGCTTGACCACGGCGATGGCCTCGACCAGGGTCTCGTAGCTGGGGTTCGGCTCGATGCCACCAAATTCGAAGATGGTACGGCCGTCCAGGGCGGCCATCACGGCGTCGTAGGTGCCGTTGGCGCGGATGCTGCCGCCGCCGTACAGCACCAGCACGCGCGCGCGGGCAGGGACCAGCTGCGCCAGGTGCTCGATCTGGTTCTCGCCGAACAGGATGCGGGTAGGATTGTGGAAGTCGAAGTTAAGCAAAATAAAAATCCCCCTCGGGTTGCAGAGGAGGGGGATTATCGCGCAAGCGGGAAAAGCGCGTTGGCGGGCGGTCCGCCGCCGGAGTTCAGACCTGCGCCGGCTCCAGCACCGGCGCCGCATGCTCGACGTGGGCGCGGGCATGCAGCAGGTGGCGCTGCAGCGTCGTGCGGGCGGATTCGCAGATCAGGCGCCAGTGTTCGCGGCGCTGGGCGGCGCGCTTGCGGTGCTTGGACGGCATTTCGGACAGCGGCTTGACGTAGAAGGGCAGGGCGATCCGGTAGCCCTGCTTGCCCGGCATTTCCTCGCCGCCCAGGATTTTCCAGAAGCCGTCGTAGGCATTGGCGAAGTGCTTTTCCGGGTCGGGGTCGTAGGCGATGTGGTCTTCGCTGCGGATGGCCACGACCTGGTCGATGCCGACCGCCTGCGCCACGCCCTGCATCGCGGCGAAGCAGAAGAAGCTGGGAGAATTGTTCGGGAATACGCGCTCGAAGGCTTCGAAGGCGGCGCCGGCATCGACCCAGCGGCCCTGATTGCGGGCGATGAAGGGCACCACCGGCGCATCGACGCCGACCATGTGGCCTTCCAGCCAGCTGAAGGACAGGCGGTGCAGGCATTTGCCGTCGGCGACCAGGGCCAGGGTCAGGTCGCCCTCGGCATTGCTGCGCGACGCCATTTCGAGCTGGATCATGAAGCTGCTGCCGTCGGCATCGATCTGCCACAGCGGCAGGCAGCGGGCGCCGTAGACGGCCTGCTTGTAGGCGTCGTTGAAGGTGGTTTCCTCGAAGCGGTAGTGGCTCAGGACCGCCTGCACGCGGCGCCGCGCCGACAGGCCCTTGATGAGGTAGTCGCGGTGACTGAGGTGGTGGAAGGGGTCGTCGTTCGACGGCAGCGCCACGTGGTTGCGGTAGACGCCGAGCTGGCACAGTGCGCGATGGTCGCGCATATAGGCCAGCACGCGCAGGCTGCGCGCGATGCAGAGGATCCAGGAGGTCAGGCTGTACTGGCTGCGGCGGGCCATCCAGTGCTTGGTGAGGTGAGCGAAAATCATGGTGCGCTCCGGGCATTCATTATCGGGGTGGTTCTATCTTGGCTCACCGGCTTTGGCGGCACGGTGATCTTGCTCAACGGAAATAAAATGCCAAGCAGGTCAAGATCGCCACGCTCGATAACGCATCCCTGGGGTTTTCTTATTCGTGATCACGATGTCTCTTGTTGATTTTTTGTCAGGCAGAGGTTGCCAGTCGCAAGACTAGCACGATTGCCGCGCCGAACATCGAAATCCTAATGAATAATTGAGTCATCCCGAATAAGATGAGGAGCGTCGCATGGTGTACGAACTTTTTTACTGGCCGACGATCCAGGGCCGCGGCGAATTCGTGCGGCTGGCGCTGGAGGAAGCCGGGGTCGACTACGTCGACGTGGCCCGCGAACCGGGCGGCATGGCACGCATGCTGGCGGCGATGGATGGTCCCGACCATCCATCGTTCGCGCCGCCCTTCCTGAGGGCGGGCGGGCTGACCATCGGCCAGACGGCGAACATCCTGCTCTTCCTGGGCCAGCACCATGGCCTGGCGCCCACGGACGAGGCCGGTGGCTTATGGGTGCACCAGCTGCAGCTGACGATCGCCGACCTGGTCGCCGAAACCCACGACACCCATCACCCGATCGCGACCTCGCTGTATTACGAAGACCAGCGTCCGGAAGCGAAGCGCCGTTCGGCCGATTTCATCGAGACGCGCATCCCGAAATTCCTCGACTACTTCGAAGGCGTCCTTGCGCGGCCGGAGCCGAAGGACTACCTGACCGGCGCCACGCTCACCTATGCCGACCTGTCGCTGTTCCAGCTGGTCGAGGGCCTGCGCTATGCCTTTCCGGCGACGATGGCGCGGATCGATGCGAGCTATCCTCTGCTCGGCGCGCTGCGCGAGCGGGTGGCGAAGCGGCCGCGAATCGCGGCCTATCTGAAATCGAAGCGGCGGCTGCCTTTCAATGAGGAGGGGATCTTCCGGCACTATCCGGAGCTGGAAAATCGGGATAGTGAATGACATCCGCCCGGCGCGCACCGTTGCGGTATTCAAGAGGACTGCTGCCGGTCCAGTGCCTGAAGGCGCGGCAAAAACCTGTGGCATCGGCGAATCCGAGGTCGAAGGCCAGCGCCGCCACCGGCGTGTTCGAATGTGTCAGCCGGTGCACCGCGACGTCGCGCCGCAATCCATCCTTCACCTGCTGGAAGTGCGTCCCTTCTTCGGCGAAGCGGCGGTTGAGGGTACGGACCGACATATGCAAGGCCGAGGCAAGGCCGTCGATCGTGGCCGGCCGGGAGAGCGCCTGCTCGAGATAGGCGCGCGCTTTCGCGGTGACGGTGCCGCCTTCCGCCTGGCGGAATACCCAGTCTTCGGGGGCGCGTTTCAGGAAGGCCCACAGCTCGTGCTTCTCGCGTTTGAACGCGGACGCGCAATCCGCATAGGCGAGGGACATGCCGGTGGCAGCCGCATCGAAGCTGACGTCGCCCGGAAACATGAACACATAATCCTCGACATGCCTGGGCTCAGGAAAGCGGAATTCGGCCCGGAGCAGCGTGACGTCGCGGCCGAGCAGCCACGACACGATGCCGTGGACCAGTTTCATCATCAGCGCATGGCCGAGTGGCTTGACCTCGGTATCCGGCGTCCTCTCCAGCAGGGCGATGCCGACCGTTTCGTTCCTGGTCGCGAGGTGCAGGCGGTAGTCGTCGAGCAGCAGGTTCCAGAAACGGACGAAACGGTTCAGCGCCACCAGCACGGTCGGTGCGTCGAGCAGGCTGAGCATCAGGTATTTCAGGGTGCCGCTCCGGATCGGCCTCGACCACAGGCCGAGCATTTCATCGTCGAGCGTCGCCGCGATGGCGCGGTAGAGCGCCCCGTATTGTTGCCGGGTGATGCGCGCGCCGGGCCGGTGCAGCAGCGAGCGCGGAATGGCGGCGCTGGCCAGCGCCTGTGCGGCCACGTCCTTGCCGCGGCTGCCGCGCAAGGCATGCAGCATCTCGTGCAGGACGCGGGCCGACACCGTGACGGCGCTTGGCAAGGGCAGGTTCATGGTTCGTGATTATGGCGTACTTTGCATATAAGTTGGCGTGACGGGGCAATTATTCCCGGCTCACTTGCCTATACTTCTCCTCGCTTCAACGGAATGATGCTGCCTTGAGGCGGGCTCGGCAACGTGCCATTGGCGTGCTTTGCGCATCGCCGGCTGCATCGCTCATCAACACATGGGAGCATCGCTTTGATTACGAGACGCATCGTCGTGACCGGCATGGGCATGGTATCGCCTCTGGGATGTGGAGTCGGGACCGCCTGGGCCCATCTGCTGCAGGGCCGTTCGGGACTGGTTCCCCTGAACGAGGCGCTGGCGGACGGGATGCCGTGCAAGGTCGGCGGGCTGGTGCCGGCGCTGGCGCCGGACCGGCCATGGGGATTCGACGCCGGGCTGGTGGCCGAAACCCGGGATCTGAAGAAGATGGATCGTTTCAGCCTGTTCGCCCTGGCGGCGGCCGGCGAGGCGCTGGAGCAGGCCGGCTGGCGGCCCGAGACCGACGAGGAGCGCGAACGGACGGCCACCATCGTGGCTTCCGCCGTCGGCGGCTTCGGCACGATCACGGACGCGGTGCGCATCCTCGATGCGCGTGGCCCGAAGCGCCTTTCACCCTTCACCGTGCCGAGCTTTCTGGCGAATATGGCGGCCGGACAGATTTCGATCCGCCACGGCTTGCGCGGTCCCATCGGTGCGCCCGTCACCGCCTGCGCCGCCGGCGCCCAGGCCATCGGCGACGCCGCGCGCCTGATCAGGGCCGGCGAGGCCGATATCGCCGTCTGCGGCGGGACCGAGGCCTGCATCGACCGCGTCAGCCTGGGCGCCTTCGCCGCCGCCAGGGCGGTGTCGACCGGCTTCAATGACGACCCTGCGGCGGCCTCGCGGCCGTTCGACCTGGAGCGGGACGGCTTCGTGATGGGCGAGGGCGCGGGCATCCTGGTCATCGAAGAACTCGAGCACGCCTTGCGGCGCGGCGCCGTGCCGATCGCCGAACTGCTTGGCTACGGCACCAGCGGCGACGCCCATCACATGACCTCGCCGCCGGACGACGGCGCCGGCGGCCGGCGCGCCATGCAGGCCGCGATCCGCCAGGCTGGCATCGCCCCGGCCATGATCGGGCACCTGAACGCCCATGCGACCTCGACCCCGGCAGGCGATGCCAGCGAGCTTGCCGCGATCAGGACCGTATTCGGCGCGGGCCGCGGCCCGGCCGTCTCGGCCACCAAGTCGGCCACCGGCCACCTGCTGGGCGCAGCCGGCGGCGTGGAAGCGATCTTCACCGTGCTCGCGCTGCGCGACCAGCTGGCGCCGCCGACACTGAACCTGGCCCGGCCGGACCCGGCGGCGGACGGCGTCGACATCGTCGCCGGAGCGGCCCGCGCGATAGCGACCGAGTACGCGATATCGAATGGCTTCGGCTTCGGCGGCGTGAACGCCAGCCTCGTTTTCGGGCGCTTGTGATTCGCTGGGGCCGGCTTGTTGTTCCGCACACGAGCATCGGTTAGGATCGGCGGACAAGAGCGCGCAACGCTCCAAGTCCGTCACCCAACCGCAGAGGAGTCATGACACAACGCCGCCAGTTCCTGATCAATGCGCCGCTCGGCCTGCTCGCCGTCGCCGGCGCCGCCCGTTCCGAACCCGTCCCGCAAGTGGCCGATACCCCTGGTGCGCCGCCGACCTTCGGCGCCACCCCGGCGGTCGGCCCGGAAGTCACGCCCGCCACCTTTGCCGAAGCCGAAAAGCTGATGCAGGTGCCGATGACGCCCGCCGAACGCCAGATGGCGGCCGGCAGCTGGCGGGTGTCGCTGGCCTCGACGATGGAGCGGCGCACCGGTCCGCGCAAGCTGGCGATCGAGGACGGTATCGCCCCGGCCACGGTCTGGTCCCCGGCGACAGTCGGGGCGAAAGCGGCGGCCGTGGGCGCAACGGGTGGACCCGTGCGCGAACGCTTCGTGCGCAGCCGCAGCGATGCCGGCCCGCTGCCGAAGAACGACGAGGACATCGCCTATGCCCCGGTCGCGAAACTCTCGCGCTGGATCGAGACGCGTGCGCTGACGTCCGAACGGCTGACCCGCATCTACCTGGACCGCATCAAGCGCTACGACGGCAAGCTGCGCAGCGTGATCACGCTGACCGAAGAGCATGCGCTGGCGCGCGCCCGCCTGGCGGACAAGGAAATCGCCGCCGGCAGATACCGCGGCCCGCTGCACGGCATTCCGTACGGCGTGAAGGACCTGCTGGATACGAAGGGCATCCGCACTACCTGGGGCGCGGAATTCAATCGCGACCGCGTGCCGGCCCAGGACTCGGCCGTAGTGGCGAAGCTGGATGCCGCCGGCGCCGTGCTGATCGCCAAGCTGAGCCTGGGCGCGCTGGCGCTGAACGACGTCTGGTTCGGCGGCCAGACCATGAATCCATGGCTGCTGGAAGAGGGCGCTTCGGGCTCCAGCGCCGGCCCGGGCGCGGCCACCGCCGCCGCCCTGGTCGCGTTCTCGATCGGCAGCGAGACCGGCGGCAGCATCATCAGCCCGTCGATGCGCTGCGGCGTCACCGGCCTGCGCCCGACCTATGGCCGGGTGCCGCGCACCGGCGCCATGACCCTGTGCTGGTCGCTCGACAAGCTGGGGCCGATGACGCGCAGCGTCGAGGATGCGATGCTGGTGCTGAAGGCGATCTCCGGCACCGACCCCGGCGACGTCGCCGGCGTGCCCGCGAAGCTGGACTACGACGCGAACGCGAAGGTGGCGGGCCTGAAGGTCGGCTATTTTGCCGACTGGATGAAGGAGGCGCCGGCCCTTGATGCCGACCGCGCCGCGCTGGAGAACCTGAAGAAGCTGGGCTTGAACCCGGTGCCGGTGACCTTGCCGGACTGGCCGTATCAGTCGCTGAACGCGGTGCTGTTCGCCGAAGCGGCGGCGGCCTTCGAGGAGATCACGCTGGACCACCGCGTCGACCAGCTGAAAGCCCAGGTGCCGGATGCCTGGCCGAACCTGTTCCGCGAGGCGCGCTTCCTGTCGGCGGTGGACTTCGTGCAGGCCGACCGCATGCGCAGGAAGGTGGCGCTGGAGATGGCACGCATTTTCAGCCAGGTCGACCTGCTTCTCGTCCCTTCGCTGCGCGACGAGATGCTGACGATCTCGAACTTCACCGGCCACCCCTCGCTGACCCTGCGTACCGGGCAGGTCGAGGTGACGCAGGCGCGCAGCGACTGGGCGCCGGATCCGGCGCAACCGCTGCCGACATTCTCGCCGCCGCGCAGCGTCCCGCATGGCGTGACCCTGATCGGACGCCTGTTCGACGAGGGCACGATTGGGCGGGTGGGATTGGCGCTGGAGAAGGCCGCGGGTGTGGCGGGCGAGCGCCCGCCGGGATTCTGATCCGTTTGCGATCGTGGGCACCCGTGCCCACGCTCACGCGCCGCCGGCGCGCTCCAGCCGCTTGTAATACACCAGCGAGTAAACCACCGGCACCAGCGCCCCCGCCAGCAGCGCGGCGGTCGACACATACGGGGGCAAGCCGGCCAGCGCGGCGGCCAGTACCACCAGGCCGCCCGTCACCATGGTCTTGCCGGCCAGCCGGTGGGTCGAATACCAGACCCGGTCACTGGCCAGGGTCCACGGCGTGCGCACGCCGAGCCAGAAGTTGCGCTTCACCTTGCCCAGTACATTCCCCAGCAGGACGAAGGCGATGCCGATGCCGCCGAGCAGGGCACGGCCGATGTCCAGCGCGCCGTGCGCCAGCACCGCCAGCTGCACGCCCTGCACATAGGCGAGCAGGGCGACCATCACCAGGCCGCTGAACCACCAGGTATCGCTGAAGCCCTCGACCCGGAATTTGTCCGGCGAGACCGTCGGCAGGACGGGCCACAGCAGCATCATCAAGCCCGTGATGAGGGGCAGCAGGAAGATGGTGATACGCGCGCCGTAGCCGTTGGCTTCGCCGGCCGCGTTCCAGTGGATGGGGATGATGTCCGGCAGGTCGCGGTAGACCAGCGCGGTCGCCGTCAGCACCAGCACGAGCACCGGAATCGACCACCACAGAAAGCGCTTCTTCGTCATTCTTGTCTCCCTTTATGTCAATCGCGCGCGCCGCCGCGCGCCATGTCCATCGTCCAGGACAGCACGTCTTCCAGGACGGTCGTGTTCAGCGCGTACCAGATGGTCTGGCCTTCGCGCCGGCTGCTGACCAGGCCGGCATCCTTCAGCACCGCGAAGTGGTGCGACATGGTCGGCTTGGTCATGTCGAAGTGGGCGGCGACGTCGCCGGCCGTCATCTCTTCCTTGCGCAGCAGGTGCAGGATTTCGCGCCTGGTCGGATCGGCGATGGCCTTGAACGCGGCGGTGAGCTTGCCCGTCATATTCGATTCTTTTCTAATTAGATGGATGTCTAAATATAGGCCGGCCCGGCGCCGCCGTCAAGCCGGCATTATCATTATTCTTCTTTCAACCAGTTCGAGGAGAGCCCCATGAGACTATCGTCCACCCAGGTGCTGCGCATTGCCGCCTTTTCCGACGGCGAGGAGGGCGGGAACCCGGCCGGCGTCTGGATCGGCGCGGCCATGCCGCCGGACGCCGAGATGCAGCGCCTGGCGCATGAAGTGGGTTTCTCGGAAACCGCCTTCGCGGTGAAGGAAGAGGGGGGCGAGGGTTTTCGCGTGCGCTACTTCTCGCCGGCGGCCGAGGTGCCGTTCTGCGGCCACGCCACCATCGCCCTCGGCGCCGCGCTGGCGCGCGAGTTCGGCGACGGCGTCTATCCGCTGGCCCTGAACCAGGCCAGGATCACGGTCGAAAGCCGGCGCGAGGGCGCGATGGTCGCCGCGGCGCTGCAGTCGCCGCCGACCCGCAGCCAGCCGGCCGACCCGCGGCTGGTGGCCGCGGCGCTTGACCTGTTCGGCTACAGCGAGGCCGACCTCGACCCGCGCATTCCACCCGGCCTGGCCCATGCCGGCAACGACCACCTGGTGCTGGGCCTGGCGAGCCGTGATTTGCTGTCGGCGATGCGCTACGAGCTCGAGGCCGGCCGCGCCCTGATGCAGGCCCACGGCCTGGTCACCATCGTGCTGGTGTGGGCCGAGAGCGCGCGCCTGCTCCATACCCGTAACCCCTTCGCCATCGGCGGCGTCTACGAAGACCCGGCCACCGGGGCCGGCACCGCGGCCCTGGCCGGCTATCTGCGCGACCTCGGCTGGCCACACGGCGGAGCGATCGACGTGGTGCAGGGCGAGGACATGGGCATGCGCTCGCGCCTCCATGCGGATATAGGGAATGCGCCCGGCAGCTCGATCCGCGTGGCCGGCACGGCCCGCTTCATGTAAGCCTGTCCATGAATCGAACGGGTGTTCGGGAACGCGTGAAAAGGGGGTAAAAAGCGCCTTTCCTCAAGGCTTAGGATTTTTTTGAACGATTGATAATGGTCAAAACGAAAAACCGTTGTCTAGCCAATCAAGGAATCCTGTCATGGAAATGCGCATCCCCGCCGCCGTGTCCGCCGTGCACCCGCGGGCAGGCATGAAGATCGAACGCCTGCCGTTCACCGTCCGCCGTGTCGAGACCGAGGATGGCCTGCGGAAGGCAGTCCGCATTCGCCATGCCGCCTATGCGCGCCACGTTCCCGAGTTCGCCCGCACCCTGAGTGTGCCGGAAGCCTGCGATTACGAAGAAGACACCGTCGTGCTGCTGGCCGAGTCCAAGCTGGACGGCTCGCCGATCGGCACCGCGCGCCTGCAGACCAATATCTTCCGTCCGCTGCACCTCGAGGAATCGGTGGCGCTGCCCGACTGGCTGCAGGGCCGCGCCCTGTGCGAAGTGGAGCGCCTGGGCGTGGGCGAGGGCCGTATCGGCCATATGGTCAAAGTTGCACTGATGAAAGCATTTTTCGATTACTGGGAATTAAGTGGCACCGAATTCGCCGTGGTCGCGGGCCGCAGCCCGGTCGACCGCCAGTACGAACAACTGCTGTTCAAGGATGTCTTCGGCGACAAGGAAATGGTACCGCTGCGTAACACCGGGAATATCCCGCACCGCGTGATGGCCTTCGAGATCGCCACCGCCGAGGAGCGCTGGCGCGCCGCCAACCATCCGCTGCTGAAGTTCTTCCGCGAAACCCATCATCCGGACATCGACATCGGCGGCGTCACCCCGCAACGTGGTTTTGCAACCACACGGCCTGCACAGCGAGGGGGGCGTGCCGATGCATATGCCCCAGTTCGCCTAGTCTGAGTAAAATATTCCATGACCGTATCATCGGCAGGATGTATCCTTAGGGAAATTTCATGCGCCCGCATCAGCATGCCGGCGCCTGCCTGCCCGATCGATACAATTTATGCCACAGCCCTCCAGTCCAGCACGAATACCGGTGTCCGGAGTCTTCGACCGTCTACTGCAGGCCATGATGCGCCTGCTGTCGGTCTACTTCGTGCCGCTGGGCGTGCTGCTGGTCTCGGTCGTCGCCTACGCTTCCTGGAATAGCCATTACGTCGCCAGCGGCGACGTCACCCTGCCGCTGCGGGTGCTCAGCGATGCAAGCGCCCGGCTGGATCCGGCCAGCGCGCTGCGCGAGCTGGCGCATGCGCCGGCCACCGACCGCTACGAAACCCACCTCTCCGAAGCGCCGGTCTGGTTCTCCCTGCGTACCCGGGACATACCCGGCGGACCGCATGTGGTCGAATTCCCGTCGCGCCACGCGGTCGACGTCAGCTGCTGGGATGCGGCGACCCTGGTGTCGCTCGGCAGCGCTTCGCACGAAGGGGCGAGCGGCGCGATGACGGCCGCCAAGGCCGGCTTCGTGCTGCGCACGCCGTTCACGCCGGCCGAGGTACTGTGCCGCGCGCGCTTTACCGGACCGGCGCGACTGAGCGCCGTGCAGTGGCCGGCCAGCGAGATGACCCTGTCGATCCAGCAGTTCCACCGCAAGTCCGGCCTGCTGGACGGCGGCATGATCGTGCTGAGCCTGTTCATCCTGATCACCGCGCTGATCAACCGCCAGCTGCTCTACCTCGAGTTCGCGGCCTGGCTGATCCTGAACCTGCGCGTGGGCGCGATCTCGGCCGGCTGGGATATCCAGTGGCTGGGCCAGGCGCTGCCGGCCAGCTGGCTGGTGCCGAGCAAGGCGGTGACCACGGCGCTGTACTCGATCTCGACCCTGACGCTGTACATGTCCCTGTTCGGCGCCGACCTCGCGAAGTCCCGCTTCGCCAGGCCGCTGCGCCTGATGCAATGGCTGGCCCTGGCGCTGCTGCCGCTTTCGCTGGTGCTGCCTTTCGCTTACTACCTGCCGGCGATGTGGGTGGTGGCCTCGTCCGGCCTGACCCTGATGACGGCCGGCCTGATCAACCTGATGCTGCGCGACCAGGCACGGGTGGCGATGTGGTTCGCGGCGTCCTTCGGCGTGACCTTCCTGTCCGGCCTGGCCGAGGTGGTCGCCGCCGCGCTCGGCGTGCGCGAGATGCTGGGCCTGGTCAACAGCGTGACCGCGGCGCTGGCGTCCAGCCTGCTGGCGGCGCTGGCCATCGCCGAGCAGATGCGCCTGGAAACCAAGAAGCGGATCGCGGTCCAGGCCGAACTCGAACACGCGTACGAAGCGATGCCGGTGGGCCTGTTTACGCTCGACCAGTACGGCGGCTTCCTGTCCGCCAATCCGGCCCTGCTGCGCATGCTCGACTGCGAGGCGGTGGTGGTGGGCCGCACCCGCTGGCAGCAATTCTTCAGCGACGCCACCTGGAGCTACCTGCGCGAGCAGGTGCAATCCCAGCTCAGCGTCGAACTCGAGATCGACCCGCGCGAGGGCGAACGCCGCTTCCTGGTGCGCGCCACCCTGGCGCATGGCCGCATCGAAGGCGTGCTCGAGGACATCACCGAAAAGACCAAGGCCACCGAACAGCTGCGCTTCATGGCCAACAACGACCCGCTGACCAAGGTCTACAACCGGCGCGGGATCGAAAAGTTGTTCGAGACGGTCGCCGCGACCACGGCGCCGGGCCGTCCGCTGACCCTGGCCTACCTCGACCTCGACCGCTTCAAACTGATCAACGATCTGTTCGGCCACGCCGCCGGCGACGAAGTCCTCAAGCAGGTATGCGACCGGGTATCGATGACCCTGGCCGGCAACCAGCAGGTCGGCCGCGTGGGCGGCGACGAATTCGTGATCGTGATGCCGGACACGGCGATCTCGATGGCCTCGCTGATCTGCCGCAGCATCGTCGACCGCATCGGCGGCTCACCCTACCGCGTCGGCGACAAGGCCTTCCACGTGCGCGGCTCGGTCGGCCTGATCGAAGTGGCGCCGGGCATGGAGATGAAGGATGCGATCTCGACCGCTGACCGTGCCTGTCGCGAAGCCAAGGAAGGCAATAGCGAAGGGCTGGTGGTGTACAAGCGCGGCTCTTCCGCCTTCCACGAGCGCGAGGCCGAACTGAACCTGGTGGCGCGCCTGAACGGCCCGAACGCCACCGACGGCATGTTCCTGGAGATGCAGCCGATCATGTCGCTGCGCTCGCCGCACGAATCGCTGAACTTCGAGGTGCTGCTGCGCATGCGCGAAGAGGACGGACGGGTGTCGCCGGCCGGCCCGCTGATCGCCGCCGCCGAGAAGAGCGGACGCGTGGGCGTGATCGACCGCTGGGTGCTGTCGAGCACCCTGGCCTGGATCGAGGAGCACGTGGACTCGCTGCGCAATACGCGCTTCGTCTGCATGAACCTGTCGGGGGCCTCGCTCAACGACGAGCGCTTCGTGCAGGACACGCTCGAGATCCTGTCGCGCTACGAGCATGTGGCGGGGCGCCTGTGCATGGAGATCACGGAAAGCGTGGCCCTGCACGATCTCGACAACACGCGCCGCTTCATCGACCAGGTGCGGGCCTTCGGCGTGAAGGTGGCGCTGGACGACTTCGGCGCCGGCTATACCTCCTTCTCCTACCTGAAGGAACTCCCGGCCGACGTGCTGAAGATCGACGGTAACTTCATCGTCAACATCAATGCGCACCCGGCCAACGTCGCCATCGTCGAGGCCATCGTCAGCCTGGCGGTGAACCTGGGCATGAAGACGATCGCCGAGTGGGCCGAGGATGCCGACACGGTGCGGACCCTGGCCGAGATCGGCGTCGACTACGTGCAGGGCTATGCGATCGCGCGTTCCCAGCCCCCTGAGAAACTGCTGGCGGCCAGCTCGTCGGCGAGCTTCATCAAGAGCGAAGAGGTGCTGCAGCTGGTGCGCACGCTGGGCGCGTCGGCCAATGAGCCGGAACTCCCCGACCTGATGCCCTTGCGGGACCTGCACTAAGCAAGCCGAGCCGCACCAGGCAGTTTCAGTTCAGCCCGGCCAGACGCGGACGAGCTTCCTGCAGCATCAGCATGCGGCGCGCCGCCTTCAGGGTAGCGACGTCGCGCGACAGCGGGGCCGCCTTGGGTTCCTGCGGCCGTTTCCATCCTTCGTGGCGCAGCTCGGTGGCCGGGAGCACGTGGCGCTGCGGCGGCGGTGTTTCGCTCGACAGCCTCACGGTGGCGCTGCCGGCTTCGCAGGGCTGGTCGGTCAGGGTCACGTGGCCGCCCGCGTCGACGCATTTGACGATCTCGTTGCCGGCCAGCGCGGCCGGGGTTGCCATCGATGCCGCGCAGGCGGCAGCGGCAACGATGCTCAGCAGTGTAACTGGACGCTTCATGATGTTCTCCTTTACCTGGTTCCCATCCTGCCCGCCGCGCCCGCCGCTCTCTGTTCGCTGACTCACCGTGAACGAATGTTGCTTTGACAAGCCTCCCGCGTGCGCTCAGCGGGAAACTGTGACATGATGCCCGACATGCCGACCACCCCCGACAACGCCGCCAGCCAGGAACTGCGCTTTCGCGAACTGTTCCGCCAGGCCCCGGTCAGCCTGCAGATCCTTGCGCCCGACGGCCGCACCCTGCGCGTCAACAAGGCCTGGGAGGCGCTGTGGCAGATCCACGAGGGCTCGGAGCTGAAGCGCTTCGTGCTCGGCCAGTACAACGTGCTGACCGATCCGCAGCTGGTCGCCAAGGGCGTCCACGCCTATCTGCGGCGGGCGCTGGCCGGCGAGTCGGTCGAGATCCCGGCGATCCGCTACGACGTCGGCCAGCTCGAGGGCGGCGTCCAGCATGCGCGCTGGGTCATCGCGCGCGCCCATCCGATCAAGGACGACAGCGGCGCCGTGCTCGACGTGCTGCTGATGCACGAGGACATCACCGACCGGGTCGAGGCCGAGCGCGCGCTGCGCCTGCGCGAGGAGCGCTTCCGTTCGCTGGTGATGGCGACCTCGCAGATCGTCTGGACCACCTCGCCGGACGGCCGCGTGCTCGAGGACTCGCCCTCATGGCGCGCCTTCACCGGCCAGTCCTATGACGAGTGGAAGGCCCTTGGCTGGCTCGAGGCCCTGCACCCGGACGACCGCGAGCGCATCGAGCGCCTGTGGCTGCACTGCGTGGCGCACCGCACCGTGTTCGAGGCCGAGTACCGGCTGCGCCGCGCCGACGGCGGCTACCGCTGGACGGCGGTGCGGGGCGCGCCGGTCACCGATGAGGACGGGACCGTGCGCGAATGGATCGGCGCCAACACCGACATCCACGACATGGTCATGGCCCAGGCCGAGCTGGCCCACCGGCTGGAGCGCGAAAAGCGCAACTCGGCCCTGCTGGCCAGGGTCGCCCAGGCCACCCGTATCCTGCATTCGGCGCTGTCGGACAAGGCCATCGCCGAGGCGCTGGTGGAAGAGGTGCGCGCCATCCTCGAGGTGCACCAGGCGGTGGTGTCGCTGAACGACGGCACGAACCTGGCGCAGGCTATCAATGCGGTGTCGCTGTCCGACAAGTATGCGCGCTATCGCAGCTACGACGCGGCGCCGGACGGCAGCGGGATCTATGCCGAAGTCTGTCGCAGCAACCGGACGATGCGCCTGACCCAGGAGGAGTTGCTGGCGCACCGGCTGTGGAAGGGCTTCGGCGCGCATGCGGCGCAGCATCCGCCGATGCGCGGCTGGCTGGCGGTGCCGCTGATCGACCGCCAGGGAAAAAATATCGGCGTGATCCAGGCCTCGGACAAGGCCGAGGGCGAATTCACGGCCGAGGACGAAGCCATCCTGGTGCAGCTTGCCGCGATCGCGGCGACCGGCTTCGAGAACGCGCGCCTGGTCGCCTCGCTGCAGGAGCAGGACCGGCGCAAGGATGAATTCCTGGCCATGCTGGCGCACGAGCTGCGCAACCCGCTGGCGCCGATCGCGGCGGCGGCGGAGATGCTCAAGCTCGGCCACGCCGGCGAGGAACGGGTCGCCAGGGCGAGCGAAGTGATCGGCCGCCAGGTGCGCCATATGACCTCGCTGGTCGACGACCTGCTGGACGTCTCGCGCGTGACCCGGGGCCTGATCCAGCTGGAGCGCGAGCGGGTCGAGGTCGGCGCCATCGTCGCCAGCGCCGTCGAGCAGGCCCGGCCCCAGTTCGAGGCGCGCGAGCACGCGCTCGCGATCGGCGAGGTGCCGCCCGGCGCCGCCGTGACCGGCGACGCCAACCGCCTGGTGCAGGTGATCGTCAACCTGCTGAACAATGCGGCCAAGTACACGCCGCGCGGCGGCCGCATCGCGCTCTCGGTCGGCTGCGGCGAGGGCAGGGTGGCGATCGCCATCCGCGACAACGGCATCGGCATCGACGCCAGGCTGCTGCCGCATGTATTCGGCCTCTTCACCCAGGCCGAACGCACGCCGGACCGTGCCCAGGGCGGCCTCGGCATCGGCCTGGCCCTGGTCCGCAACATCGTCGGCCTGCACGGCGGCACGGTCGCCGCCCACAGCGAAGGGCCAGGTCTGGGCAGCGTGTTCACGGTGACTCTCGACGCCATCGGGTAAAACGACATGCAAAACGACTTCAGTTCCGCGGCATCGTCCGGTGCCGGTGCCGGTCCCGGGCCAGGCGCCAGCCAGGAGCAGCGCTTCCAGGCGCTGTTCCAGCAGGCCCCGGTCAGCATCCAGATCCTGGCCCCGGACGGCAGGACGCTGGGCGTCAACAAGGCCTGGGAAACGCTGTTCCAGATCCACGAGGGCTCGCCGCTCAAGGAGCTTTTCCTCAGCGGGGCGCTCAATGTCCTGACCGATCCGCAGCTGGTCGCCAGCGGCGTCACCGGCTATCTGCGGCGCGCCCTGGCCGGCGAGTCGGTCGAGATTCCGCCGATCCGATTCGACACCGCGCTGCTGGGCGGGGTGGCGCACGTGCGCTGGATCCGGGCGCGCGCCCACCCGATCATCGACGAGCGCGGCACGGTGGTCGAAGTCATGCTGATGCACGAAGACATCACCGAGCAGGTGGAGGCGGAAACCGCCCTGCGCCTGCGCGAGGAGCGCTTCCGCTCGCTGGTGATGGCGACTTCGCAGATCGTCTGGACCGGTGCGCCGGACGGCCGGGTGCGCGAAGACTCGCCCTCGTGGCGGGCCTTCACCGGCCAGTCCTATGAAGAAGGAAGGGACTTCGGCTGGCTGGCCGCCATCCACCCCGACGACCGCGAGCGCGCCCGCGACCTGTGGCAGGCCAGCGTGGCATCGCGCACTGAATTCGCGACCGAGTACCGGGTCCGCCGGGCCGATGGCGCCTGGCGTTGGACCGCGGTGAAGAGCGTGCCGATCCTCGACCCGAACGGTGCGGTGCGCGAATGGATCGGCGCCAACACCGACATCCACGAGAAGGTCATGGCGCTGGCCGAGCTGGCCCAGCGCCTGGATCTGGAGAAGCGCAACTCGGCGCTGCTGGACAAGCTGGCGCGGGCCTCGCGCACCCTGCACACCGCGCTGTCCTCGAAGGACATCGCCGGCGCGCTGGTGGAGGAGGTGCGCCTGATCCTCGGCGTGCGCCATGCCGGCGTGTCGCTGAGCGAAGGGCCGCATGTGCGCCAGGCCATCAAGGCGGTCTCGCGCGCCGACGACGGCGCCGAGCCCGCACCGATGCGCGCCCGCCTGGCCGTGCCGCTGGTCGACCGCAAGGGCCGCAACATCGGCCTGATCGAGGCCTGGGACAAGCAGGGCGGGTTCACGGAAGAAGACGAAGCCATCCTGGCGCAGCTGGCGTCGATCGCCGCGAACGGCTTCGAGAATGCGGGCCTGTATGGTTCGCTGCAGGAGCAGGACCGGCGCAAGGACGAGTTCCTGGCGATGCTGGCGCAGGAGCTGCGCCATCCCTTGGAGCCGATCTCGAAGGCGATGGCGACGCTGCAGTCGGCGCACGCCGCCGACGCGCGGGTGCTGGAAGCCGGCCAGGAGATCGGCCGCCAGGTGCAGCACCTGGGCGCCCTGGTCGACGACCTGCTGGACGTTTCGCGCGTCACGCGCGGCCAGATCCAGCTGGAACGCTCGAGAGTCGAGGTGGCCGGCATCGTCGCCGCCGCCGTCGAGCAGGTGCGGCCGGCGGCCGGGGCGCGCGCTCATGCGCTGGTGGTGGAGCAGGAAGAGGATGGGCCGGGACGCGGCCCGGCCGTGATCGGCGACGCCAGGCGCCTGGTCCAGGTGCTGGTCAGCCTGCTCGACAATGCAATCAGGTACACGCCGCCCGGCGGCAGGATCCTGCTGTCGGTCATGCGCCAGGCGCCGGCGGTGCGCATCGCCGTGCGCGACGACGGCGTCGGCATCGAGCCCAGGCTGCTGCCCCATGTGTTCGAGCTGTTCACGCGGGCCGAACGCATGCCGGGGTCGATCCAGGGCGGACTGGGCATCGGCCTGGCCCTGGTGCACAACATCGTCATGCTGCACGGCGGCACGGTCAGTGCCTACAGCCAGGGGCCGGGCAAGGGCAGCGTGTTCACCGTCAACCTTGCCACGGCTCCCGACTAGACCTCAGCTGCGGTTCGGGTTGTTGGGACGGGCGTCGTAGCGGTTCGGTACGCCGTCGCCGTCGCGATCGCGGTCGCGGCCGTTGCGGATGCCGTCGCCGTCACGGTCGCCACGGCGCCAGCCGCCGCGTTCCATTACCCAGCTGCCGTCGCGCTGCACCCAGGTCGGGGCGTTGTAGGCATAGCCGTGGCGTTCGCGCAGCCAGCTGCCGCGCACCCAGACGTAATGGCCGCGGCGGTATTCCCAGTGACCTGGCGCCCACACATGGCCGCGGCGCGGCGGCGGGGTGCGCTCGGCGCGCGGCGGCGGCGGGGCTTCGCGGATGATGATGGTATCGGCGACCGCCGGGACGGCGATGCTGCCGACGGAACCGGCGATCAGGCTGGCGATCAGAAGCTTGTGCAAGTTGTTCATTGTGGCCTCCTTGTAAGAGTGATGCTGCAGGTTCACTCTACGCTTCGTAAGCCAGCCCGACTGTGCGCGGCTTAACGCGTTCAGGCCTTGATGCCGGTGCCCGGGAGGTTGGCCGCAGCGCCCTGTTCGACAATGCCGTTCTCGACGCGGTTGATCGTCACCAGGCGGAACAAGGCCAGCACGCGGATCGCCAGCCAGCCGGCATCGAATTCCCACCAGCGCATCGAGGTCTTTGCCGAGGCGGGGTAGGCGTGGTGGTTGTTATGCAGTTCCGCGCCCCAGAAGATGATGCCGATCGGGAAGAAATTGCGCGAATGCTCACGCGTCTCGAAGTTGCGGTAGCCGACCACGTGGAAAAAGCTGTTCACGAAACCGGCGGCCCAGATCGGCGATACCGACAGCTGGAACAGCCAGATGTAGAAGCCGTGTTCGATGCCGAACAGCGCCATCTCCGCCAGCAGGAAGAACCAGGCGCCCTTCATGCGGTGCTTCGTGTAGAGGTGGGTATCCATCCAGTCGTCCTTGACGCCGACACCGTAGGTCTTGATCACCTCCGGATTCAGGGCCGCCTTGCGGTAAAAGAGCACGCCCTTGGTCAGGATCGCCCAGAGGCCGTGGACGATCGGGCTGTGCGGATCTTCGGCGGTGTCGGTCTTGGCGTGGTGCTTGCGGTGCACGGCCACCCAGGCCTTCGTGGTCAGGCCGAAGGTGGTCAGGAACATCCACATCCGGAAGAACTGGCACAGCAGCGGATGGAAGGTGATGGCCCGGTGCGTGCGCGAGCGGTGCAGATACAGCTCGCTCGCGGCGGTGGTCAGCGCGAACGAGACCGCCATCGCAATCATGACTGCTGCTGGCGAGAGATGGATAAACCCTGAGAACATCTTCTTCCCTTTTGTGGATGACAAATTGGGAAGAAGAATAGCGGGGCGGCGTTGTTTTCTAAGCCACGATTACAGGCGCTTTTACCGCCTGTTCCTCGCATTTGCCCCGCTTGCGTAAATTAGACGGCCACCAGCCTGGCGAAGCGCGCCAGGTCGACGTTGCCGCCGCTGATCAGGATGCCGACCTTCTTGCCGGCCACCGGCACCGCGCCATGGAGGGCGGCCGCGGCGGCCAGGCAGCCGGTCGGCTCGACGATGGTCTTCATGCGCTCGGCGAAGAACTTCATGGTCTCGACCAGCTGGGCATCGCTGACGGTGACGACGTCCGACACCAGCCGCTGGATCACGGCGAAGTTGTGATGGCCGAGGTGGCTGGTCTGGGCGCCGTCGGCGATGGTCTGCGGCACGCCGATGTCGACGATCTTCCCGCTGCGCAGCGACTGCTGGCCGTCGTTGCCGGCTTCCGGCTCGACGCCGATCACGCGGCAGTTCGGCGACAGCTTCGAGGCCGACAGCGCGCTGCCGGCCAGCAGGCCGCCGCCGCCCAGCGGCACCAGCAGCAGGTCCAGTTCGCCGACCTCGTCGAACAATTCCTTGGCGGCGGTGCCCTGGCCGGCGATCACGTCCGGATGGTCGTAGGGCGGAATCAGGGTCATGCCGCGCTCCTTCGCCAGGCGGGCGCCGATCTCTTCGCGGTTCTCGGTATAGCGGTCGTAGAAGATGACTTCGCCGCCATAGCCCTGGGTGGCGCGCACCTTCAGCTCCGGCGCGTCCTTCGGCATGATGATGGTGGCGCGAATCCCGGCCAGTCTGGCCGACAGGGCGATCGCCTGCGCGTGGTTACCGGACGAGAAGGTCAGCACGCCGGCCTGGCGCTGCGCCTCGCTGAACCTGGCGATGGCGTTGCAGGCGCCGCGGAACTTGAACGCGCCCATGCGCTGGAAGTTCTCGGCCTTGAAGAACAGCTGCGCGCCCGCCATCGCGTCGGCGGTGCGCGAGGTCAGCACCGGGGTGCGGTGGGCCGCGCCGGCGATGCGGGCGGCCGCCTGTTCGACGTCGGCGTACTGGAGTTGGGTGTCGGTCATGTCTGTCAGCCCTTCGTTCGGTTGGATCGAAAGGCGACAGTATAGCGGAGGGTCAGGCCGCCAGCGGGAAGGCAAACTGCAGCACCAGCCCGCCGCCTTCGCGGTTGCGCACCAGCAGCTCGGCGTTGTGGCGGCTGATCACGCGTTCGACGATCGCCAGGCCGAGGCCGGCGCCGTTGGCCTGGCCGCGCGCGCTGTCCAGGCGGGTGAAGGGGCGCATCAGCTGCTGGATCTGGTCGTCCGGCACACCGACCCCGCGGTCGCCGATCTCGACCACGGCGCGGCGGCCGTGGCCCGTCATCTTCACGTGGCAGGCGATGTCGATCTCGGTCACGTCGCTTCCCGGCGTCTTGCCGTAGCGGCGGGCGTTCTCGATCACGTTGTTGATCACGCGCCGCAGGTCGGTGGCGTTGGCCGGCACCTCGATGCCCGGCTCGATGGAGGTGGCGGTGCGCACGTCCGGCAGGCGGTCGGCCGTGTGGGCGCAGTCTTCGAGCAGCTCGGACAGGTCGACCGGCACGAAGGTGGCGGCCTCGGTCGGCCGCGCGAAGTCGAGGAACTGGCCGATGATGGCGTCCATCTGCGCGATGTCGGACTGCATGCCGTCGCGCGCTTCCTGCGACAGGTTGGCCATCTCGACCTCCAGCTGCATGCGCGCCAGCGGCGTGCGCAGGTCGTGCGAGATGCCGGCGAGGATGATCGCGCGGTCCTTCTCGAGTTGTTGCAGGTCGTCGACCATCTGGTTGAAGCTGCGGTTGGCCTCGATGATCTCCTTCGAGCCTTTTTCAGGCAGGGCGGCGGGGCGCTTGCCCTGGGCGATCGCGCGCGCGGCGGCGGTCAGGCGCGCCAGCGGCCGGTTGATCAGGGTCGAGATCAGGGCCGCGCCCAGCAGCGACAGGGCGCCCACCACGGTGGCCCAGCCCAGCCACTGCACGCGCGTGAGGCCGGCCAGGCGGTCGCGTTCCAGCATCAGCCAGTACTTGTCGCCGTCGATGTCGAAGCTGACCCAGAAGCCCGGCATGTCGTTCACCTTGCGCGAGAAGCGGGTGTCCTTGCCGAGGCGCTCGCGCACCATGGCGGCGATCTCGGGCATCAGCGCGTTCGAGGGCGGCGGCTCGACCTTGTCGTCCGGTTCCAGCGTGAGGATGCGGATGCCTTCGTTGGACACCAGCTCGAACAGCAGTTCGCGCCGCAGGTCGGGCGCCGAGTGGGTCAGCGCGGCCTTGGTGAGGGTGACCACCGAGACCAGCAGCTCGGCGGTCTGCTCGGCCTGCGGGCCGCGCTGGAATACGTTGATCATCCCGATCCACGATGCCATCGACAGCGTGGTCAGGAAGGACAGCAGCAGGAAGGTGCGCCAGAACAGGCCACTCTTCATGCGGCCGAGCAGGCGCGCGCGGGGTGCTTCGAACATCGCCTGGGACACTCAGCGCGGCTGGCCTTCGGGGATGAACACGTAGCCCAGGCCCCACACGGTCTGGATGTACAGCGGGCTGGACGGATCCGGTTCGATCAGTTTGCGCAGGCGCGAGATCTGGACGTCGAGCGAGCGGTCGAACACCTCGTACTCGCGGCCGCGCGCCAGTTCCATCAGCTTCTCGCGCGACAGCGGCTGGCGCGCATGGCGGGCGAACACCTTCAGCACCGAGAATTCGCCGGTGGTGAGCGGCACGGTCTCGCCGTTCTTCTTGAGCGTGCGGGTGCCGAGGTCGAGCACGAAGTCGCCGAACTCGAAGGTCTGCGGGGTCTCGGAAGGCGCGCCGGGGATCTCGTCCGGGCCCTTGCGGCGCAGCACCGCGTTGATACGGGCCACCAGTTCGCGCGGGTTGAAGGGCTTCGGCAGGTAGTCGTCGGCACCCATCTCGAGGCCGACGATGCGGTCCACATCCTCGCCCTTGGCGGTCAGCATGATGATCGGGGTCTGGTCGCCGGCGCCGCGAAGGCGGCGGCAGATCGACAGGCCGTCCTCGCCGGGCAGCATCAGGTCCAGCACCAGCAGGTCGTAGCGCTCGCGCAGCCACAGCTTGTTCATGGCCGGCGCGCTTTCCGCGGTCACGACCTGGAAGCCCTGTTCGGTCAGGTAACGGCGCAGCAGGTCGCGCAGGCGCACGTCGTCGTCGACCACCATGATTTTCGCGGAATGGCCACTGTTCTGGCCTGCGTTATTCGGGGTAGTTGCATTCATGAGTCTGTCAGGATTTGTCAGATTAATGTCGCTATGGTAACTTCATATGGCTTCGCGAACGGGAGATATTGCTGAGGCATTACATTGTGTTACAAACTTTACCCATTTGGCCTTATACCACCAGTGGAATCCACCTACACTGGCCTCAAGTCGAAACTGAAACTGAAACCGAATCTGAATCACAGCTTATCCCCTTACTTGGCATCGCGGAAGAGGCACACCATGAACAGCGTCACTCACCACTACGCAGGAACGAAGGCAGGGCGGATCGCCCGCTGCGCGCTTCGCAGTGCGCTGGCGTGCGCCCTGGTCATCGGCGGTGCCGGGACCGCGTTCGCCCAGCAGTATGGCGACCGCCAGCTCGACCGCCGCGACGACCCGTCGATGCAGCAGTCCGGCCGCGGGCACATCTCGCAGGACCGCGACCCGCGCTACGACGTCCGTGCCTACGAGGAACAGCGCCGCCTGCAGCAGCAATACCAGCAGCAGCAACAACAGCAGCAGCTCCAGCAGGAGCAGCGCGAGTCGCGCCGCAGCCCTCGCATGACGCCCGACGAACGGCGCGACCTGCGCCGCCAGATCAACGAAGCGGGCATGGATCTGTACCCGCCCAAGCGTTGATTGCTCCACGCCGGGTTATTTCTTTGATGCAATCTAGTTGCCAGATGTTTATTTAGCGTCTGCAACGTGATACGCTACCCAGTCTATACCTTGGCCCAAGCCTTGCCGGGGTAGGTAACCTGGACTGGGAGTATCAAGTGCCTACGGATTCTGCCGCAGCGCCGGCGCAAGCACAGGCGGCCCGCTTCGCCGCCACCGGCCCCGAGCACTGCATCGCCAAGCGCCATGACGGCGTCTACGCCGATCCCGCCGTGCTCGGCACGACCCTGGTCGCCGCCATCGACAGCATCTTGCGCGGCGGCCATTACCTCTCCGGTATCGATTACCCGGTCCTGCTCAAGGCCCTGTTCGACTACGGCCCCGCGCTGCCGAAAGCGGCGGACGGCACGGTCCAGGCCCGCATCGCCGCCGACATCCTGCCTTTCGATCCCGCCCGGCGCGAACTCTACCGCTCGGTGAAGATCGGCGGCGGATGCGCCGAATACTATTTCGAGCCGGTCTGGCTGCCCGATCCCGCCAACCCCGACGGTCCTGGCATGCCGGCCCGCCTGGACCTCGACGAGTTCGTCGCCGACATCTGGCTCAAGGGTATCCGCTTCGGGGTCGACCTCGACGCCGTGCGCGCCGCCATCGCCACCGGCAAGGCCGATCGCATCACCGTGGCGCGCCGTCTCGATCCGGTGCCGGGCCAGGATGCCCGCATCGCCGAAGTCTCGGAGGACATCCACCGCAACGATGCGCCGCGCCAGCTGCCCAACGGGAAACTCGACCTGGGCAGCTTCCAGAACCGCTTCCCGCAGATCCAGCCCGGCGTACGCCTGCTGCAGAAGATCCCGCTCACCGAAGGCGAGCCCGGCTTCGAGATGGCGGGTGCGCAGCTGACGGCCAAGCCCGGGCGGGACCTCGACCTCGGCGAATATGCCGGCGAGGGCACGAAGGTCGAGCGCCTGAAGGAAGGCGAGTTCCTGGTCTCGCAGCAGGCTGGCTTCCTGACGGTCGACTCCTCGACCAGCCGGATTTCGGTGGGTGCCAAGATCGTCAGCCGCGACGGCGTCAGCGCCAAGACCACCGGCAACCTGCAGCTGACGGGCGATTACGAGGAATTCGGCGAGGTGCAGGAAATGCGCGTCATCGAGGGCGAGAGCATCACCGTGCACGCCGACGTGTTCGGGCGCTTGGTCTCGCGCGGCGGCACCATCCTGCTGCATGCCAATCTGGTCGGCGGCAGCGCCCACAACCGGCGCGGCGACATCCGTGTGTGCGGCGTGGCCTCCGGCGCCGTGCTGCAGGCCGAGGACGGCGCGGTGGTGCTGGAACGCGCCGAGAACTGCGTGGTGTCCGGCACCCGCGTCACGATCGCGCATGCGGTCAACTGCGAGGTGATCGGCGACGAAGTGCACATCGGCCAGGCCGAGGGCAGCGCGATTGCCGGCCGCCGCGTGACGGTCGAATTCGCGATGCCGCGCAAGCAGGGCGAGATGCTGGTCTACGCGCTGCTGCCGGAAGGCGCCCAGGTCGAGGAAGTGATCGCGGCGGTGGGCGCGCGCCTGGCCCAGTTCGAGCAGCTGGCGGTCCAGCACAAGGCGCGGATGGATGGGCTGACGGCGCAGCCGGATGTGCGCCGCTACCTGATGCTGGCCTCGCGCGTTCGCAAGAACGAGATCAGCTTCACCCCCGAGCAGGGGCGCCAGTTCCAGCGCATGGCGCAGGACATGGCGCCGGCGCTGAAGGCGATCGGCGAGGTGTCCGTTAAAATCAAGCAGCTGGATACGGACCTGGAGCAGGGCCGCAAGGTGCTGGCCGACCTCGAGCGCCAGCGCCGCGACGCCGCCTGCACCTCCGCCGTTACCGTGCACCGGGTGCAGGGCGACACCCTGGTACGCGTGCTCGGATTCAGCCCGGCGTCCGGCAGTCCGTATATCATTGCCCCGCGCGACATCAAGGCGCGCCTGCGCGGGCCGCAGACCGGGGAGCTGCTGTTCTCCGGCGCGCAGGGCAGCTTTGCATGGAGCAGCGAGCAGGCCGCGACGGCCTGACGAATCCCAAGAGAACAGAGAGGAGACAGCTTGAAGACCATGCATACGACATGCCGCCGCAGCCTGATCGCGACGCTGGTGGCGGGCGCCGTCCTGGCGCTGCCGGCCGGCGCCAACGCAGCCACCGCCAAGGCGACACCCGTCAAGGCCCAGGGCAAACCGACCGTCGCCGAGGCTGAGCGCTTCATCAAGGACGCCGAGGAGAAGCTCGAGCAGCTAGGCCTGGACGCCCAGCGCGCCGAGTGGGTGGCCGAGAATTTCATCACGCTCGACACCCAGACCATGACGGCCCAGGCCAACGAAGGCTTCCTGACCCTGAGCGGCGAGACCGCCCTGAAGTCGCGCCGCTACAAGGACCTGAAACTGCCGGAAGCCAGCGCGCGCAAGCTGATGCTGATGCAGCAGACTTTGATGCTGCCGGACGCCGCCGATCGTGGCGCCTACGCCCGCCTGGCGGCCCACATGACCGGTGCCTATGGTTCGGCCAAGTACTGCCCGCCGGCCGCCGCCGGTGCCGCCGCGCCGGCCTGCATGCCGCTCGGCGAGCTGGAAAAGGTGCTGGCCACCAGCCACGATCTGAACCGCCTGAAGGAAGTCTGGCTCGGCTGGCATGCGCAATCGCCGGCCTACAAGGACGACTACGCGAAGTATGTCGAGCTGTCGAACAAGGGCGCCCGTGCGATGGGCTATGCCGACACCGGCGCGCTGTGGCGCTCGGGCTACGACATGAGCCCGGAGGCCTTCTCGGCCGAGATGGAGCGCCTGTGGCAGCAGGTCAAGCCGCTCTACGATTCGCTGCACACCTATACCCGCTACAAGCTGCGCCAGGCCTATGGCGCCTCGGTGGTGCCGCAGAACGGCAATATTCCGGCCCACCTGCTGGGCAATATGTGGGCCCAGACCTGGGACAACCTGTACCCGCTGCTCAAGCCGGCCACGAAAGAGGGCGGCGAGGACCTGACCGCGCTGCTGGAAGAGCGCAAGACCGACGCCGTGGCGATGACCCGCTACGCCGAGGGTTTCTATACCTCGCTCGGCATGCGCCAGCTTCCGGCCACCTTCTGGGAGCGCTCGCTGCTGACCAAGCCGCGCGACCGTGAAGTCGTGTGCCACGCCTCGGCCTGGGACCTGGACGGCAAGGACGACGTGCGCGTGAAGATGTGCATCACCCCGACCGCCGAGGACTTCCGCACCATCCACCACGAGCTGGGCCACCTGTACTACGACCTGGCCTACAGCGCGCAGTCGCCGATGTTCAAGAACGGCGCCAACGACGGCTTCCACGAAGCCATCGGCGACACCGTGGCGCTGTCGATCACCCCGGCCTACCTGAAGCAGATCGGCCTGATGAAGAGCGAGCCGGATCCGTCCCAGGACATCGGCCCGCTGCTGTACACCGCGCTGCAGAAGGTCGCCTTCCTGCCGTTCGGCTACCTGGTCGACAAGTGGCGCTGGCAGGTGTACGCCGGCCAGGTGAAACCGGCCGACTACGACAAGGCCTGGTGGGCGCTGAAGGAGCAGTACCAGGGCGTCTCGCGTCCGGCCCCGATCGCCGCCAACGGCTTCGACGCCGGCGCCAAGTTCCACGTCGCCAGCGACACCCCGTACGCGCGCTACTTCCTGGCCGCCATCCTGCAATTCCAGTTCCACCGCGCGCTGTGCCGCGAAGCCGGCTACACCGGCCCGCTGAACCGCTGCTCGGTCTATGGCAACAAGAAGGCGGGTGCGAAGTTCCAGCAGATGCTGGCGATGGGCAAGAGCAAGCCATGGCCGGAAGCGCTGAAGGCCGTGACCGGCGAAGACAAGATGGATGCGACGGCGATGCTGGATTATTTTGCGCCGCTGAAGGCCTGGCTGGATGAGCAGAACCGGGAGCTGGCGAAGACGGATGGGTCGGTGAAGCCCTGATCCGTCGCTGCACGTGCGTTTCACGCAGCGCAAAAACGTCGTCCCCGCGAAGGCGGGGGATCCAGGTTCTGCCAGCATCACGTTAACGCATGCAAACTTGGGTCCCCGCCTGCGCGGGGACGACGTTTACAAGCCGCCGGCCTCAATTACGCGCCGCGTGTTTTAGCCAGCAACTCGTAACACGTCGCCGCATCCTCAGGCAGCCCCCCAAACAGCGCGGCATCCCCTTCCTCCACCACGCCCTGCTCGACCAGCATCCTCACCTTGCCCAGGTAATCGCTCAGCATCAGCAGGCGCCCCAGCGGCGACATCACAGCCCCCTTGCGCAGGCCGCCTTGTTCGTCCAGCGCCCGCACCACGCTGTCCGGGAAGTTCCACTCGCGCGCGATGTTGACGCTTAGCCGGCGCGTGTCGCGGCCCAGCTGGGCCCAGAACACGCCGGAACCGAGCAGCGCCTCGCCCCTGGTCGCCTGGTCCATGCTGCGCAGCGCCACCGTCAGCCCGACGTTCTGCAGCAGGGCGGCCAGGAAGGCGTCGAAGGCTTCGATGCCGAGGCTCGGCGCCAGCGTACGCGCCGCCAGCGCGCTGCGCTCCGAGTGCTCCCACAGGATCGGCGCCAGGCGCCGCACGTAAAAGCCGGAATTGACGTCGATGATGGGGCGGAAGGCGACCGTCGTGATCAGCTGGCGCAGGCCTTCCTGGCCGATCAGGATCACGGCCTGCTCGACGCTGGTGACGGTGGCGCCGGTGCCCTGGTAGCAGCTGTTGGCGAGACGGATCACGGCCGCCACCAGCACCACGTCGGAGGAAATGGTGCGCGACAGCGCGCTGCCGGAAAAGCTCTCGCTGCGCAGGCTTTGCAGCAGCTGCGGGATCAGGCCCGGCATGCGGCGCACCAGCGCGGCGCCCGACTGCTGCGAGGAAAGGATGCCGGCCAAGGTCTCCAGCACCTGGGCTTCCTGGGGATTCAGTTCCAGCCCGCCCTCGTCGGGGCGCTCGTACAGCCAGGCGTTCCAGGCACCGCCGACGCGGTCGAGCAGCTCGAACGGCACCGGCGGCCGGGCCGGACGCGCGCCCGCATCTGCCGCTGTGACGCCGGCGGCTGCGGGAGCCGGCGCAGCGGGCGGAGGCGGCGCGGTCGGTACGGGATCGGGCATCGAGGAGGGCGCAGGGGCAGGCTCGGGCCGCGCGGGCGCGGGTGAGCCGGAAATCAGGCGTCGCAGCCACCGGTACATATCAATTCCTCTTCGTTTCGCTTGCGCACATGGGCGGACATTGTACGGGCGGGCCCGGCGAAAGCAAGCTTGCTTTTGCTTTCAGGAAAAGTTGACTGGACTCAAAGTGAAATGAGGCGTCCGCCTTAGCATGACAATCTTGAAGAAAGGACGCGCCATGCATGACACGACGACTTCTCGCGGTTCCCAAGCGCTTCAGTTCCTGAGCTTCACGCTCGGCGGACTCGAATACGGCATCGACTTCGCCAGGGTGCAGGAACTTCGTGTGCTCAAGGCGCTCGAGCGTTTCGCCGCGAGCGGCGAGATCATCGGCGGCGTGGCCGTCTCGCGCGGCGTGATCATCCCCCTGGTCGACATGCGCGTGGCCTGCGGCACCACGCCGGACGCGCCGGACCCGCTGACCGACGTGATCATCCTCAGGCTGAGCAGCTGCGTGATGGGGATGGTGGTGGATGGCGTGACCGGCGTCGTCACCGTGGCGCCGGAACAGGTCGCGCCGCTGCCGGTGGCGGCGGCGGACGGCGGACGGCCCGATTACCTGCTCGGGCTGGGGCAGGCCGGCGGGCGGCGGCTGATTCTGGTGGATATCGAAAAGCTGATGTCGGTGAAACGGCCGGCGGCGCGGCAGGTGGCCTGAGCCTCAGCCCATAAGCTTAGAACGACGGCTGGCGCCGAGAGCAACGGGCATCAGCCAACTCAGGCCGCCAACGCCTCCAGCTGCTCCTGCAATTCCAGCCACTCCTCCTCCAGCGTACCCAGATCCCGCACCAGGAAAGCCTGGTCCGCCACCAGCGTCTTCAGCTCGTCCTTCTTGTCGGCCTCGTAGATCGCAGGCTCCAGCAGGCGCGCGTCGATGTCCGACTTGCGCGCGTTGAGCTTGGCCATCTGCTCTTCCAGGCGCTTGATGCGGTTCTCGATCGGCTTCTTCAGGGCGGCCAGGCGCTGGCGCTCCCCGGCTTCCAGGCGCTTTTGTTCCTTGCGGTCGACGGCGGGCACCACGGCCGGCGCGGCAGCCGGCTTGTCGTCCTTCGCAGGCAGAGGGGTGGTCTCATTGCCTTTGGCGAGCTTGGTCTTGAACAGCCAGTCCTTGTAGTCGTCCAGGTCGCCGTCGAAGGGCTGCAGGCGGCCGTCGGCAACGATAATGAATTCCTCGGTGGTGGCGCGCAGCAGGTGACGGTCGTGGGAGACCACCACCAGCGTACCTTCGAACTGGGCCAGCGCCAGGGTCAGCGCCTCGCGCGTCTCGAGGTCGAGGTGGTTGGTCGGTTCGTCCAGCAGCAGCAGGTTGGGGCGCTGCCACACGATCAGCGCCAGCGCCAGGCGCGCCTTTTCGCCGCCGGAGAAGGGCTTGATCGGGCTGGTCACCATATCGCCCGGGAAGTTGAAGCCGCCCAGGAAGTTGCGCAGCTCCTGCTCGCGCGTGGTCGGCGCAATCTTCTGCAGGTGCCACAGCGGCGACTCGTCGTGGCGCAGCATCTCGACCTGGTGCTGGGCGAAGTAGCCGATCACCAGGCCCTTGCCGAGGGTCGCGGTGCCGGCGAGCGGCGCCAGTTCGTTGGCGATGGTCTTGATGAGCGTGGATTTACCGGCGCCGTTGACGCCCAGCAGGCCGATGCGCTGGCCCGTCTGCAGCGAGAAATTCACGCGGTGGACGATGGTCTTGCCGCCGACCTTGTCGCCGTGGCCGTCGAGGATCGGGTAGCCGGCGTCGACGTCTTCCATCACCAGCAGCGGATTCGGGCTTGAGGCGGGATCGCGGAACTCGAACGAGAACTCGGCGGCGGCGCGCAGCGGCGCCAGTTCTTCCATCTTGGCCAGCGCCTTCATGCGGCTCTGGGCCTGGCGCGCCTTGGTGGCCTTGGCCTTGAAGCGGTCGACGAAGGACTGCAGGTGGGCGCGGGTGCGCTGCTGCTTCTCGAAGGCCGCCTGGGCCAGCACCATGTGGGCGGCGCGCTGGCGCTCGAAGGCCGAGTAGTTGCCGGAGTAGCGCTTCAGCTTGCGCTCGTCGATGTGCACGACCACGTTGACGATCTCGTCGAGGAAATCGCGGTCGTGGGAGATGATGATCAGTGTGCCCTGGTAGCGCTTCAGCCAGTCCTCGAGCCAGATGATGGCGTCCAGGTCCAGGTGGTTGGTCGGTTCGTCCAGCAGCAGCAGGTCGGACGGACACATCAGGGCCTGCGCCAGGTTCAGGCGCATCCGCCAGCCGCCCGAGAAGCTGGCCACCGGCTGCTGCATCTGCGCCAGCGAGAAGCCCAGGCCCAGCAGCAGCTGTTCGGCGCGCGACTGCACCGTGTAGGCGTCGGCGTCGGCCAGCGCCGAGTGCAGGTGGCCGATCGCAATGCCGTTGTCGTGGCTGTGCGGCATCGCTTCCAGGCGCTCGAGTTCGGCCTGCAGCGTCCGCAGGTTGGCGTCGCCGTCGATCGCGTACTCGATCGCCGGACGGTCCAGCGCCGGCGTTTCCTGGGCCACGTAGGCCATGCGCCAGCGCTGCGGGAAGTCGATCGCGCCCTGGTCCGGGTGCAGTTCGCTGCGCAGCATGGCGAACAGGCTGGATTTACCCGCGCCGTTCGCGCCGATCAGGCCGATCTTGTCGCCGGGGTTGAGGGTGAGGTCGGCGTCTTCCAGCAGCGGCTTGGTGCCGCGCATGAGACTGACGTTGGAGAATCGGATCATGGGAACTAAGTGGTAGAGCGTCGTTCCCGCGAAGGCGGGAACCCAAGTTTTTTATGGTTCGCTGCGAACTTGGGCCCCCGCCTTCGCGGGGGCGACGTTGGTCGCGGGGGCGACGTTGGTCACGGGATGACGGTGCTAGCGTACAGGGTCGAAATTATTGTGCCAGCTGCTCGGCGGTCAGCAGGAACACCGCATCATCCCCCTGGCTGGTGGTCAGCCAGGTCAGACCCAGATGGCCGAAGGCCGCTTCCGCATATTCTCGCTCGTTGCCGATCTCGACCACCAGCACGCCTTCCGGCGTCAGGCGTTCGGCGGCGCCGTCGACGATCTTGCGCACCAGGTCCATACCGTCCTCGCCGCCCGCCAGCGCGATCTGCGGCTCGCGCAGGTATTCCGGCGGCAGCTTGCCCATCGAATCGCTGTTCACGTAGGGCGGGTTGGTGATGATCAGGTCGTACTTCTTGAACGGCACGTTCTCGTACAGGTCGGACTCGATCGGGTTCACGCGGCCAATCAGTTTATAGTCGCGGATGTTACGCTCGGCCACCGCCAGCGCGTCCTTCGAGATGTCGACCGCGTCGACCAGGGCGTTCGGGAAGGCGTCGGCCAGCATGATCGCCAGGCAGCCGGAGCCGGTGCACAGTTCGAGCACGTTCTCGATGCTGTCCGGATCCTGCACCCAGGGGCTGAACTGGTTCGGGATCAGTTCGGCGATGAAGGAACGCGGCACCAGCACGCGCTCGTCGACGTAGAAGTTATAGCTGCCCAGCCAGGCCTCGTTGGTGATGTAGGCGGCCGGCACGCGCTCGCTGACGCGGCGCTCGATCACGGCCAGCACCTGCAGCACTTCTTCCGGCAGCAGGCGCGCGTCGAGGAAGGGATCGAGCTTGTCCAGCGGGAGCTTCAGGGTGTGCAGGATCAGGTAGGCGGCTTCGTCGAGGGCCTCGGCGCTGCCATGGCCGAAGAACAGCTTGGCGGTGTTGAAGCGGGTGACTGCGTAACGCAGCAGGTCGCGCGGCGTGCAGAAATTGGGCGTGGTCATGGCCATGTCGATGATCTCGCAGAGAGTCGGTTACGCCGCGGACGGCGAGGGCGCCAGCAGCGCTTCCAGCGTGCGGCGATAGATGTTCTTGAGCGGATCGACGTAGCGCAGTTCGATGTGCTCGTCGATCTTGTGGATGCTGGCGTTCGGTGGCCCGAATTCTATCACCTGGGGGCAGATGCGGGCGATGAAGCGCCCGTCGGAGGTCCCGCCGGTGGTCGACAGTTCGGTGCTCACGCCCAGCTCATGCTTGATGGCGCCGCAGATCGCATCGGACAGCGTGCCCTTCGGCGTCAGGAAGGGCTCGCCGGACAGGGTCCACTTCAGGTCGTAATCCAGGCCGTGGCGGTCGAGGATGGCGTGCACACGCGCTTCCAGTCCGTCCGCCGTGCTGGCGGTCGAGAAGCGGAAGTTGAAGTCGACCGTAAGCGTTCCCGGGATGACGTTGTTGGCGCCGGTGCCGGCGTGGATGTTCGAGACCTGCCAGCTGGTCGGCGGGAAGTATTCGTTACCGTCGTCCCACTTTTCCGCCGCGAGCTCGGCCAGGGCCGGCGCCGCCAGGTGGATCGGATTGCGCGCCAGGTGGGGATAGGCGATGTGGCCCTGAACGCCCTTGACCACCAGGCAGCCCGACAGCGAGCCGCGGCGGCCGTTCTTGATCATGTCGCCGAGGACGTGGCTGGAGGTCGGCTCGCCGACCAGGCAGTAATCGAGGGTCTCGCCGCGCTCTTCCAGCAGCTCGCAGACGACCACGGTGCCATCCACGGCCGGGCCTTCCTCGTCGCTGGTGATCAGGAAGGCGATCGAGCCGGCATGGCCGGGATGCGCCTCGACGAATTCCTCGCTTGCCACCACCATCGCGGCGATCGAGGTCTTCATGTCCGATGCGCCGCGGCCGTACAGCTTGCCGTCGCGGCGGGTCGGCGTGAAGGGCTGGGATTGCCATTGCTCGGTCGGACCGGACGGCACGACGTCGGTATGTCCGGCGAACACGAACACCGGCGACGCCGTACCCCTGCGCGCCCACAGGTTGGTGACGCCGTTCGACTCGATGGTCTCGCAGGCGAAGCCGAGCGGCGCCAGCAGTTCCTTCAGGCGCTGCTGGCAGCCCTTGTCCTGCGGGGTGATCGAATCGAGGGCGATCAGCTCCTCGGTCAGCTGCAGGGTGCGCGAAGTCTTCATGCCGGCCAGTCTCCGAAAGTCCGCTCGTACTGGTCGGCGGAGAAACCGACCAGCAGCGGACCGGCGCCGGCCAGGACCGGGCGCTTGACGACCGAGGGATTCTCCAGCATCAACTCCAGTGCGCTGGCCTTGTCGACGACTTGTGCGCGGCGCTCGTCGGACAGCTTGCGCCAGGTCGTGCCCTTACGGTTGACCAGGGTTTCCCAGCCGCTTTGTTCAAGCCAGGCGGCCACGGTTTCCCGGGACAGGCCCTGCTTCTTGAAATCGTGGAATTCGACGTCCTGGCCATGGTCGGCCAGCCAGGTGCGCGCTTTCTTGACGGTGTCGCAGTTCGGAATACCGTAGAGAGTTTTTTTCATGGCATTGGTACTGAGGAAAGGCGCGAAGGATAGCACAGCCCGCTACCTACTGAGGATAGTTTAGCAAGTGCATTCCGGGCCTGTCGCCGGACTGGCTGGCTGCGTCGGTTTTGCAAGCTGATCCGCTTGCCCTTAGCCGACAAGCGACATTCCTGTCCGTGCACTGAACGCCATCCCAACTCAGCCTTGTTCGGATCGCTTCTGCACCAGATGGGCACGCAAGGTCGAGTACGCCGATTCTGAAATCGACGCCCAATGCTCGCGTCGCGTTCTTGCGCGTTTACGATGCTTGGCAGCCATCTCCGATAGCGGCTTCACATAAAACGGCAAGGCGATGCAGAAGATTCTGTCACCCATCGGTGCGCCGCCCAAAGTTTGCCACAGTCCGTCATAGGCGTTGGCAAAATGCTTATCGTCGGCGGCGGTGTAGGAACATTGCCATGTTGACCTCACCGCCACTACCTGATTCATTCCCAGCGCCAGGGCAAGCCCTTGCAGAGCCGCGATGCAGAAAAAGCTTGGTGAGTTGTTTGGATATGCTCGTTCGAAATTTTTGAGCGCGGCCGCAGCGTCGGCCCGGTGTCCCTGATTGCGCACGACGAACGGTACGACTGGCGCATCGATACCAACGAAACTGCCTTCAGTCCAGCTGAACGACAGGCAGTGCAGGGCAAGCTTGTCGACATACGCACAAATGGTCAGGTCACCTTCGGCACACAAGCGTGCCGCCATCTCGAGTTTGATTGAAACCGCAATGCCATCGAGATTACGCTCCCACAGCACCAAGCCGCCATCGGCGTAAACGGCGCGCTTGAAGGCTCGGTCGAATGTCGCCTCGTCAAAGTGGTAATGGGTAGCGACGCATTGAACACGTTGTCGGAGCGTCAAACCACGGATGAGATAGTTCCGATGGCTGAGATGATGGAATACATCGTCATGGGCCGCGCTGACATAATTGCGATAGATTTCCAAGGCGAGCAATCGTCGATGAAAGCGATAGAACAGAACTACACGCAGGCTGCGTCCAATACATGCGACCCATGAAATAAACGGAAAATTCCTTCTGGCGTACCAGTGTCTGGCCAGGTGGGTGAGAACCATGTGATCCTTGCATTAAAGGCTTGAGAATGTTGACTCGGCCAACAATGCTTAATCTATGCAAGAGCGTATTTATGGCTACGTGCGGTCGGCCACACATGGCCTATGATGGATAAACGGTAATGATGTCCCAGACGATGGCTCATCCATTTCGTTGTCACAACTGAGCATCGAATCATGACAAAGTTTCTTATCTCCTTTCCTGCGAGTGCAATGGATGTTCCTGCCGAAGACATGCCCGCCGTTAGCGATGCGGCGCATGCGGTCATCCGCGAGGCAAAGGCTGCCGGGGTCTACGTGTTTGGCGGAGGAATCAACGCCGAGGTCGCGCCGGTCGTCGTTGCGGCGGACGGGCGCTGTACAAGCGAGACCTACCGCCAGACCAGAGAGTTCGATGGCGGCTTTTGCGTGCTCGAGCTGCCGTCCCGGGCAGTAGCCCTTGAATGGGCGGCCAGGATCGCTGCGGCCTGCCGCTGCGCACAAGAGCTGCGCGAGTTCTACTACGATCCTGAGAGTTGAGCTCGAGCGGCGCCTGCTAGTTGTCGAGCGTAAATTCCGTGAACGAGGGACCTGCCGATTCCTCGGCCGGCTTGGCTTGCTCCTCCGCCTTGGCCCCCTGGCTGTCCGGCCCATTATTGATGAGCCACAGCAGATTGGTGGCCGAATCCGCATTCGCCAGCGCTTCTTCCTGGGTGATCAGCTCGGCCTGCACCAGTTCCAGCAGCGCCTTCTCGAAGGATTGCGAACCCGGCGACAGGCTCTTGTCCATGGCTTCCTTGATCTGGCCGATTTCGCCCTTTTCGATCAGGTCGGCGACGTAGCGGGTATTAACCATGATCTCGACCGCCGCCTGGCGCGCGCCGCCGGCCTTCGAGCGCACCAGGCGCTGCGAGACGATGGCCTTCACCGCCGACGACAAATCCTGCAGCAGGGCGGGGCGGTTCTCGATCGGGTAGAAGCTGATGATGCGGTTCAGCGCGTTGTAGCTGTTGTTGGCGTGCAGGGTCGCAAGCACCAGGTGGCCGGATTGCGCGTAGGCGAGGGCGGCGGCCATGGTGTCCTTGTCGCGGATCTCGCCGATCAGGATGCAGTCCGGCGCCTGGCGCATCGAGTTGCGCAGGGCAACGTCGAAGCTGGCGGCGTCGCTGCCGATCTCGCGCTGGTTGACGATCGATTTCTTGTTCTTGAACAGGTACTCGATCGGATCTTCCAGGGTCAGGATATGGCCCGAGCGCTGTTCGTTGCGGTGGTCGAGCATCGAGGCGATCGTGGTCGACTTGCCGGAGCCGGTGGCACCGACGATCAGCAGCAGGCCGCGCTTTTCCATGATCAGTTCGGACAGCACCGGCGGCAGGCCCAGCTCGGCCAGCGGCGGAATACTCGCCGGCACGAAGCGGAACACGGCCGAGATCGAGCCACGCTGGCGGAATGCCGACAGGCGGAAGCGGCCCAGATTGGGCACCGAAATACCCATGTTCAGCTCGTTCTCGCGCTCCAGCTCGGCCATCTGTTCGGGCGAGGCGATTTCCGACAGCAGGACCTGGATGTTTTCGGGTTCCAGCTTGTTCTGGTTGATCGGGATGAGGTTCCCGTTGATCTTGATGTGGACGGGAGAATTGACCGCGAAGAACATGTCCGACGCGTTCTTTTCCTTCATCAACTGGAACAGGCGTTCCATCATCATGGCTCTCTCCCTTGCTTCGCGGTAATTTTTGCGTTTTGGGGATTCTAACCGTTGTGGAAGGATTGCGGTGGGCGGAAGAGCCCGCTGTGGGGAAATACGCCACCGTCGTGCCGGGCATTGCCCGACCCGACGCCCCGCTTCCGCGGGAATGGCGTATTCAGCGTTGCGGATTACACGCCACGCAGCAGCTCGTTGATACCAGTCTTGGCACGCGTCTGCGCATCCACGCGCTTGACGATCACGGCGCAGTACAGGCTGTACTTGCCATCGCTTGATGGCAGCGAACCCGACACGACCACCGAACCCGACGGCACGCGGCCGTAGCTGATTTCGCCGGTTTCGCGGTTGTAGATCTTGGTCGACTGGCCGATGTACACGCCCATCGAGATCACCGAGTTTTCTTCGACGATCACGCCTTCGACGATTTCCGAACGGGCGCCGATGAAGCAGTTGTCTTCGATGATGGTCGGGTTGGCCTGCATCGGTTCCAGCACGCCGCCAATGCCGACGCCGCCGGACAGGTGGACGTTCTTGCCGATCTGGGCGCAGGAGCCGACGGTGGCCCAGGTATCGACCATGGTGCCTTCGTCGACGTAGGCGCCGATGTTCACGTAGGACGGCATCAGCACCACGTTCTTGCCGATGAAGGAGCCGCGGCGGGCCACGGCCGGCGGCACCACGCGGAAGCCGCCTTTGGCGAAGTCGTCGGCGGTGTAGTCGGCGAACTTGGTCGGCACCTTGTCGTAGAACTGCAGGCCGCCGCCTTCGACGGGCACGTTGTTCTCGAGGCGGAACGACAGCAGGACGGCCTTCTTGATCCACTGGTTCACGACCCAGCTGCCGCTGTCTTTCTGGGCGACGCGCAGGCTGCCGTCGTCAAGGCCGGCAAGGACGTGCGCAACTGCGTCGCGCACTTCGGCGCTGGCGTTGGACGGGCTGATTTCGGCGCGCTGTTCCCACGCGGTGTCGATGATGGTCTGGAGTTGTTGGGTCATGATGGATCTATCAGGTTACGGATCTGTTTTCAGGAGGACTTCAAATCGTTGCAGAACTGGACGATGCGGTTGGCGGCTTCCAGTCCTTCGTCCACGCCGGCGACGAGCGCCATGCGGATGCGGTTGCGTCCCGGATTGCTGCCGTGCGCGTCGCGCGCCAGGTAGGAGCCGGGTAAAACCGTCACATTATATTCGGCGTACAGGCCGCGTGCGAACTCGGTGTCCGACAGGCCGCTGGCGCGCACGTCGGCCCACAGGTAGAAGCCGGCGTCGGGCAGTTCGACGTCCATCACCTGCTTGAGCAGCGGGGTGATGAGGCTGAACTTTTCCTTGTACAGGTTGCGGTTTTCCTGCACGTGGGCCTCGTCGTTCCAGGCCACGCAGGACGCCGCCTGCACCGGCGGCGACATCGCGCCGCCGCTGTAGGTCCGGTAGAGCAGGAATTTCTTCAGCACGTCCGGATCGCCGGCCACGAAGCCGGAGCGCATGCCCGGCACGTTGGAGCGCTTCGACAGGCTCGAGAACACGACCAGGTTGGCGTAGGGGCGCTGGCCGGCGCTGCGGCCGAGCTGGTGGGCCGCCTCCAGCGCGCCCAGCGGCGGGGTCGAGCCGAACCAGATCTCGGAATAGCACTCGTCGGCCGCGATGACGAAGCCGTGGCGGTCGGACAGTTCGAACAGCTCGCGCCAGTCGTCCAGGGTCAGCACGGCGCCAGTCGGGTTGCCCGGGGAACACAGGTAGAGCAGCTGCACGCGGGCCCAGACCTCGTCGGGCACGCTGTCGTAGTCGGGGGCAAAGTTGCGCGCCGGGACCGAATTCACGAAATACGGTTCGGCGCCGGCCAGGTAGGCCGCGCCTTCGTAGATCTGGTAGAAGGGGTTCGGGCACATCACCAGGGCGCTGCCGTTCGCGCCGTTATTCGATCCCGCGCGCGGATCGATCACGCACTGGGCGATCGCGAACAACGCCTCGCGCGAGCCGTTCACCGGCAGCACCATCGTGTTCGGATCCAGCGCCGGCACCCCGTAGCGGCGTTCCAGCCAGCCGGCGATCGACGTGCGCAACGGATCGCCGCCGTGCGTGCTCGGATAGTTCGCCAGCCCGGTCATGCTCTGCGTCAGGGCTTTCTGGATGAAGGCCGGGGTCGGGTGTTTGGGTTCGCCGATGCCGAGGCTGATGGGAACGTACTCGGGATTCGGCGTGACGCCGGCGAACAGCTGGCGCAGCTTTTCGAAGGGATAGGGGTGCAGTCTTTCGAGATGTGGGTTCACGGCTATACCAGGACGGGTGATCGATGCGAGAAGGTCAATTATAGCGAGGCCGGCCTGATGCTGCTTTCGCTTGGAATGCGGTAATATTACCGACGTGCCAATCCACTACGCCCGCAGCCTTCTCGGCAATGCGCGCAGCCCGCGCGCCAACCGCCACCTCGGGGTGGCGCTCGCCTTCGTCGCCGGCGCCATCAATGCCGGTGGTTTCCTTGCCGTTCACCAGTACACCTCGCACCTGACGGGGGCGATCTCCTCCGCGGCCGACAACCTGGCCCTCGGCGCCTGGGACCTGGCGCTGGATGCACTCGGCGCCGTACTGTCTTTTCTGGCGGGGGCAGCCTGCACCGCGCTCGCCGTCAATTACGGGCGGCGCCGTCGCCTGGCCAGCGAGTATGCGCTGCCGCTGCTGTTCGAAGCGATGCTGCTGCTGGCCTTCGGCGTGCTGGGCGCGCGCCTGGCCGGGGTCGACGCCCTGTTCGTGCCGGCCACGGTGATGCTGCTGTGCTTCATGATGGGCCTGCAGAATGCGCTGATCACCAAGATCTCGCACGCCGAGATCCGCACCACCCACATGACCGGCATCGTCACCGACATCGGCATCGAACTGGGCCGCATGTTGTACTGGAACCGCGACCCGGCGCAGCCCAGGGTGGCGGCCAACCATGCGCGCCTGCGCCTGCTGCTGTCGCTGCTGCTGGGTTTCTTCAGCGGGGGACTGGTGGGGGCGCTCGGCTTCAAGCATGCCGGTTATCTGGCGACCTTGCCGCTGGCCTGCGTGCTGTGCCTTCTGGCGATCGTGCCTGCGGTAGATGACCTGCGCCGCCTGGCGCCGCGTCAGACCTGACCCGCCAGCGCCCGCTCGCGCCAGGCCCCGGGATTCATCCCCGACCACTCGCGGAAGGCGTGCGTGAACGCGCTCTGCTCCTGGTAGCCGAGCAGGAAGGCGATGTCGGCCAGCGACAGGCCGCGCTGGCGCAGGTAGTCCTGGGCCAGCGCATGGCGGGCGCTGTCGAGCACCTGCTGGAAGCTGGCGCCGGCCTCGGAAAGCTTGCGCTGCAGGGTGCGCTGCGACAGGCCCAGTTCATCGGCGATGCTTGCCAGGCGCACGCGGTCGTTCGCCAGGTTGCGGATCACGCAGGCGCGCACCTGGGCGACGATGCCGTGGCGCCCGCGCTCCTCCTCGCGCGCATTGTTCCGCTCCTTCAGCAGCCGCTCGGCATGCTGCTGCAGCACCGGATACATGCCGGCGTCAGCGTTCGGCACCGGCATCGCCAGCAGGGCGGCGTCGAAGCAGGCGAGGTGGGCCTCGGCGCCGAACGCCGGCGCCATCCCCAGCACCCGCGCGTACTCGGCCGGATCGGCATCGCTCGCATGCGCAAAGGCCAGCCGCACCGGCGCCAGCGGCCGGCCGGCGAGCCAGGAGCCGAAGGTGCGGATGCCGGCGAACACGCTTTCGGCCAGATGGCGGTTGGCGCCGGGAAAGTGGCTGATCCAGGTGTAGCGCGCCAGTCCGGTGGCGGCGTCGACTTCGAGCCGCGAGCGTCCGAGGTCGTGGGCCAGTTGCTCGTAGCGCTGGGTCTGTTCGAGGGCCTGGGCGAAGTCGGCGCAGGCCAGCAGGATCAGGCCGTAGACGCTGTAGGTGCCAAGACGCACCCGTTCGCCCACGTGCAGGCCGAAGTGCGGATCCCGCGTCAGGTCGGCGCCGGCCGCGAGCAGGTCGATGTAGTCGCTTGCCGCCAGCGATTCCGGCAGCGGGCCGAGCGCGCCCTCATGCAGCCCGGCCGCCCGGGCCAGCGCAGGCGCATCGACGCCGCACGCGGCCGCGGTCTCGAGCAGCGGCTGCAGGTAGGAGCCGGTGACCCGGGCAAGCAGGGGGCCTTTGGCCGGTGGCATGTTCGAACAAGCGCTTGGCATGAATCCGCAATACGTGGGGAGGCGAATGGCTTATCTTCTTGCAAAATATAAAACTATGCAATGGGAGAACCATGAGGCGATGGAACGGCTGGGGAGACGATACGATCGAGGTGCCGATCGGCGAGGGCGCGCTGCGTTTCCTCGAACAGAAGCTGGGACCGGGCAGCGTGCCGCGTGACGCCGCCTTCGAGGCCGTGTGCGCGCAGCTCGCGCCTTCGCGCCTGCCGCCGCATCCGCTGGTCGACACCACGCCGGCCGTGCGCCTGACCCATGCGCTGGGCCAGAGCCTGCCCGACTGGCTGCGCCTGCGCTACGGCCGGATCGAGGCGGCGCCGGACGGCGTGGCCTTTCCGGAAAGCGCGGACGAGGTGCGCGACCTGATCCGCTTCGCCGTCGACGCCGGCGCGGCCGTGGTGCCCTACGGCGGCGGCACCAGTGTCTGCGGCCATCTGGATGCGGCGCGGGACAGGCCGACGCTGTCGGTCGACATGGGACGCCTGCGCGCGCTCACCTGCCTCGATCGCGAATCCCTGCTGGCCACCTTCGGCGCCGGCGTCGCCGGTCCTGACCTCGAAGCCCAGCTGCGCGCCCAGGGCTATACCCTCGGCCACTTTCCGCAATCTTTCGAATACTCGACCCTGGGCGGCTGGATCGTCACGCGTTCCTCCGGCCAGCAGTCGCTGCGCTACGGCCGCATCGAGCAGCTGTTCGCCGGCGGCCGCATGGAGACGCCGCAGGGCAGGCTCGAGCTGCCGACCTTCCCGGCGTCCGCCGCCGGCCCCGACCTGCGCGAGCTGGTGCTGGGTTCCGAAGGACGGCTCGGCATCCTCCTTGATGCCACGGTGCGCATCAGTCCCGTGCCGGAATTCGAAGCCTTCCACGCCGTGTTCCTGCCGGACTGGGAGCGCGCCGAGACGGCGGTGCGCGCGATCGTGCAGGCGCGGCTCGGGCTGTCGATGCTGCGCCTGTCCAATCCGGTGGAGACGGCGACCATGCTGACCCTGGCCGGGCATCCCCGGCAGGTGGCCCTGCTGGAGACACTGCTGCGGCTGCGTGGCGCGGGCGAAGGCAAGTGCATGCTGCTGGTCGGCGCCAGCGGCGCTCGCAAGCAGGCGCGCGCGGCCCTGGCGGCGGCCTTGACGCTCGCGCGCCGGTTCCAGGGCGTGCACGCGGGCCGCGGCCTGGGCGAGCGCTGGAAGAAGAACCGCTTCCGCAACGTCTACCTGCGCAACGCGGCCTGGGAACGCGGGTATGCGATCGATACCGTCGAGACGGCCCTCGACTGGCCGCGCGTGACGCCGGGCATGCGCGCGGTCGAGCGGGCCGCCGCCGATGCCCTGGCCGCGGATGGCGAGCAGGTGCATGCCTACACCCACCTGTCCCACCTGTATCCGCAGGGCGCCAGCGTGTACACGACCTTCATCTGGCGCCTGGCCGGCGATTACGACGCCGACCTGGCGCGCTGGCGCCGCCTCAAGACCGCGGTGTCGGAAGCGATCGTCGCCAGTGGCGGCACCATCAGCCACCAGCATGGCGTCGGCAGCGACCACGCGCCCTGGCTGCAGGCGGAGAAGGGCCGGCTCGGCATGGAGGCGCTGCGCACCGTGTTCCTCCAGTTCGATCCGGGCGGCTGCATGAATCCCGGCAAACTGGTGAGCCCATGACGGCGCTATGGAGGAGGGACGGCCGCGCCGCCTTGCCCGGCCTGATGGCGCAGGAGTGGGACCTGCTGGTGATCGGCGGCGGCATCACCGGCGCCGGCATCCTGCTGGAAGCCGCGCGCCGGGGCTTGCGCGCCATGCTGGTCGAGCAGCGCGACTTCGCCTGGGGCACCTCGAGCCGTTCGTCGAAGCTGGTGCACGGCGGCCTGCGCTACCTGAAGGATGGTCACCTGCACCTGACGCGCGAATCGGTACGCGAACGCGAAAGCCTGCTGCGCGACGCGCCCGGGCTGGTCGAGCCGCAGGGCTTCGCCTTCGCCCATTACGAGGGCCAGCGCGGCCGCCGCAGCTTCCTGGCCGGCCTGGCCATCTACGACCTGCTGGCCGGAAGGCGCGAGCGGCATTGGCTCGCCGCCGAGGAATTTCTCGAACGGGCGCCGAATGTCGAACGTAAAGGCCTGGCCGGCGGCATCGTCTACACCGACGCCAAGACCGACGACGCGCGCCTCGTGCTGCGCGTGCTGGGCGAGGCGATGGATCATGGCGCCTCGGCGCTGAACTACGTGGCCGCACGCGCGCTGATCCGCGACCAGGGGCGGGTGGCCGGCGCGTTGCTGCATGACGGGATCGGAAATGCCGGCCATGAAGTCCGCGCCCGCGTGGTCGTGGATGCCACCGGCGCCTGGTCCGGCGCCCTGCACGGCAAGGGACCGCGCCTGCGTCCGCTGCGCGGCAGCCATCTGATTTTGCCGGCCTGGCGCCTGCCGCTGTCCCAGGCCGTGAGCCTGATGCACCCGCACGATGGCCGCCCGGTGTTCGCCTATCCCTGGGAGGGCGTCACATTGGTCGGCACCACCGACCTCGATCACGCCCAGCCGCTGGATGCCGAGGCGCGCATCACGCGGGCCGAACTCGATTACCTGCTGGCGGCCGTGCAGGCCCAGTTTCCCCAGCTCGGCATCGGCGAAGGCGATATGCTGTCGACCTTTGCCGGGGTTCGTCCGGTCATCGCGGGCGGCCACGCCGAGGCCTCGCGCGAAGGGCGCGAGCACAGCGTCTGGAGCGAGGACGGGCTGGTGGCGGTGGCCGGCGGCAAGCTGACCACCTTCCGCGCCATCGCCCTCGACGCGCTTGCGAGCGTGCGCGCCCAGTTGCCGGATTGGCGCGACCAGCTGCAGCCCTGCCGGGTGTTCGCGCCGCCGCCCGAGGCTTGCCACGAGCGGCTGTGCGGCGCCCGGCTTCGCCGTTTGAAAGGCCGGTACGGCGCCGCCACCGGCGCATTATTGGTCGCCGCCGGCGCGGACGAATTCGAGCTCATTCCCGGCACCGAGACCTTGTGGGCGGAGCTGCGCTGGGCCGCGCGCGCGGAAGCCGTGCAGCACCTCGACGACCTGCTGCTGCGCCGCACCCGCCTGGGCCTGCAGCTGAAGCAGGGCGGCGCCGCGCTGATGCCGCGCGTCCGCGCGATCTGCCGGCCGGAGCTGGGCTGGAGCGACGCGCGTTGGCAAGAAGAAGAACGAAACTATGCTGCCCTGTGGAACTCCCACTACGGGCTGCCGCAGGAGACAGCGCAATGACGACCCAGCCGACCATCCTCGCCATCGACAACGGCACCCAGAGCGTGCGCGCGCTGCTGTTCGACCTGAACGGGAATATCGTGGCGAAGTCGCAAATTATGCTGGATGCATATTTTTCCGAGCAGCCCGGCTGGGCCGAACACGATCCCGAGGATTACTGGCAAGCGCTGTGCAAGGCCTGCCATGGCCTGTGGGGCCAGCCCGGCGTCGACAAGGCCGCGGTGCAGGGCGTGGCCGTGACCACCCAGCGCGGCACCGTGGTCAATCTCGGCAAGGACGGCAAGCCGCTGCGGCCGGCCATTACCTGGCTCGACCAGCGCCGCACGGACACCTGGCCCGGCATCGCCTGGTGGTGGCAGGCGGCGTTCAAGCTGGCGCGCGTGGACGGCACCATCGATTACTTCCGCGGCGAGGCCGAGATCAACTGGATCAAGGCCCACCAGCCGGACATCTGGGCGGCCACCGACAAGTTCCTGCTGCTGTCCGGCTACCTGAACTGGCGGCTGTGCGGGCGCTTCGCCGACTCCAGCGGTTCGCAGGTGGCCTATCTGCCATTCGACTACAAGCGCCGCCGCTGGGCCGCCCGCCACGACTGGAAGTGGCAGGCGCTGGCGGTCGAGCCCCACATGCTGCCCGAGCTGGTCGAGCCCGGCGAGCGCCTGGGCACGGTGACTTCCGACGCATCGCAGGCCACCGGCATCCCGGAAGGCCTGCCGCTGCTGGCCGCCGCCGCCGACAAGGCCTGCGAGGTGATCGGCGCCGGCTGCCGCGAGCCCCACGTGGGCTGCCTGAGCTACGGCACCACGGCCACCATCAACACCACCAGCACGCGCTATACCGAGGTCACGCCCTTCATTCCGCCTTACCCGGCGGCGCTGCCCGGCGCCTACAGCAACGAGGTGCAGGTCTTCCGCGGCTACTGGATGGTCAACTGGTTCAAGGAGCAGTTCGGCCACCACGAACAGCTGCGCGCGCTGGCGGAAGACGTCGCGCCCGAACAGCTGTTCGACCGCATGGCCAGCACCGTGCCTCCCGGCTCGATGGGCCTGATGCTGCAGCCCTACTGGACGCCCGGTATCCGCGTGCCGGGCCGCGAGGCCAAGGGCGGCATCATCGGCTTCGGCGACGTCCATACCCGCGCCCACGTCTACCGCGCCATCCTGGAGGGGCTGGCCTATGCGCTGCGCGAAGGGAAGGAGAGGATCGAGAAGCGCAGCGGCGTGGCGATCACCGAGTTGAGGGTGTCCGGCGGCGGCTCCCAGAGCGACTGCGCGATGCAGCTCACCGCCGACATCTTCGGCCTGCCGACCGCGCGCCCCCACGTCTACGAGACCTCGGGCCTGGGCGCGGCCATCGATGCGGCGGTGGGACTGGGCCTGCACCGCGATTTCGATGCGGCGGTGGCGGCCATGACCAGGGTGGGGCGGGTGTTCGAGCCGGTGGCGGAGCACCGGTCGATTTATGACCGGCTGTACCGGCAGGTGTACAAGCGGATGTATAAGCAGTTGCAGCCGCTTTATCGGGATATTGCGGAGATTACGGGGTATCCGCAGGTCCGCTGACGTCGTTGGCCCATGAACGTCATTCCCGCTTTCGCGGGAACGACGGTGGCGTGCTTACATCATCGCCGCATTCCGAACCGCATCCCAGGCCGCCCCCGCCACCGCGGTCTCGACCCGGTTCCGCCCACCCCCCTTGGCCGCATACATGGCCCGGTCGGCGCAGACGAACAGCTGGCCGATCTGGTCGAGCTGGGTCGGCACGATGGTCGCGACGCCGACCGAGACCGTGATCCAGGGCGAGGTCGGCGAGCGCGGGTTCGGCAACTGCAGGGCTTCGACCGTGGTGCGGATCGCTTCCGCCAGGCGGGCCGCGGCCTCTTGCGGTGTCTCGGCGAACAGCAGCACGAATTCCTCGCCGCCGTAGCGCGCCGCCAGGTCGGTCGGGCGCAGGGCGTGCGCCTGCAGCGCCTGGGCCACCTTCTGCAGGCAGACGTCGCCGGCGGCGTGGCCGAGGGTGTCGTTGTACAGCTTGAAGTGGTCGACGTCGAGCACCACCAGCGACAGCGGCTGGGCGTTGCGGATCGCACGCTGCCATTCCCGCTCCAGGAAGCTGTCGAAGTGGCGCCGGTTGGCGATCCTGGTCAGCGGGTCCAGCATGGCGGCACGCTGCAGCGCATCCTCGGACTGCTTGTGGTGGGTGATGTCGTGCAGCAGGGCGACGAACAGGCCGTCGGCCGCGTGCATCGGCGTCATCGTCAGGTCCATCGCGCGCAGGCCGCCGTCGCGGTGGCGGATCAGGACTTCGCGGGTGCCGTGGCCGACCGCTTCCATCGCGGCGCAGTCGTCGGGATGGCTCTCCTGCTGGGCCAGCAGCTCGGCCAGCGAGCGGCCCACCAGCTCGTCGGCGGCATGGCCCAGGTAGCGGTCGCAGGCCGGGTTCGCGTACTGGATGCGGCCGCAGCGTTCGACGATCAGGAGGCCCTGGTCCATGCTGTCGACGATCATGCGCAGACGGTCCGCCTGTTCCTTCTGGGCGTCGCTGCCGCCGGTCAGGCGCAATTGGGCGCGCACGCGGGCGCAGACTTCTTCCATGCGCAGCGGCTTGGGGATGTAATCGGCGGCGCCGATGTCGAAGCCGGCGACGATGTCTTCCGTCTCGCCGCGCGCGCTCATGAAGATCACGGGAATGCGCGCCGTGGCCGGGTGGGCCTTCATGCGGCGGCAGGTCTCCAGGCCGCTCAGGCCGGGCATGACGACGTCGAGCAGCACCAGGTCGGGCTGGATGCGCCGGGCGATTTCGAGGGCGCGCTCACCCGAGGTGGCGACGAAGGTCTGGTAACCCTGGCGCAGCATCATCGTACGCAGCACGGCGAGATTGTCCGCGGCGTCGTCGACGATGAGAATGGCAGGCTTGCGGGGCGTGGACAGCCCCGCGCTGGCTAGGTTGGGCATACTGTGCCTCGTGAAGCTGCGCGATGATTGATCGTTCAAAATCATACATCGTTGGGCACTGTCAGAGGGCAAGTATTGCTTGTTTGATAGAAAAATTTGTGACTTTGGCGCAACTTTTGGTCGTCCAGGACAACCAAAAGTCGCACTCGAAGCGGGGAGATTACAGCTGGTCCTTGATCAGCTTGCCCAGCACGGCGATGCCTTCACGGATGCGCTCCGGCGGCACGGTCACGAAGGACAGGCGCAGGGTGTTGGTGGCCGGATCGTTGGCGTAGAACGGCGCGCCCGGCACGAAGGCGACGCGGGCGGCGATCGCCTGGTCGAGCAGCTTGGTGGCGTCGATGTGCTTCGGCAGCTCGACCCAGATGAACATGCCGCCTTCCGGACGGGTCCAGGTCACGCTGTTTGGGAAGTGCTCGTCCATCGCGTCCAGCATCACCTGGCACTGGTTGGCGTACAGGCTGCGGATGGTCGGGATGTGCTCGTTCAGGAAGCCGTCCTTGACCACTTCGTGCACGACCATCTGGGTCAGCTGGGCGGTGTGGAGGTCGGCGGCCTGCTTGGCCAGCTCGAGGCGGCGCACCAGCGGCAGCGGGGCGCACACGTAGCCGAGGCGGATACCCGGGGTCAGCACCTTCGAGAAGGAGCCCATGTAGATCACGCCGTCCGGGTTCATGTTCAGCATGCGCGGCATCGGCTCGCCCTTGTACGACAGCGCGCCGTAGGGATCGTCCTCGATCAGCGGCAGGCCCAGGCGGGCGCAGGTCTCGACCAGCTCGCGGCGGCGCTCGATCGACAGCGAACGGCCGGTCGGGTTCTGGAAGTTCGGCAGCGCGTACAGCAGGCGCGCGCCTTCGGCCAGGCCTTCGAGCGAGGACGGCACCAGGCCGTGATCGTCGGTCTCGACCGAGTGGAAGTCGGGACGGTACACCGAGAACGCCTGCAGGGCGCCCAGGTAGCTCGGGGTCTCGACCAGCACCTTGCTGCCTTCGTCGATCAGTACCTTGCCCAGCAGGTCGAGGGCCTGCTGCGAGCCGGACACCATCAGGATCTGCTCGGGCAGGATCTTGCAGTCCGGGGTCGACAGATAAGCCGCAATCCATTCACGCAGCGGCGCGTAGCCGTCGGTCGGGCCGTATTGCAGGGCCTGTTTGCCGGCTTCGGACAGCACCTTGTCGTAGGCGGCTTTCATGCGCTCGACCGGGAAGGTGGCGGGCGACGGCAGGCCGCCGGCGAAGGAGATGATCTCCGGACGCTGGGTAATCTTCAGGATTTCGCGGATCGCCGAGCTTTGCAGCTGCTGTGCGCGTTCCGAGAAGTGCCACTGGATGGGATTGGGATTTTCGATTTTCATACTGATCTCACTGGAGAAGGACGGCTGGGGTGCGTCGGCCATTATAAAGCACGCTGGATGAGCGGCTTCGTTAAAAGGAGCTTGCCTTGTGGGCTCGCCCCGGAATTTGCAGGGTGGGCACGGGTGCCCATCCTGCGTGATTACGCTACTTCCACGATCATCTCGATTTCGACGCAGGTGCCGCGCGGGAGCGAGGCCACGCCGAACGCCGAGCGGGCATGCTTGCCGGCCTCACCGAAGATTTCGCCCAGCAGTTCCGAGCAGCCGTTGGTGACCAGGTGCTGTTCGTTGTACTCCGGGGTCGAGGCGACCAGGCTCATCACCTTGACGATGCGCTTCACGCGGCTCAGGTCGCCACCACAGGCTTCCTGCAGGGTGCCGATCAGGTCGATGGCGACCGAGCGCGCGGCGGCCTGGCCGTCAGCCGTGGTCTTGTCCTTGCCCAGCAGGCCGGTGTTCGGCGAGCCGTCGGCGTTCTTGGCGATGTGGCCGGAGATGAAGACCAGGTTGCCGGTCTGCACATACATGACATAGGCCGCGGCCGGGGCGGCCGGCGAGGCGAGGGTGATGTTCAGTTCTTTGAGTTTGTCGTAGACGGACATGGAATCCCCAGATTACGTAATAAAGAGCCGGTATTGTACGACTTGCCACTGCGCGCGGCTACGTCCGGCTCATCGCGTGCGCACCTGCATCCGGCGTCCGGCTGCGACCACGCCGATGATCGCCAGGGCGAAGCCGCAATTGGCGGCGGTCAGCGGCTCGCCCAGCAGCAGCCAGGCGCCGCCCAGCGACAGGAAGGGCTGCACCAGCTGCACCTGGCCGACCCGCGCCACGCCGCCCAGCGCCAGCCCGCGATACCAGAAGAAGAAGCCGACGATGGTCGAAAACACGGTGACGTAGCCGAGCGCCAGCCAGGCGCGCAGGCCCACCGCGCCCAGCCGCGCGAACTGGCCGGGGTCGAGCACGGCCAGCAGCACCGCGCTGGGCAGGGCCGCCAGCACCAGCGCCCAGCAGATGGTTTCGCGGCCGCCCAGGTCGCGCGCCAGCCGTCCGCCCTCCGCGTAGCCGGCCGCGGCCGACAGCACCGCCGCGAACATCAGCAAGTCGGCCGGCTCGAGGCGGCCTCCGCCCTGGGTCAGGGCGAATACCACCACCAGGCCGGAACCCATCAGGGCCAGCGCCCAGAAGCCGGCCGAAGGACGCTCGTGGCCGCGCAGCGCCGAGTACAGCGCGGTGCACAGCGGCAACACGCCGATCAGCACCGCGCCGTGCGAGGCCGGCAGGGTGCGCATGGCAATCGAGGTCAGCAGCGGAAAGCCGATGATGCAGCCCAGCGCCACCACGGCCAGCGCCGGGAGGGCTGTGCGCGGCGGCCGCGGCGCGCCTTTCCAGCGCAGCCAGGCGCCGGCCAGCAGCGCCGCGCCGACGGCCCGCGCCAGCGAGACGAACAGCGGGTCGAGTTCGGCCACGGCCATGCGCGTGAAGGGCAGGGTCAGGCTGAACAGGGCGACCGCGGCCAGGCCGAGCAGCATGCCGCGGGTTTCGCTGCGGTGCTCGTCGCGCGCCGCCTGCAAGGAAGGTGAGGCGAGGGTGGACTGTGTCATATTGGCTCCTGTGGCGATTGCGTCAATACCTGGTCAGCGCTATGCTAGACCTCAAGAGCAGTACAGTACCTATACAGTTACCCGCATAAACCCTCACACTGTCATGGCGAAATGACCAACACAGTCTCCCAGGCCCCCGGGTTTCAAGCCCGGATCTCACGCGATTCCGGCGAGCCGCTGGCCGACCAGATCGTCCGCGCGGTGGCCGCGCGCATCGACGACAAGCACTTGCGCGCCGGCGCCCGCATGCCCTCGATCCGCCAGTTCGCCGGCGCGCACGGGGTTTCGCCGTTCACGGTGGTGGCCAGCTACGACCGCCTGGTGGCCCAGGGCTATCTGGAATCGCGCCGCGGCGCCGGCTTTTTCGTGCGCGAGCGTTCGCCGCTGAACACGGGCCTGAAGGAAGCGGTGGTGGCGGGTGCGCCGCCGGCGCCGGCCCTGGACGTGGTCTGGCTGATCCGCAACCTGTTCCGCCAGGCGCCGGGCCAGACCAGTTCCGCCGCCGGGGTGCTGCCGGCCGAATGGCTGGACGGTCCCGGCATCGCCGGCGCCCTGCGCGCCATCGGCCGCCAGCCGGGCGCCATGCTGCTCAACTATGGCGCGCCGCAGGGCTATCTGCCGCTGCGCCAGCAACTGCAGCGCAAGCTGGCGGAACTCGAGATCGAAGCCGCGCCGGACCAGATCGTGACCACGGTGGGCGTGACCCAGGCCCTGGACCTGGTGGCGCGCGAGCTGTGCCGGCCGGGCGACACCGTGTTCGTCGAGGATCCCGCCTGGTTCCTGATGTTCGGCTCCTTTGCCGCCATGGGCCTGAAGGTCGTCGGCATCCCGCGCCTCGGAGATGGGCCCGACGTGGCGAAGCTGGCCGAACTGGCGGCGCTGCACAAGCCGCGCCTGTTCGTGGTGAATTCGGTGCTCCACAATCCGAGTTCGACCTCGCTGTCGGCAGCCAAGGCCTTCCAGGTGCTGCGCATCGCCGAGGAACACGGCTTCGTCATCGTCGAAGACGACATCTATTGCGACCTGCACCCGGGTCCGTCGGCACAGCCGGCCACGCGCATGGCGCCGCTCGACCAGCTGCGGCGGGTGATCTACCTGGGGGGATTCTCGAAGTCGCTGGCGGCCAATTTGCGGGTCGGCTTCATCGCGGCCTCGAAGGAACTGGCGCTGCGCCTGGCCGACCGCAAGATGCTGGCGACCCTCACCACCAGCGATCTGGGCGAACGGGTGGTCTACAAGATCCTGGCGGAGGGCGTCTACCGCAAGCACCTCGAGCGCATCCGCGCGCGCCTGGACGGCGCGCGGCCGAAGGCCATCCGCCGCATCGAAGAGCTGGGACTGAAGCTGGAGAGCCTGCCTTCGGCAGGGATGTTCCTGTGGGTCGATGCCGGCAGGGATACCAGCGTAATGGCGGCACAGGCCATGGAGCAGGGCCTGCTGCTGGCGCCGGGCAGCCTGTTTTCGCCGGACCAGCTGCCGTCCACGCGCATGCGGCTGAACGTGGCGACGCGCGAGGATTCGCCGCTGTGGGCTTTCCTTGCCGGCGCCGCCGGTCCGGCATCCTAGCGCCGCAGCGCGTGCTGCTGCGCCCCCAGCACGCGCTCGATCAGGGCGGCGTCCAGTCTCATGGTCCTCATGAAGGCGCGCGCCGCACCCGGACCGAGGATGCGGAGGATGACCTGCGCCTTGTAGATGACACGAGCAGTCACCGGGTCGCGACGGATATAGGTCATCCCGTCGGCACTGCTGTGCCGGGGATGGTTCACTCGACCAGGCCGCGTGCGACGCCGACCTGGCCGCGGTAGGCATCGAAGATGCCGCGCAGGGCGTCGGCCATGTTGGTGGTCGGCGCCCAGTCCAGGTCCTGCATCGTGTTCTTGATCTTCGGCACGCGGTTCTGCACGTCCTGGTAGCCGGCGCCGTAGTAGGCGCCCGAGCTGGTCTCGACGATCTGCACCTTCTGCGCGCCGGCCGCGTATTCCGGGTACTCGGCGGCCAGCTCGAGCATCATGCCGGCCAGGTCGCGGA